>CANIAA010000040.1 GCA_947465255.1 Flavobacteriales bacterium | reverse complement strand
GAACGTCCACCAACACCGGCTGAATTGGCTGAAGTGCTGGAAATGACGCTCGACGAAGTGAAGCAGTCCATGCGCAATAGCGGTCGTCACGTTTCAATGGATGCCCCACTGAAAGATGGCGATGACAGCAGCAGCACCATGTACGACGTATTGCAAACAAACGATACGCCTTCACCGGATACCGATTTGTTGCACGAATCACTTCGCAAAGAGATTGAGCGTTCACTGCGCACCCTTACCAGCCGCGAGGCCGATGTGGTTCGTTTGTACTTCGGTTTGAATGGAGAGCATCCACTCACGCTGGAAGAAATCGGAGAGCGCTTCGACCTGACACGCGAGCGTGTGCGTCAGATTAAAGAGAAGGCGATTCGCCGTCTGAAGCACACCAGCCGCAGTAAAATCTTGAAGTCCTACTTGGGATAATCTCATTCTAAAAGACCAAAGGCAGTTTGTTCATTGCCGATGGGTTAAACATCGCAAAAGCTCCGGAGACGGGGCTTTTGTGTTTAAGTGAGAAAAGTCGAATGATAGCCTAGTTCTCATTTTATTTGGCTTTCAACATTTAAGTGTCTTGCTTTTTTACAGTCAGCGGTTATTTTTGTACAAAATAAACCTTATGAAAAAGAAGTTAATTATTCTATCAGTATCACTGATTGCAATTTCAGTGCTCCAGAGTTGCAGTGTTGCTTTACCGGCACGAGGAATTGAGAGACCTGCCGAAAGAGCTGTTTCCGAATGGACTGTGGTTGGCTCCGTCAGATATGAAGCTTACTCGAAGCTTGCCGTTGGCGTAGTGCCTTACGATAATTTGTTAGAACTGGCGCATAACAAATTCGGTGATACTGTAGATATCATTGAAATAAAGGAGGATAAAGTAAAGTTAGATCCAATGACCAGAGCTCAAATGATTAAGGAGAAAAAGGGCTCGTATATCTATAAATATGTTTACAATGCTCTTGTGATTAAATACGATTAATCAAAAGTCTTTCTTCTATATCAAGGGGCGCTTAACAGCGCCCCTTTTTTTGTCCTGACCAAGTCTTCGAATAACTAGAATGATGTTTTTTTTACTCTTAATCACTATCCTTTTCATACCCTTCATAGTAATACGACTGCTCAATACCTTTAAAGATTATCTCACGGTTCGTAATGTCTTCAGTCAGATTTGCTGCTAAAAGAATACGAAGTTCCAGATCATTAATAGGACTGCGTTCCATTGCCTGCAAGTAGATGTGCTTGTCGATTGATTGCCACATCACCACTTTTTTAAGCCTAGACTTTAGAATCAAATCGAGCCAAATACGCATAGTGCGGCCATTACCTTCCAAGAATGGATGAGCAATATTCATCTCTACATATTTTGCAATGATTTCCTCAAAGGTTGTTTCCGGCATTTGCTCAACCTTGGCCAATGCTTCCGTCAAATAAAGTGCTGTCGCAAATCGAAACCCTCCTTTCGAGATGTTATGAGTCCTGATTTTTCCGGCAAAATCGTAAAGTCCTTCGAACAGGAAAATGTGTATTTGCAGCAACCCTTTCGTTGTGCCGATTTCAATTTTGTCGATATCTCCTGTATCGAAGAGCTTGAATGCTTTTTCTATACTTTCCTTATCGATGTTTTTCATTCTTGATAGGTGTTCGGTTTTGCAACTTTAATACATCGGAGAAAACTTCCCAATCGGATTTAGCAGCGGACTAAAGTTATAAGACTGGGCCATGGCGATTTCACCGTCTTGTGTTTTCGCCCAGAAATAGTCCAAATCAAATGGTATGATGTTGCCGTAGTCGTCTTCTATAGCTTTCTTCGATGGTTTCAGGTGCAGATCGATGGTTGTTGTCTTTCCCTTGCTGTCTGTCACCTCCAGCGTGTAGGCTGCTTGTGCTTGGCCTAAACTATCGGTTTGCGACTCGGTGAGCTGCGTGTTGAACGATTCCACGTGTACTTTCTTGAACAGAAGCAGTTGTTCTTTTACCGCAGTTGTATCGAAACGAAGGGCTTTTCTTTCACTAGCTCCGGCAACATCGCAACTCCACAATTCTATGTTATTGCCGCCGCTAAAACGCACCTCCCAACTGTCGGCAGGAATCATGTGATTGATCATGCGGACTTTACTTACTTCGAGATGTGGGTATTCGAAAATGCCGGTATATCGCCATTCCATTTCGTTCGTGAAAAAGCGCGTCGAAAGGAAACCCGTGAATCCTTCCATGTGAACAATATAAGGTTCCTCGCTTCGGCCAATACCGGGAATTTCCAGTAGCATAATGGTTCCCGTATGATCGGGTGTAGGTATACCCACGTACCAGATTTTTGCAGGCTCGTTTCCGCCTGTGAAAATCTCGACTCGCTTCGATGAAGAGGCGAGTAGCTTCAGCATATTGGCGCGGGAGGAATCGCTCACATTACCGCGAATACGAATGCGGTTAAAGGTCTTCAGCATCAGATTTACGGCATCTTCACGCGCGTGCAATTTGCCGTTCAGACGCCATAAACGCTCGCCGGGCACTCGCTCTACCACGGCTACCTTACCCAGGTGATCGGTTATCACCACCTTGTTGACCTTGGCGGTATCCTCAATGGCGAAATCGGTGAGTGGCTCATCGGAAATGGTGCTGGTGTGTGATTGGAAGTAGACGACACCGGCTGCGATGGCCAGGACGGCCAATACCAGTAGTAATATAATATTCTTCTTCATCGGTTTCGCTTTGGCTTATGCGAGCTTAGAGGTCCAGCGCTTCTTGCGCCAGAAAAATTGAATGATGCCGAGCACCATTACCAGCAGGATGGGCACAACGGTATTGATTGTTTTGATGGTACTCCCTGAACTGACAATCTTCTCTTCGGCCATCTTTCGGAGTTCAATGGTTCGCGAACGAACACTGATGAGCGCCTGGTCATCGAGCAGGTAATTCATGCAATTCATGAGAAACTCTTTGTTGTCATACAACACTCTTCGAAACTGAGGATCGTACCCCAATGCAATGGGTATGGGCTTTCCGCTGCGCATGTCCACGTCGTTGTAAGCAATATCGCCATCGGCGATCACGATCATTTTTGTTGGAAGACTCTTGTCGCGGAAAGCGATGTTTGGATCTTTCTTAATCGCATCAGGTGTTTGGTCGCTGAAGGCACTGGGGAATTTTCCTTCGAGAATCATAGCCATGGTCCGCTCCGGACTAGTACCGTTTTCGAAGTACTGCTGGTTAAAGGCCAAGAGTTGAAGGTCAACACGCACAGGTGCGCGCAATTCTTTCGAAAGCGGTGAACTCTTGAGCAAGGGTATTTTGACGACATCGGAACTCGCATTCACACTGTCGAGACTACCTGCGAATTCCATTTTGATGGGGTCGAGGTTGGCTGTAATGGGGTGCGTGTTGGTTGAGGATAGCAGCAGTGGCGCGTAGTAATTCGTGCGGTCGGTGTAGGCCCGCTGATTGCCCATCGGGCCATTGTCGAGAATGATAGGTGCTCCCTGAAAGTCAATTACCAGAGCACGATTCAAACGCACACCATATTCGAACAGCATTTCATAAACACCGTTTTCATTGCTCACAGCCATGGTCGATTCTGCATTGCGCAAGCTGTCCATGTTGATTTTTAAAGCATCCAGCATCCACAACACTTTGCCTCCGTTCATGATAAACTGGTCAATGATAAAGCGGTCCTTGTCACCAATAGCCGAATCGGGGCCTGCAACCACGAGCGCAGCATAGCGGTTTGTGCGAAGCGTCATCGCATCGGCTTTATCGCTGAAGGCGTTTATCTGGGAGTCGATACGAACCGGCTCTACGTCATAGTTTTCGCGCAGACCATACAGGAAGTCGGCTAGGTTTATTCCCGGAATTTCACGATGCCCGGTGAGAATGGCAATAGCCGGTTTGTCTTTGCGGGTAATCTTGCGCAAGCCGTTGGCTAATTCATACTCCAGGTTGTTGACCGACGTATTGACCATTTGGTCCGTAGCCACGGGTGTTTCCGTTTTCAGGAACTGTATAGGGTATTCGCGTCCTTGATACTCTACGATAGCAGCCGGCCAAATGAGCTTCGATGCTTGCGCACCATTTTCAGAATAGGAAATGTTGGAAAAACGCAAGCCTTTTTCATCGAGGGCTTTGAACGTTTCATTGATGATTTTCTCGTCGCCGCTTTCATACGGATCAATGAATTCATAGTCGATTTGTCCGTTGCTGTAGTCTACAAATTCGTCTAGTCGCTCCTTAATGCTGTTCTCCAATCGCTTGAACTCAGCCGGAAACTCGCCGTGCAAGTAACAGCGTATGAAAAGCGGATCAGGCAGATTGCCGAGCATTTCCTGTGTGGCCGGCGTGAGCGAATGTCGCTTCTCCTCAGTAAGGTCGAGCTTGAAAAAATAGAACGAAAGCAAGAAGGCAGAAGTCAGCACAATGCCCAGTGAAAGGAAGAGCTGAAGTATGTCGGAACGTTTTCTTTTCATGGATGATAGACCCGAAAACGGGTGTCCAAATTTCGACAAAGACGGCATTGAATCAATGCACAAAGATTGTTGACTTATACAGCCGGAGTGTTCGACACTTGCAACAGATATTCCGGAGTTCGTGGTCCTTTGTTCATGATGATGTCAATGGCAGAAAGGCCGCTCATAAACGGGTGTCGATCGCTGAAAACCTGCGGGTAGGAGGGGAGTATGGGCCATGATTGGTGTGGCTCCCAGAGGTAGGTTTTGTCGCCTTCTTGATATTCCCACGGTTCGTCTATCAGTGTCACTTGGATTGGTAACCCGCATAGTTTCACCCATTCGATCGCTTCCATATTCAGATCCAGTAAGTGCGAGTGAGGTTTCAGGATGCATGCTTCGAGTTTTTCGAAATAGTGTTCGAAATAGGCTGCTCTTCCATATGAAGAACGCAAGGTGCTGATATGCTGTTTGCGCCAGGAAGCGCCTGATATGCGGATGTCTTTGAAGGCCGTCTTGATACCCTTTTGCCCTTCCACAGGAACCGTGAGGCTCAATTTTCCATTTACCCCAAGTATGTCGTAACGATTGCGAAAAGTCTGCTTGAGATATACTTCGTTGGGATTGATACAGACCGTTTCATGGCCCATGGCCAGCCAATGAGCAGAAGGGAACAGGCACAAGGGTATGGTAGATGAAGACGACATGGTTTGTTCAGTCATTGTCTGTTTTCAAGATAAACCAATAATAGTAACCATAGGCTAAAAACACAGTGCCCACAGCCATAGGTATAATGAAAAACAAAGGGGAGCGTTGCATGTTTTCAGGTCGTTTCAACTCCTGGCTATAGTTGTAAATGGGCACGATAATAACGCTAAGAAACAGCAAGAGAAATGTGATGTTGTATACCAAGTTTACCCCTTTCCAGATCTTTTTAGCAATGGGGTTTCCTTTTGCATCGTATCGAACAGCTTCCATGGCTGAGCGTGTTCGAGCCTTGCGCTGCTGGTGTTCTACCCAGAGTTTGTATACCAATTCGCGGCGTTGCAATTCGGCAATAGAAATCTTCTCTGCATTCAAAATGGTGTCGTAATTGTGGCGTTGTGTCTGGTCCATCAAAAACGAATAAGCCTGTTGGCATTCCATAAAGCGTTCGTGTGCGGTGGGATCAGGATTCACATCGGGGTGCAGCTCCTTCGCTTTTGTCCGGAATGCACTGCGAATTTCCTCTTCGCTTGCACCGGGTTTCACACCAAGTATGTGATAGTAGTTTTTCATTAACCACCCACTTCGCCGCGCATATAAAGTTCTATTACCCCCAGTAGTATGCGTAACCCGAGCAATGCACCGAGGACAGCGCTAAGAATCATTCGCATACGCGCTTGCTTGGGGGGGAAACGATCGAATTGCACGATGATATCAACGACCACCGATGCTACCGCCAGAAACTCCAGAAAGGTAATGAGCTTCCAGTGTTTGGCCACTTCGAGGTAAAACGCGGCAGGAACCCCTAGGAATTTACCCGACCAGTAGAGCGCGTTGTAGACGATTAGCAGACCATAGGTAACAGGAATAACGGGCGATTGCGAAGCCTTGTTTTGATTCATGGGTGCAAGATATCAATACATGCCGGGTAAACGCTCCTTGGAAGCTTCTTCCAGTTTGGAGCGAGTAATATTCTGCACACGTTCAGCAAAGGCCGTTACATGCTCATCGTTGATGTCGAGATGCGCCACGAGGCGTATTTTATCGTTTCCAAACGTGAAGCATTGAATTCCTTCTTTTGCCAGCGCAGCCATTACGGATCCCGATGGAATGCCATCGGCCATTTCGGCAATCACAATATTGGTGTCGATGGGCATAATGTTTTTAACCCAATCCAGACCTTTCAAAGCTTGCCCCATTGATTGGGCTCGTCTATGATCATCTTGCAGTCGTGAAATGTTGTGTTGCAGGGCATAGAGACCGGCGGCGGCAATGAATCCCGCTTGGCGCATACCACCACCCATTGATTTTCTTCGGCGATGGGCATGGTAGATGAAGTTTTTCGAGCCCAGCAATAAGCTACCCACCGGAGCGCCTAGTCCTTTACTTAGGCAAATAGAAATCGTATCGAAGATTCCACCAAATACTTTTGGGTCAAGCTCTTGAGCCACGACCGCATTGAACAATCGAGCGCCATCGCAATGCAGTTGGAGACCTTTGGCTGAGCAAACCTCGCGGATGGCCTTGAGTTCATTGAGGTCGTAGAGAGCTCCGCCGCCCTTGTTCATCGTGTTTTCCAGAGAAACCAGTGTAGTGCGCGGGTAGTGCGCGTCGTCGGCATTGATGTTGGCCAGAACGTGATCCGCTGTGATACGTCCGCGGTTGCCCTCGAGCAGGCGCATGCTCACGCCCGAGTTTTGAGCCACGCCACCGCCTTCATACAAGTAGATGTGCGAGAGGTTGGAGCAGATCACCTCATCGCCCGGACGTGTGTGCACATTGATGGCAATTTGGTTGGTTTGTGTTCCACTGCTGCAGTAGAGTGCAGCCTCCATGCCGAACATATCAGCTGCAAAAGCTTGCAGTTCGTTTACTGTTGGGTCTTCGCCAAATACATCGTCGCCCACTTGGGCGCGTGTCATGGCATCGAGCATAGCCGGTGTCGGGCGTGTAACGGTGTCGCTGCGAAGGTCGATTGTCATGCAGCAAATGTAAGCGCGAAGGTGAGACACAAGAGTCGCGTGGTAACAACAGTGAGAGGTCACTTGGTACCGAAGAGCTGTGGCGCCAGGTTAGAGCGTGTTGCGTCTGAAAGTGTTTTGTTTCTTTGATGTTGGCACAGTCCCTAACCCCTAATTCGTAACCCTAAAGTCAGCCCCTCCGGGGCTGGAACACGCGCACTGCTATCGTTGGCTAGGGATGTTTGGCCCCTCCGGGGCTGGATGATGGATGCGCCATTTAGGATGAGAAGTGTATATCGGAGAATTGCGGATACCTCGTGCGATTTGAAATCTAAATGCGTAATCGTTCGCTTATCCAAACAACTGCAATCCTTTTATGTTTTCACCTCTCCCGGCCCCGGAGGGGCCACTCCTCCATAGCAATGGATTGAATGGATCGCGCCACAGCCCCGGAGGGGCTGACTAAAAATGGGGAGATCTTAATAGCAAGATGTATATCAAATTACCCACAGGTGCAACCGTGGTTTGCGAACGCTCTCTCTACTTACCCTCCATCTCCCGATAAAAGATATACGTCGTCTTCCCCGCCTCCGCTTCAAACGACGTGAGCTGTTCCATACCGTCAACAAACCCCATGGATTGTTCGCGCAGGAGCTCAGTTGTGGTAGTTTCTGAAGCACCGGTAGAGGTGGTTTCTGTGGTGATGATCATGTCCGACGTGATTGTGCTGCCGTTGAACATGGTGTTGGCGTATTGCTTGGCCTTGACTTGGGCCACGCGATCGCGCATGGGCATGGAGGTGTACTTGGCGTTTTCGAGGGTAACTACCGAGATGAATACATCTTTCAAGGGCGCTTGAACAATGCGCGCGCCATCGAAAGGTTTTTTTTCATAGGCGCTTTTCAAGTATTGTGAAAGCGGCATGCAAAGGAAGATATCGGATGCAACGGAGTTGCTCGCTGTCTCCAACCCCAGGTGTTCGAATTGCACACAAGGCTCGCCAAAAGCAATGCGCGCAGAAGTACACGCTACATTCAATGGCTTACTGCCGGCCGATTGCGCAGATGGAATAGCCACCGCACACACATTAAATTCTTCCGTCTCGATTTTCTTACCGCCTTCAAAAGGCGAGTTGGTGTACATGCGCTTTACGTAGTTCACTAGCGACTTCTTGGCATCGTCGAATGATTGGGCTTGCGCCGTGTGAAGGACAATGAATAGGAGGGAGGTGAGGGATAGTCTTCTCATAGTTATTTGCTAAACAATTCTTCGAGTTTTTTCCACTGCGCAGCGAAACTTTCTTTTTTGGAGGTGATGGGAATGAAGTAGTTGACATTATCCGGATTACGCGCCTCATACATGCCCGGGTTATCGGTCATGATGTAAATAGGCTGCTGGTTTTTGGGGTAACGCGCATAGTTGCGGCTGCGGTTGACCAACGCGGTCCAGATATCCCACTCGGCATTGCTCAGCGAAGCACCGCAAATGATGATGGGTCGGGTGGTGAGGAGGTCGTACCAGTTGCTTTCTTCAATTTCGAGTGAGCCGTCTTTGCTCTTGCTTTTATACTGTTTACGCAGGCGCTCGATCATTTGAATGCGTTGGCCGTATCTGCGCATGCCTAATAATATACTACTGGGTTTTTCCACTGTGCCATGCGGGTGCCAGAAGCGGATGCCTTCCACTTTGTGATAAAGAAGTGCATTTCGTTCAAGCTCATTCAATTCCTTTTCTGAATTGAATTGTGGATATAAACATTTGAATTTCTTTTTTTTGCTTAAAACCCGTTCAGGCACAGTGTCGAAATTTAGGCTGATGACATCACTGACATATTTCGCGTTGAAAATTTTCATTGGATAGTTTTCAATATTTTTCTCATACTTCTCTTTAAGTATTTCTTCCGCAACCTTTTTAAGTATCTCCTTCTCAATCAAACTCGCATACTTTTTTCTTGGTCGCTGATTCACCGTCTTCGACCGAACAATAGTTTCGAAATCAATTGTGTAATCATGTGTTAAATAAACTTTAGGATATACTCTTTTCAAAAGGGTTTCCCAATTTGTCAACACAGTTTTTTCGTTATCAAAAGCTTGTGAATGGAAGCCTGATCCAATTATGACTACAAATTTCGGATTTTTATTTTTTAAAATGCTTGCAAGTAAATTTGTAAAATTCATTTGAAAAAATAATTAATTAACATAAAGAGTGTAAACTACATTGTAATGTCTGCGAACCTTAGTTGGAGGACAGCGCGAGCAGCCATCCTTTGTAACTGCTATAGGATGGTTGTGAATTTCATTGGCAGTGCCAAAAATATATTTACTTAGATATTGGGTTTCTACATCGTTTATTGGCGTTTTGAAGGATTGCCAAAGTGAGAGCATTGGATTGTCTTTGTTAATTGGATATCCTCCCTTAGCTTCTATAACTTGAATGAATTGTTTAGGATTTTTCTTTTCAAAAAAGTCAACTCGCGCGGATTCAATTGTGACATCACCATTAACTTCTGAGAAATATCCAATGCTAATCTCATAAATGCCTTTTCTGAGATTTTGAAATGCAATGCTACTATAATGGCTCTCTAATTTAGAAGTTAGAAAGTTATTATTTACACCAACGCCATTATTCAATAGATTATTTACGTATCTATCGCCAACAATACGCTGAATAGCAATATCTGATGAACTATTGGGGTTGTCAATTAACGTCAGAGGCTCATTAAAAATGAAGGGTCTATTTTTTTTCTCCGGAACATTAATCATTGAATTATTATCGGAACACTCGAAAAAATCGATCATTTGAAAAAGTCCTTTATTTAAAGGGTTTTTATTTGCTTCGAGGGGCGTTGCTTTAATCTCATTTATTTTTTCTATCTCTTGAAGAGAATAGATAAAAGTAAGACTGCAATTAGCAGCCTTACAAATTGATACCTCAAAGAAATCTAGCTTTTGAACACAAACTTTAGGGAAAAACTCGAAGTACGAGTCATTGTTGTAAAATAGATTTCTTTTTTTATAATATCCATATATATCATCTTCAGATTTTAAAGGATTTATCTTCTTTTGAAGATCGTAATGTTGTTGTAGAAGCTCTGGGTGTGTCCACTCTCTATTAAGGCCATCATTTTTGAGATTATTATATTGTTGTACCATAGCTGATAGGCTCTCTTGAAACGTTATGTTGCTGATGTTCTCGTAATCTAACTGCACCCCATTTTTATAGTCTTTGATTCCATCTGTAATCTTGAATCTTTGCGTTAGATTGGGTATTTTAAATGTATATCGAATAAAAGCCCAAAGGCCATCGGATGAACGCAGGTAGTAGGGTTTGAGAGTTTGGTCAGGGAAGTGATAGTTCAATTGATATACGGTTTTTCCTAAAGTTTTATATTCTGCAACCTCCTGCTCATTCATGCTAATGCTGTTCAGTAAGGAATGAACAATTTTATGGGCTGACACGTAATTCTCATTGGTATAGGTTTCGACATCCACTACCATTTTCCAATCTCCTTTTATGGCGTCGTTTACTACCGGTTCGGATGTTTTTATTTTGAAATCAAAACCATTGTCGAGAATGTCAAGCGCTGTGGTTAATCCATTTCGAATGGCAACTACCTCCGCCGACTCATTCAATTGCTTCTGCTTGATGTTGATGGCAAACATGCCTCCCTGCACTTCCACTGCATATCCCTTCGACTGTGCAAAAGAGGTCAGTTTTGAAATAGACACTGCTGCTTCGAGCAGGCAGAAGTCGAGGCTGTCGGTGTGTTGCTCCTCGAGAATTTTGAAGGCCTGGATGTTACCGCTGGCTACCGAAACGATTTCATCGGCCACTACTTGGTCATTCAGGATTTCGGTTTTGGAGGAAATGAATGCGCCATAGGCTTGCTCCACAGCGGAGCGCAGTGCATTGTTCTTGGCTTGTTCTTGCGTTGTGCCGGAACCGCTGGCTTTGAGAGTAACGGTTTTGTCGGGGTCTTGGGCGAAGACAGCCGTGGTAGCAAGGAGGAGGATGGAAATTAGAAGTGATTTCATTGGAAGGGGTGAAGGATGAGGTGTGCGTTGTTCGTTTTTATGCTCTTTTTTTTTGGTTTAATTGTTAGCGCCAAACAATGTAGGTGTTTTGAATAGTCTTGGGTTGGTTGCGGGCATAAGCTTGCGCAACGGCGCTGTATTCGCGCACGCGCAGGTTGTCGAGTTCGTGTTGGCGTTTTAGCTGGTCCTCGCGTGAAGCGTCGTCGCGTTTAGCGTTTTCTTCGGCTATGCGCATGGCTTCGCGTTGCATGGCCATGCTGTCTTCGTATTCTTTGAGCTTTTGGTTCCACTCAGCTTGCTGCTGTGCTTCGAGCTTTTTGCGAATGCTCTTGCTGAGCTTGTCGGAATCTTCCCACGAGGTGCTGTATGGGCTGATCTGCTCTAAATGCGCGGCGGCTTTTTGTGCACCTTCTTCATTGGGCGCAGCCGACCAAGCAGCATTGGCGGCTTGCAGGTGCTCGGCGCCTTCTTTGTTGATCTTGGCTTGATACACCATTTGCGCGCTTTCCAAACTGCGGTTGTAGCAGTCTTCACACGCATCGGGTATGAGTGAGAGCTGATAAAGTGCCTGGCCGTAGTTGCCCTGTTGGGCTTGGGCGGTTGCGCCGTCAATAAGTTTGGTGCAGTTCGCTCGGTAGTACTCTACAATGGCGGCTTTTCCTTTTGCCACACATGCTTGTATTTCGCTGTTGCCGGGTGCTATACTCTTAAACGCTTCGAGCATGCTCTTGTTTTCGTTGGTGCCCACACCGCGCAAGCTCAACGTAGTCATAGCGAAGATGAAGCCCGAGGAGGCATCGCCCACGCGCAAAGTGAGGTCGAGGTTTTGTGCAATCATCTGCGGTGGACCTGCTATGACGTCCTTGGTGCCGATACTCACTTCGGCCGAGAGCACATAGCTCGTACCTGTTTCGCGCGCCACCATGCCCGATTTGGCAATGATTTGCTCGAGCTTGCGGGTGAGCGAAGCCACGCTTTCAGCAGGCAGTTTGTCTGTGCCGTTGATGTGCGGAGTAAGCACAATCTTGCCGTATTCGGCATCAGTACTTTGTGCATGCAACAGCGCGCTGCCGATCAGGCAAAGGGTTAGGATGAGTCTTCGCATAAGATTTTATTTTTCGCCGAGAACCAATATCACTTCACCCAAGCCGCGCGTCATCAGCTTGGCTTCGATGAGGAAGGGTTCTTTTTTCAGGTATTTCTGTAGCTTCTTGCCGAACGAACGGGCATCGATGGGTATGCCGGCATCGTCATACAAGGGAATGCGCACTTGCTCGAAGCGCATTACGTTTTCTGTGGCATCGCTAAGGTTGAAGGAGTTCTTCACGGTATTGGTAGCCACCCATTTGTTGATATGCTCAGAAAGTTCTTCATCGCCCACTTCGGTTTCGAGGTCTTTGTCCCATGCAGTCCATCGCTTCACGGTGAGGCGTATTTCACGGCCGTTCACCAACATGTCATCGAAGTGCTTTTGGAGCTGTTCTGTGAATGTGCTGATGTTGCTTTGCACGGCTTTCTCGAGCATTACAGGCAGCACATCGGAAGCGGTTGCTTCGCCAGTGCCTGTTGAAGCTGCAATGCGTTTGCTTGTATAGGCATCGAATGCTTCGAGGGTGAAGGAAACAGACTTACCTGCGGCTTCTTTATTTATCTTCCACCAGATTTGAATGATGATGTCGGCTTTAGCCGTGTTTTTCAAAACATCCAGCGGCGATTCGGCCATTGAAGAGCCGGATGCAGTGCTGCCGGTCATGTTGTCTTCTGCCTTGCGCGCTTCGATTGCTTTGAGCTCTTGCTCTGCGTCTTTCAATGGGAAGCCTGCATTCACCATGAGCGAGCCGACTTTTGAAATGACCTGACCTATCTCGGTGTCCTCTTGAAACACTTGCTTGTAGTTGGGGACTTTCTGTTTGGTGCCTTGGTTGTCGAACTCCGTCATGAAGTACCGCTGTTCACACCAGTTGTCACTCGGCAGAATCATGAGGGTTGGTTTTTTGGGTTGAGCCAGGGCTGACGTGAATGTCGCTATAAGAGCAAGAGAGACTAGAAACTTAACCATAGGTGATTAGCGCGTAAATTAGTTAGATGCGTTAGCAAATGTAATTTCATTATCACAATACGACAAATAAAGTAGATTATTGATCTTTTCAAGATTGAAGGTCTAGCTGACTTTTGAAGAGTGAAAAAGAACGAAATTGGTAACTGATTTCGGCGTGAGCGCCTCTTGCGCAACCTCAAGCAGGAGCAAGTGGCAGATGAGTTGGGGATGAGCGCCGGGAATTACGGGAAGATTGAGCGGGGTGATATTTCAATCACGATTTCACAGCTCGAACGGTTGGCCGAGATCTTCAATATAACATTGGCCGAACTGGTAATCGATTCACAAAAGCAAAGTGAAAAGTCTCCTGCCTACGGATATGTTCCTTATTCCGAATTTCAAGCTTTGGTTCATGATTTCCGCAGTTTGGTGTCGGATGTTGATATGCTGAAGGGGTATGTATTGCCGAAGAAGAAGGCGGCGAGCAAGGTGAAGCCATAGTTTAGAGGCAATAGGGGATAGGTTGGGGTGATATCCTTAATAAGATTATGTCGGTTTATTCGATAGACTCGTTTCCGATTTTTTTGGTCAGCCCCTTCGGGGCTGGAATGCGGATTGTGCAGTCTGGGGTTATTGAAGGTTCGCCCCTCCGGGGCTTGTCGAAGGTCGACCACATAATATAAGGTATATAACGCGGCGAATCAGCCATGATTTAAAAGCGCGCCTCTAAAGCGTAACTCCATTGCCTTCATGCTTTCACCTCTCCCGGCCCCGGAGGGGCCAACTATCAGTAGCCGATTATGGCAGGGAGCGCGCCACAGCCCCAGAGGGGCTGACTTTATGATTACTAATTACAGATTAGGGCTGTGGTAAGGGATTTTGAGGGAGGCAGATGTTCCGAGCCTTGAGGCTAGGGAGAATAACGTGCTTGAAAACTTTTCTTTGTATTTGCGATTTTAGTCGTACACTTGCACTGCCCGCTCGAGGCAATTCTTTAGGAAATCGTTTCCCCAACTCAATTTTGAAACTTTTTATTTCGACAACGAATCTCATTTTACATGTATAACCTTTTGCAATTAAACAGCATGAAGGTGGCTGAACTCAAGGAAGTAGCAGACAAGCTAGCCATCGACAATGCGGATAAACTGAAGAAACAAGACCTTATCTACAAGATTCTGGATGTACAAGCCTTGAAGGCGGAACCCACGGCGACAGAACCTGCTGCAGAAACACCTTCTGCATCAGAACCCGCTGCTGAATCTGTTAAGGGCAAACGGGAGCGCGCTCGCAAACCCGCAAAGGGCGCTGAACCTGCCGGTGATTTGTTTCCGGAGCAACCTGCAACGGATGAGCCTTCAGCTGAAAAAGCTGCAACTAACGATGCTCCTCAAAGCGTTGAGCCTGCTCAACCTCAACAAGGCCAGCCTCGACAACTCCAAGGTCCTCAGCAGGGCGATCGCCGTCAGCAAGGACAGCGAGACCAACGCAGGTTTGAGCAGCAGGATCGTGGACAGGGTCAGCCGCAACCTCAACAGCAACAGCCTCAACAACAGAAGCAGCAGCCGCAACAGCAACAGCCGCAACAGCATCAACAGCATCAACAACAGCATGGTGGTCATAATCAACAGCATGGTCAACAAGGCCAGCAAGGAGGTAGCCAGCAGCAACAACCTCATAATGTTTTCCGTCCCGATAAGGCAAAGCGCGGTCAGGCCGATGAGCATGGATACAACTTCGACGGCATTGTATTGGCCGAGGGCGTTCTGGAAATCATGCCAGATGGCTTCGGTTTCATGCGTTCTTCAGACTTTAATTACCTGAACTCCCCCGATGATGTGTATGTGTCTCAACAGCAGATTAAGCTCTATGGTTTATTGACGGGTGATACAGTAGAAGGAGCGATTCGTCCGCCGCGCGAAGGGGAGAAGTACTTTCCGTTGATTCGCGTAGACAGGATTAATGGCCGCGACCCGAACTTCGTGCGCGACCGTGTGCCATTTAAATTTTTGACGCCACTGTTCCCGTATGAACGTTTTCATATTGCTGACAATAACTCGAATATCTCCATGCGTATCATGGATTTGTTTGCACCCATCGGTAAAGGACAACGTGGTATGTTGGTTTCTCAGCCGAAAACCGGTAAGACCACTTTACTGAAAGATATTGCTAACGCCATTGCTAAGAATCATCCGGAAACCTACCTCATTGTATTGCTCATTGATGAGCGTCCGGAGGAAGTGACCGACATGAAGCGCAGTGTAAAGGCTGAAGTGATTGCATCGACCTTCGACGAGCCGGCGGAGCGCCACGTGAAGATTGCGAACATTGTATTGGAGAAGGCAAAGCGGATGGTGGAATGCGGACACGATGTGTGTATTCTGCTCGATTCCATTACACGTTTGGCTCGTGCATATAATACGGTTGCTCCGGCCAGTGGTAAGGTTCTTTCCGGAGGTGTGGAAGCGAATGCCTTG
>CANIAA010000039.1 GCA_947465255.1 Flavobacteriales bacterium | reverse complement strand
GGGAGCCTCCTAAGTTACAGCTAATCCGTAATTCGTAATCCGTAATTTGTAATCAAGAAAGCACTTTCTTCACCTGGTCTGCAGCTTCCTGAAGCGTAATAGCCGAGTGCACTTCCAGTCCGCTTTCGTCGATGAGTTTCTTTGCTTCTACCGCGTTGGTTCCTTGTAAGCGCACAATGATCGGAACTTGAATGTTGCCGATGTTTCGGTATGCGTCCACAATACCCTGAGCTACACGGTCGCAGCGTACGATACCGCCGAATATGTTTACCAAGATGGCCTTTACGGATGGATCGCGGAGGATCATACGGAAAGCCGTTTCAACACGCTTGGCATCTGCTGTTCCGCCAACATCAAGGAAGTTGGCAGGCTCACCGCCGCTGTATTTGATGATGTCCATGGTAGCCATGGCCAGGCCGGCGCCGTTTACCATGCAGCCCACGTTGCCTTCGAGCTTCACGTAGTTGAGGTCGGCGTTGCTAGCTTCTACTTCGAGTGGATCTTCTTCTGTAGTGTCGCGCATTTGAGCGTAATCGGGATGGCGGAAAAGACCGTTGCCATCGAGTGTTACCTTAGCGTCAACTGCAATCACGCGGTCATCGCTGGTTTTTAGCACCGGGTTGATTTCGAACATAGCTGCGTCGCAGCCTACGTAGGCGGCATAAAGGCTCTTCACAAACTTGCCCATCTCTTTCATTGCTGCGCCGCTGAGGCCGAGGTTGAAAGCGATTTTACGGCACTGGAAGTCGTTTACGCCCGTCATCGGGTCGATCACTTCCTTGAAGATTTTCTCGGGGGTGTTGTGCGCCACGTCTTCGATGTTCATACCACCATCGGGTGAGTACACGATTACGTTGCGACCGAGGGCGCGGTCGAGGAGGACCGACATATAGAATTCGCGGGGTTCGCTAGCGCCCGGGGCGTAAACGTCTTCCGCGATGTATACTTTCTGAACCAATTTCCCTTCTGCTTTTGTTTGCAGTGTTACCAGGTGACCGCCGAGGATATCTTTAGCGATATCGGCAACTTTGTCTAGGCCTTTAGCAAGCACAACACCACGAGAACCGGTTTCCGTAACTGTTCCTTTACCGCGGCCACCGGCGTGTATTTGCGCCTTCACCACAAACCAGCCTGTGCCGGTTTCTTCTTTGAGTTTAACAGCTGCTGTGTGCGCCTCTTCCGGAGTAGAAGCCACATAACCGCGTTGCACGGCCACGCCGTATGATGAAAGTATCGATTTACCTTGGTATTCGTGGATGTTCATAGCGAGAGTTGAATTTTGGTGGCGCGAAAATAGGGAAGAAAAGAGAAAAGAGAAAAGAGAACGGAGAATGAGAAGTTGGCGGTGTAAAAAGAGATTTACGCAACCTCTTTTGGAGATATCCGACAACTAGTCTAGGTCTTCAGCTATAAGAAGGTGGTGTATGCAATGTCTCGTTTTTTTTGCGGCGATTTTATTAAGCTTCATCATGTCTCGCGCGCGGCCCCAGAGGGGCCAACCTTCAATAGCCGTGGGAGGTAAGACAGACGCCACAGCCCCGCAGGGGCTGACTAATTGATAGCGTATGATAGCATACATCGCGAATTCATAGGCAAGGAATGACGTACGAATTTCTTAAATGGCTTCAAGCAAACTCGCGAAAGCTGAAATGACCTGATCGAAGTTATCTCTATGTACGATGTTCAATTCGCTTTCACCATATAGGTTGGTGAAGCCCTTGGTGAGTTTCACTTTCTTCTCAGGATTCCATTTGATTTCGAAGAGGTGCAGTCGATTGTTTTTTTCAACGATAAGATCTATCTCGCGTTGATCGATATTTCGCCAGAAGTAGAAGTGGGCGAACGACTGACTATATTCATTCTGCTTGCGCAGTTCGTTGATGATGAAATTTTCAAATAAGGCGCCTGTGTCATTTCTCACCTCTATGGGGCGGAAATCGTTGATGATGGCGTTACGAATGCCCAAATCGTTGAAGTATATCTTTTTCGATTTCTTCAACTCGGTTCGTTGATTGGTGTGGTATGCCGGTAGTTTATAGATCACAAAGGCCTGCTCAAGCATAGCGATGTAACTGTCGATTGTTTGATTATCGATTTTCAATGTTTTCGAGAGTTCATTCGTATTGACTTCGCTTCCCAGTTGCCAGGCCAGTAGCCTCAGCAGATCAAGCATTTTCTCGGGTTTTTTGATTCCCTGGAAAAGTAAAATGTCCTTGTATAGATAGCTATCCGACAAAAAGCGAAGCAGGCGTTCTGCATCTTGCGGATGTGTTACGATTTCGGGGTAGTATCCGTAAACCAGTCGGTGAGGGAGTTCGCGCATCTCCTCGAGCAGGCCCGAATGGCTAACCATTTCAACAAAGGAAATGGGGTAGAGGTTGTACTCGAATTTTCTGCCTGTCAGTGGTTCGTTGAGTGAGTTGCGCAGCTCGAATGCACTTGAACCGCTTGCAATAACTTGGATGTCTTTGAGGTGATCGGCGAATAGTTTAAGCACCGAACCGATGCCATCGATTTTTTGCGCCTCGTCGATAACGACTACTTCATGCCCTGCACACAGTTGTTTCAATCGTGCAGCGTTGGCGTTATCAAGCAATTGTCGAACATCCGCATTTTCACCATCTAGCCAGAGTGTTTTGCGTGCTTGGCAAGAAGGCAACATGCGAATGAGCGTGCTTTTGCCCACTTGCCGGGCCCCCAAGAGCACGATTACTTTACCCTTGAAGAAATCACTTTCGATGTTCGATTCTATTTGCCTGTAGATAGACATTTATCTATTATTTTGGATTCAATTCGTAAAATTAGTAGTTTATTTTGGAATTGACTCTAAAAAAATTGGGTTTTTTGAAGGCGGGATGAACAAGTCGGAAGGCAGTCTGTGTTTGTGTGGACTGTACCAAGCGGTGCTACAATAGTATCAGGGCAGGGCACTAATTCAATTAGAGTTAATTATGGCAATGCTTTGGGCATTAATACCTCTTGCGGAACAACCAGTATATGTGTTCGGTCCGTGAACAACTGCGGCACAAGCACAGCGCGCTGTGTTGATGTCTCTCTGGCCACCGTGACTCCCGGTATTATTTCAGGTCCTACGATTGTTTGCCGCACACAGACATACACTTATTCGATAGCCGCAGTGGCAGGCGCTACCGGCTACACCTGGACTGTTCCCGCAACGTGGCAGATTCTTTCGGGACAAGGCACTACCAGCATTACGGTTTCAGTTGGAACCATGATTGGCGAAATACGCGTCGTTGCCAATAACGCGTGTGCTACTTCAAAGTTTGCACGCAAGAGTGTGACCATCACAAGTTGCACCGCGCAAGGTATGCCTGTGTATGAAGAACCATTGGAGCTCTTGTTATGGCCAAACCCGGTTAGTGACTTGGTTCATTTTGATACAGGCTCTGAAACAGCTGAAAAGCTTGAGGTGTATGATCTCATGGGCAAGAGACTGTATGAAGGAGTTTGGGTGCCTGAGCTGAATGTATCAGAATTTGCTTCCGGCATTTACTTCGTTCGCATTACGCGCGGCGAGGAGAGTGTGGTGAAGAGAATGGAGGTCGCCAGATAATGACGAGTGTCTAGTGACGAATGACTAATAAAAAGGCCCGTGTTGAAATTTCAATGCGGGCCTTTTTTTGGATGATAATCTCAGCTACGCTATGCGCAATTGGTCACTCGTCATTTGTCATTCGTCATTGTATATTCGCCCCATGATCGTCGCTACAGGTATCACCAAATCATACGGCAATCTTCAGGTGTTGAAGGGGGTCGACGTGAGCATCGCTAAAGGCGAGGTGGTGTCTATAGTGGGGGCTTCGGGCGCGGGTAAAAGCACCTTGTTGCATATTCTCGGAACACTCGATAGGCCCGATGCAGGGGTTGTGCAATTTGAAAACCAGGTTGTGACTTCGATGAACTCACGGCAATTGGCGCAGTTTCGGAATAAGCACATAGGTTTCATCTTTCAGTTCCATAATTTACTTCCCGAGTTTACTGCGCTCGAGAACGTTTGTATTCCGGCATACATCGGAAACAAGGCGAAGCAGGAGTCGGAAGCGAGGGCGCTTGAGTTGCTCGATTTCTTAGGACTTTCCGCTCGTGCCGACCATAAGCCTAATCAGTTGAGTGGGGGAGAACAACAACGTGTAGCAGTTGCTCGCGCTCTGATGAACAATCCGGATGTGATTTTGGCCGACGAACCTTCGGGTAACCTCGACTCCAAAAACGCTCGCGAATTACACCAGCTTTTCTTCTCGCTACGCGAAAAATACAATCAGACTTTTGTCATTGTCACGCACAATGATGAGCTCGCAGGACTGGCCGATAGGGCGCTTGTGATGCGTGATGGAAGGCTTTGAGTTGATTACGGATTACTGATTACTGATTACTGATTACTGATTACTGATTACTGATTACTGATTACTGATTATAGAGGGAGCCTCCTAAGTTAGAGCTAATCCGTCATTCGTAATTAAAAACTCCGCCTCACATCATCGGCACTTCTAGCAACAGAATGCGCGCTTCATCGCTGTTAGCTTCTATGTTCAATTCGTTTAGTTTCCACAAGCCATACCCATCGCGCTTGTTCAGCGTTTGTCCATTGATGGTGAAGTCGCCATCAACAATGAAGGCATAGACTCCATGAGTAGCCGGGCGCTTTAATTGATATGTGATTGTATGCCCTTGATCAAACGTACCCAGGTGGAACCAAGCGTCTTGGTGAATCCATACACCCGCATCGTCGGGGCTGGGTGAGAGAATTTGATTCAATTGATTTTTCTTTTCGAGAGGTAGTTTCATCTGGTCGTAACGAGGGGTTACGTTTGCCTTGTTGGGAAACACCCACAACTGAAACAGGCGAAGGTCTTTGTCGGCCAGGTGATTGAACTCACTATGCTGAATGCCTGTGCCGGCGCTCATCACTTGCACTTCTCCGGCGGTAATGGTTCCGGAGTTTCCCATACTGTCTTTATGCGCTACTACACCTTCCAGTGGTATGGTGATAATCTCCATATTATCGTGAGGATGGGTGTTGAAGCCCATACCGGCTGCAATAAAGTCGTCGTTTAACACACGCAGGGCCCCGAAATTCATTCTATCCGGATTATAATAATTGGCAAACGAAAAGGAATAGTTAGTCTTCAGCCAGCCATAATCAGCTCCGCCGCGGGTTTGCGCTTTGTGCAAAACGGTATTTTCATTCATAATTGTAGAGTGTCCGGGATGATGATTGAATCCTACTTGTTTCGATAAATCAAGGGGCTTGAGTTCATCAATGTCATTCTTGATAACCGCAGCAACCGCGCCGCCGGCGGCTATAACGCCTGCGCCTGTGAGTGCTTTTTTGAGAAAGTTTTTTCTGTCCATGTAGAAAAGGATTTCTAGTGCAAATTTGGCACAACTCAAAGATAAACACATTGATCTACATCTATGCCTTCCTTTTCTTTCTGGTGGCGCTAATCTACAGCGCTGCGGGCTTTGGTGGGGGCAGCATGTATCTGGCCATTCTAGCTCAGTCTTCCTTATCCGTTGAGGCGTTGCGCATGGCAGCGCTGAGTTGTAACGCTGTGGTGACAGCCAACGGTACGTGGCAATTTCACAAGGCTAATTGGATTGTTTGGCGCGGTGTGCTGGCTCTCCTGGTTTGCAGTGTGCCGCCATGTCTTTTCACGTCAAGTCTTCACCTCTCTGAAAAGACTTATTTCATTTCTCTGGCCATTGCTTTGCTGGTTGCGGCGGGTGCTATGCTTCTTCGTCAACCGCGCAATGAGCAATTGACGGTTCAACCCCTGCGATGGTGGATGTATCCTTTGTCGTTTGTGATAGGCGGTGTTTCGGGGATTACGGGCATTGGTGGAGGAATTTATCTGGCGCCGTTTCTCTATCTTTCCAAATGGGGAAGTCCGAAACAAATTGCAGGTGCGTCGAGTGTTTTTATTCTCGTTAATTCGCTGGCAGGCCTTGTTATGCAGGTTCGTGTGAATGGTTGGCAGTTTGAATGGAGTGTCGCACCGCTGCTCGTGGCGGTGTTTATCGGCGGACTACTGGGGTCTGCATGGGGTAGTGCCCGTTTTACTCATCGCATCGTGCGCTGGATGACGATCGTTATCATCATATTTGCAGCGTTACGTACCCTTTGGAGATATTTATGAAAATCACGGTTCTGTTTTTTGGTGTAGCCCGCGAACTTGTCGGTGAGCGACAATTGGCACTCGAGCTGCCGGCTGCAAGTAAGGCCGGGGATTTACGACGTCTATTGGCAGAGCGGTTTCCCGGGTTAGACAGTGATTTGGCCTATGCATTGGCGATCAATGAAAAGTTTTCTGGCGATGATCGGCAGCTTCAACAGGATGATGTGGCGGCTGTTCTACCTCCCGTTAGCGGAGGTTAAGAATGAATCTACGATGAGCGAATTTCCCACTTTTATATCCCTTTCACACTCTCCATTATCAGAGTCAGAGGCGCGGAGCCTTCTGCAAGACCGCGGGTGCGGTGCTCATGTGCTATTTGTTGGCACGGTCCGTTCCAGCTCGCAGGGTGTGGCGGTTCGTCATTTAGAGTTTGAAGCCTATGAGCCGATGGTCCATTCGGTTCTGGAAGAGATTGCTGAGGAGCTTCGGACGCAATTTGGTATTCGGGGCGTATTGCTTTTTCACCGCTTGGGGCGCGTGGATATCGGAGAAGCTGCTGTAATTGCAGGTGTTTCCTCCGCTCATAGAAAGGAGGCATTCCAAGCGTGTGCTCATCTCATGGACCGTTTAAAGCAAACAGTGCCAATCTGGAAAAAGGAATTCACGCAGGACGGCGCTGTGTGGGTGACACCCACACCGTGATTCTTATTCTATTGGAGTGAAAGTCGGTTGACCCTGCATGCGCTTCTCATAATCGATCAAGTCGCGGTATGCTTCCTCATCGCTCGGGTTTTCCAATGAAAACTGAAGTATTTCCCGGTAGTATGCGTCGTCGAATCGCCAGGCTAGTCGAGTGCTGAGCGGCGTGACGAAATAGAATGTCAAAAGACTACTCAGAATAGCAGAACGAACGAGAATACCTCTGTTGAGCTTGGGCTGGTTATCTTCCAGAAGTTTCATGGAGAAAAACATGACAGCCGTCAATAATCCTACACCAATGATATTATAGGTATTGTGGTGAGCCACGAATGTTTCATTAAAGCAAAGTATCAGCACACAAAATGCGAAAGCAATGCCTGAAGCAGTTTTCATGATGAGAGCGGGGCGCATTTCGGGCGCCGTATGTTTCCATGCTGTAGGTAAAAACGTATTACGCGTTAGCCCCATTCCGGAAATAAAATAGAACAGTCCATTGACAACCGTAGCAGCTACAATGACGGGTTTAGCTACCGGCATCGATGAATAAGCGATGAGACCTGCGAGAACAAGCAGCGAAAAACAAAGTAGTTCTATTCGCTTCATGAAAGGTTGATTTGAATGCCCACAGGGCAGTGATCGCTGCCTTCAATGTCGTTGAGAATAAAAGCGTCTGAAACGAGGGGTACCAAGTTGTTGGACGTGATAAAATAGTCAATTCTCCAGCCTACATTTTTTGCGCGTGAATTGAATCGGGCGCTCCACCAGCTATATTTCACCGTGTCGGGATGAAAGTGTCGAAAAGTATCAGTGAATCCGGCACGCAGGATCGTAGTTAAACCATCAATCTCTTGTTGTGTATAGCCCGCTGATTTGTTGTAGTTCGATTTGGGGTTGGCCAAATCAATAGGCTGATGGGCCACATTCATATCACCACACCAAACAACCGGTTTCTTTTTCTCCAGATTCTGAAGGTGGGCTAGCATGGCAACATCCCACGTTTGACGGTAGTCGAGTTTCACCAATTCGGCTCCGCTATTGGGTACGTAGGTATTGACGAGATAGAACTTATCGAACTCGGCTGTGATGGTTCTACCTTGGGTGTCGTGGTCGGCAATACCGAATCCATACTCGACACTGAGCGGTTTCTTTTTCGTAAGAATTGCTGTTCCGCTATAGCCGGCCTTTTCAGCAGCGCTTGAATACACTTCATATCCATCTAGACCGAACAGCGCTTCGCGAACCTGATCATTGTTGGCTTTGGTTTCTTGCAAACAAAGCACATCAGCATCCATTTTCGCTATGGAATCGAAAAGCCCTTTTTTAACGATGGCACGAACACCATTCACATTGAACGATACGAGTTTCATGAATTACTTTTGAGCAACCAAAGAAAGATATAAATGGGTAGAATTGAGCGTATCGTGAAAAGAATAATTCTTTTGCTTTTGCTGTTGGGGGGCGTGATGCCCGTCTCAGTGAAAGCCGATTCAGTTGTGCCCAAGTCAATTCGAATTTTCCCTGAAATACAAGGTTATTGGTTTTTGGATGGGCATCTACCTTTTGGTTGCGAAGTTACCTACACGCATGGAGGGAAGCGAAGAACTACGGGTTATTTGAATGGGAATTTACCCTGGAAGGATATAGTGTGTGAAAGCGAGCAAGCAGTCTTTCATGGTGATGATATTATAGTTGACTTGTATAAGGTTCGGAGCAACAACAACACGCTGATTATTCGCGTTCACTTGCGCGAATTTTCTTCCGTTAAGTCAGAGTTTGTGCTAAAGATTCCGCCGTTGGAGGAGTTGAAGGTTTTGCTTCCGCAATACGAACAGCCCCGTTATGGAAAAAAAATTGATCCGTTCGTTCGGCTTCAGTGGGTGAATGGTGCGAGCTATACATTTAAATCATCCGATGTGAAGTCGTTGGTTGATCACGATAGTCTGAGTCTTTACTTCAATAACACACGTTTTTATGGCGGACCGATAGTGCTTCCTCAGTTTAATCTGGAGGAGCCACATACGTTTTCACTTTCGGCTGTTTGGACGTCGAAGCCATGGTTGAATGACATAGAAGTTTATCCTTACATCGGCCGGGAGCATAAGGTCTGGAAGTTTGCGGTTCCTTCAGGAGCCGATGCGCGCGATCAAATGGCAGCTCCTAAAGGTATGGATGGAGCGGAAGGCTTTCATGGCATGGCCGGCACAGATGCACCGGAAGTACGCGTAAAACTGAGTTGGAATGACGATAAATCGAGATTGATTGTGGAAGCCGCAAATGGTATCGATTTTTATCGGGATAGTTTTTCACCCGATGAGTTTTCACTCGAGATTATTGCCCGTGGTGGTAACGGAGGTGATGGCGGACGTGGTGGAGAAGGAGGAGCCGCTCCTTTCGATGATCCTTATCGTGCAGGCATTGGCGGTCGAGGCGGGAGTGGAGGACGAGCAGGGAAAGGTGCCTCGGTAAACATTGAAAGCACCCCCGACACAGAGGCGTTTTTGCCCTGTATCATAGTCGACAATGCGGATGGTTCAACTGGCAAACCCGGGCCAGGTGGCAGAGGAGGGGTATTTTCTTCCGGTTATGGAGTACCAACATTGCTGGAGCTTCTATTTCCATCACGTAATTATGATGGAGAGCCAGGAATCAATTAGCTTTTACGCTCGAAATGAGACTTTCGTAATAGCCTCCTTCATTGTTTCTGCCCAGTCCATTTCAAATAGAGTTGAAGGGGAATGTGAGAGACGAGGCACTCGTCCGCTGAGGTGATATTCGTTTAAAACGGATCTATAAATCGTATTGAAAGTATCCGGTTTAATTCCGCCCCCCGGCATAATGGATATTTTACCGCCGGCGGCATCGTGCATGGCGAGGATGGTTTCGATGCCTTCCGATACGCTTTTTTTTCCGCCGGATGTCAGTATGCGTTCACAACCACAATCGATGATTTCACGCACAGCTTGAATAGGGTCTGGTGTGATATCTACAGCCCGATGGAAAGTGACCGGTATCGAACCACAATGTTTTACAAGAAGGGAAGTGAGTTCTGTGTTGATTGTATTATCCACATTCAATGCACCGAAAACAAAGCCATCTGCACCGGATGCTCCCAGCAAGTCGATTTCGCGCAGCATGACCTCTATTTCTTGATTGCTGTATGTGAAGTCGCCCTCACGCGGACGAATCATTACGTAAACAGGAATGGTAATGTGACGCTTTACAACTTCAAGCAGTCCTGAGCTGGGAGTGATGCCTGCCGAACCCAATGCCGAGCATAATTCGATTCTGCCGGCGCCGCCTTGTTCTGCTTCTACACACGAGTGAACGGTAGATGCGACAACTTCAATTAAGTAAGGCGTTATTTCCATTCATTACGATTTGCGGTCGTCTTTGCGCAAGGCGTAAATGCGCTCGATAATGTCGACTACCTTGAGTCCTTCGAGTGCATTGGTTGTAATGGTCGAATTGCCATGAATGGTCTCCACTACATTTTGGATGATGTAGTGATGGTTATTGGCCGAACCCTTATAATGTCCATAATCGTTCGCCGGATTGGTTGGAGCCAGTTCAGGCATCGAATAGCCATCAATATTGCAGTATTCTACCTTGTCCATATATTGACCACCTACTTTCACGCTGCCTTTGCTACCGATAATTGTGAGGCTGCTTTCCAGGTTGGTATCCCAAACCGCAGTTGAATAGTTGATAGAGCCCATGCCGCCATTGATGAAACGGAAATTGACAAAACCACTGTCCTCGAAATCGGTAGAATGGGCATGGGTGAAATCGTTAAACTTGGCTTGTATGTCGGTAATGTCGCCGAACAACCAGTACATGATGTCGATGAAGTGGGAGAATTGCGTAAACAATGTCCCTCCATCCAATTGCTGATTGCCTTTCCATCCGTCTTTTTTATAATAACGGTCGTCGCGGTTCCAATAGCAATTGAGCTGTACCATGAAAATATCGCCAATAATTTTCTCTGAAACAATCTGCTTGAGCCATTCGGAAGGAGGCGAGAAGCGATTTTGCATGACGCAAAACACTTGTCGATGCATTTGCAGAGCTTTGTAGATAATGGATTCACAATCCAGTTTGTGCAAGGCCATTGGTTTCTCACAGACGACATGTTTTCCGCTCTCTAAAGCAGCCATTGCGTGCTCAGCATGGAATCCATTGGGCGAACAAACATTGATTACCTCGATTTCAGGATGTGCTTTAATCATGGTCTGATGATCGGTATAAAGCGGAACATCAAGATCTTTCAATCCCAGTTTTTCTTTATCCAATACGTCGCATACAGCAACTAATTCACATGCATCGTTTCGGCGTACCATTTCAGCATGGCGCTTTCCAATGTGTCCTTGTCCTATAACCGCAAATTTTACTTTATTCATCCTGCTTCAACTCGTATATGTAATTATCCCAATTTTTCTATTCTCCACTAGCCATTCGTCACTAGCCATTCGCCATTCGCCATTCGCCACTAGCCACTAGTCATTAGTTACTCTCCTCACTGTACCATCCTTCAACTCATACCTGTCGCCCGACTCAGCGCATACGGCCATGCCCTCGGCATTGAATTCTAACTGATGTCCATACTCGCTCATCCATCCGCGCTGACGAGCGGGGTTTCCAACCCAAAGGCTGTAGGCCGGAATGTTCTTGGTAACTACAGCACCCGCCCCAATAAAGGCGTAAGCCCCAATGTCGTGCCCGCATACGATGGTCGCGTTTGCACCAATCGAAGCGCCTTTGCCAACGTGGGTTTTGGCGTACTCGCTTTTACGATTGACAGCGCTGCGTGGGTTGATGACATTGGTGAATACCATAGAAGGCCCCAAGAATACATCATCATCGCATGTAACACCTGTGTAAATGGAAACGTTGTTTTGAATTTTCACATTTCGTCCCAGCACAACTTCCGGTGAAATGACTACGTTCTGACCAATGTTACATTGTTCTCCGATAGTGCAATTGGGCATTATATGGGAGAAATGCCAGATTTTAGTGCCTTTTCCAATACGGCAGCCGTCGTCAATAACTGCGGTAGGGTGGGCGAAGTATTCGTTATTTTCCATGGTGAGTTAGCGCGTCAAAAGTAGCATTTTCTCGGGCAATTAGCCCACGTCATTTTGGTCGAGCTTTTCGTATTCACTGTTGCGGCTCACGTATTCGGGGACAAGCGATTTGAGTGCGCGCACCATTTCTACGTTATTCTGGGTGTCGAACATGGCTACAAGCTCACCTACGCGTGAACTGATGTCGGCATAATCATACTCACGTACGCGAGCTTTAACGATTTTCGGATGATGCGTTGCCATGGTGTCTTCTGCTGAATTAAGAACCTCTTCATACAGCTTTTCACCCGGGCGCAAGCCGGTGAAGTTGATTTCTATGTCGCGCCCCAGTTCCAGTCCCGACAGGCGAATCATGTTTTTTGCTAAATCAAGCACTTTCACACTTTCACCCATATCGAATGCAAAAATTTCACCACCACTGCTCATGGCTCCGGCTTCCAGGACAAGACGCGAGGCTTCCGGTATTGTCATGAAAAAACGGGTTACTTCCGGGTGAGTGACCGTTATGGGGCCGCCCTGTTCGATTTGAGCTTTAAAAGTAGGTATGACAGATCCGTTTGAACCCAGCACATTGCCGAATCGTGTGGTGACATAATCTGTTTTGCTCACTCGATCTTTCGATTGAACGTACATTTCTGCTACGCGCTTGGTTGCACCCATAACGTTCGTTGGGTTAACGGCCTTGTCGGTAGAGATGAGCACGAATGTTTGAACCTCAAATTCCTCCGCCAAATCGGCCATCACCCGTGTGCCATGCACATTGGTAAGCACAGCTACACTAGGGTTATGCTCCATGAGCGGAACATGTTTGTAGGCCGCAGCATGGTAAACAATACTCGGTTTAAAATGGCTCATCATGCGGCGCATACGTTCTGCATTGCACACATCACCCATCACCACTTCAAACCGTTGGCCATAGCCGAGCGCATGGAGCTCATTTTCGAGCAAAAAAATGGGGGTCTCAGCCTGATCGAGAATAATAACCTTGCCTGCTTTGCAAGCGAGCAATTGACGAACCAACTCGCTTCCAATGCTACCGGCCGCTCCGGTAACAAGTACGGTTTTATCCTTTACCTGATTTACTACAGCAGCACTTTCCAGCTCAATGGTTTCGCGACCCAGTAATTCTTCTATTCTGATTTCCCGAATTTGTTTGGCGCTGAGCTGTCCGCCTATCCATTGGTTGATGGGGGGAATATTGGAAATATGTACGCCGGCCTTCAGCGCTTTTGCGATAAAGTCGGCTTTCATTTTAGCGTCGAGACTTGGAATGGCTATGATGACCTCGTCGACCTTTCCCGATGCATAGAGCTCATCCAGTTTGTGGCGTGAGAATATGGATTTACCATCGAGTGTTTTGCCTTGTTTGTGAGGGTTGTCATCAATGAAAGCAATAACTTCAGTGTTAGAGCGAGGGTCACGTTCAATGGCTTGCTTGGTGATAAGCCCGCTTTCACCTGCTCCGTAAATAATTGCCCTTTTACTCACTTTTCCCGGGTTTTTCAGCTCCACGTATAGGACTTTCACCGCAATACGCAGCACAATCATGCTAAATAGAGCGATGAGGTATTCGAGAACGATAATGGAGTAGGGAATGAAAAACTTTCCGTCCAAAGTCCAGAATCTGCCCGCATTCAACGCGGCGAATACAACCGAGCCCGTTGTAAGAACTAGGAAAATTCTCAGTGTGTCTTGCGAACTTGTAAAGCGAATGATGCCTGCATACGTTTTTCCGAGGAGTATTCCCGCCAGTCGGACCGAGAGAAGCACGGGTAAAAAAGCTTTGGCTAGCTCAATTTCCGGAACGGGAGGCGCAAACTCAAATCGCACCAAATAAGCGATGACATAGGCCATAAAGCAAATAGCCATGTCGAGCAAGAGAATGAGCCACCGCGGGGTATTTCGCTTGGGAAAGAGCACGCGCAAATGTAGGACGGAATGTGCTTACGGATTGCAGATTACGGATTGGCTCGTGCAACCCTAAACTATTTCACCCTTTCACCATTTACTACGTCGTATCTTCGCGCCACATTTAATATTCATGGAAATCATAGGAAAAGTGAAATTGATCCGCGATGAGCAATCATTTGCCAGCGGTTTTACCAAGCGTGAATTTGTCATTACTACTGAGGAGCAATACCCTCAAGACATTCAATTTGAATTGCTCAAGGAAAAGGGTAGCTTGATTACGGCCTACAACACTGGTGATCGCATCAAGGTGTTCTTCGATATTCGCGGACGCGAGTACCAAGGCAAGTATTACAATAGCTTGGTTTCATGGAAAATAGAAGGGCAAGGTGCAGAAGCCTCGCAGCAGTCCGGTCCTCCTATGCCTCCACCTATGCCACCCACCGCAGCAGAAATGGAAGACGATCTTCCTTTCTAAGCATAACACAACAACGGCTTTTGGAATTTACTGAACTCAATCTGCATAGTCAACTTCTCGAGGGTATTCTCTCGATGAATTACAAAAATGCGACTCCTATTCAAGAGAAAAGCATCCCTGTTATTCTCTCCGGAAAGGACCTCATTGGAATAGCTCAAACAGGTACCGGTAAAACGGCGGCGTTCGTTCTGCCTATTTTGAATATGATCATGGATAAGCCTGACCATGTTGGGCCGCAGGCCCTGATCATTGTACCAACACGTGAACTGGCGTTGCAAATTGATCAGGCTGTTGAGGCCTATTCGTATTTTACAGGAACGTCATCGGTTGCTATTTACGGCGGTGGCGATGGCCAGGACTTCTATCAGGAAAAGATGGCCATCGTAAATGGTGTTGACATCATTATCGCTACACCGGGTCGCCTTATCTCGCATATGAATGTTGGACACGTCGACTTTTCGCGATTGAGATTTCTCATTCTCGATGAAGCGGACCGCATGCTGGACATGGGTTTTCAGCCCGATTTGTTCCGCATCATTCGCGGGGTAAATGAAGACAGACAAACCCTCATGTTTTCGGCTACGATGCCGGCAGGAATTGCTCAGTTGGCGAAAACCTTCATGCGCGAACCCGAGCAAGTGAGCATTGCTATCTCCAAGCCGGCTGAAAAGGTGAAGCAAGGTGTGTATATGGTGCACGACTCGCAGAAACTAGGCCTTATGCTTCACATCCTAAAAGATGAGTCGAGAAAGGACCAGTGTATCATCGTTTTCTGCTCACGCAAACATGCAGTTAGCGCGTTGCATCGGAAGCTCGTTCAGTCTGGTGTTCAGGCCGACCGAATTTCGAGTGATCTGGAACAAGATCAGCGAGAGGAAGTCATGCGCCGTTTTCGCAATAAGCAGATTAATGTGTTGGTCGCCACTGACGTAATTAGCCGTGGTATCGATGTAGATGGCATTGATATGGTGGTGAACTTCGATGTGCCGCGTGATGCTGAGGACTATGTGCACCGTATAGGTCGCACGGCGCGAGCGCAACGAAGTGGTGAAGCTCTAACGCTGGTTTCACCGGAAGATCTGCGCGGGTTTCGCCGCATTGAAAAATTGATTGAGAAATCAATTGATGTTCTTCCCCTTCCTCCATCATTAGGTGCTGCTCCTGATATGTCAGTTGAGCAGCCAAGACCTCATAGCAAGAAGCCATATAGAAACAACAAGAGAAGGTTCAACGGTAAGTAAAAAGCAATGCTTCCGTGCATGCCTTGCTTATCAAACCTTGATGAAGTTTTGCTTCATTAAAGCGATGCTATCTATTTGTAAAACAATTGATAGCCTTCTGTGCTTGCGGATATGTCAATTTGATTTCCGTTGAAGCGAATACCGTTTTCCATGTGCGTTTTCAGTGAAGTCTTGAATCGATCCGGAAGCGAAATTGAAACGGGTTCTGCAACAAGC
>CANIAA010000038.1 GCA_947465255.1 Flavobacteriales bacterium | reverse complement strand
TTGATTTTTTCCTGAAAGTCTTCGAGGTTGAAATAGGCGTTGTTGGCTGTTTTAAAAAGGGAAAACTTTTCTGCCTTCTCGTAAAACTTCTCATCGGTGAGCATTCCGTAATGAATGAAAACGCCGATGTCGTCCCACTTGCTCTCGTAATCGGCCTTGTCATTATTATACATGCTCTGAAGTTTGTCGGCCACTTTCTTGGTAATGTGACTCGAAATCTTCTTCACGTTGGCATCTTCCTGCAAGTAACTGCGGGAAACATTCAATGGGATATCCGGAGAATCGATAACACCGTGCAGCATGGTCAGGAAGTCGGGCAGGATGTTTTTCACCTCGTCCGTAATAAATACCTGATTGCTATAAAGCTGTACCTTGTTTTTCTGTACTTCCATGTTGTTCTTCATTTTAGGGAAGAACAAGATGCCGGTGAGGTTGAACGGATAATCGACGTTGATGTGAATGTGGAAGAGCGGCTCATCGAAGCTCATCGGATAGAGCTCGTGGTAGAAAGTCTTGTAGTCTTCATCGGTGAGTTCTGCCGGCTTCTTCATCCACAACGGGGCCGTGTTGTTGATGAAGTTCGGCGTTTTTACTTCCACCTGCTTTTTCTCGCCGTTTTCATCCGTTTCTTCTCCATCGACCCACTCCGATTTTTCACCGAAGCGTATATCCACCGGCATGAACTTGCAATACTTGGTGAGTATACCTTCAATGCGGCTGTCTTCTGAAAACTCGACTGAGTCGTCGCTGAGATGAAGAATGATATCGGTACCCGGCGTCGTTCGGCTGCCTTCGCCCATCGAAAAGTTGGGGGATCCGTCGCATGTCCAATGCACCGCCGTTGCCCCTTCGCGGTGTGAAAGCGTCTGGATTTCTACTTGCTTGGCCACCATAAAGGCCGAGTAGAAACCAAGACCGAAGTGACCTATAATCTGAGCGTCCTTGTACTTCTCGACAAACTCTTCTGCCCCGCTGAAAGCAATCTGATTGATGTATTTCTCCACCTCGTCGGTCGTCATGCCTATACCATTGTCGCGCACTGTCAGTGTCTTGGCATTTTTGTCAGCAATTACCTCCACCAACAATCCTGTGCCATCGTGTTTCACTTCACCGGAAACGCTCAGCGTTTTTACCTTTTGACAAGCGTCGACAGCATTACTCACCAGTTCACGCAGGAAGATTTCGTGGTCGCTGTATAGGAATTTCTTGATTATAGGGAAGATATTGTCGGTGTGTACCTTCAATTGGCCTTCTGTCATTGTACTCATAGGTCTGTTCTTTTAGTTGATTTTCGTGGGCGCGTTTTCAACGGTCGTGCCATGAGCGGGAATGGGAAAAAATGGCAGAAGAGAAGTGCAAAGTGCGAATAGGAAGATGAGTGTTTACATCACCCTTCGACTATCGTCCCTCGCACTTCGCCCTTCGCCCATCGTCCTTCTTACTTATATTCGCCCCAAACACAAACTACACTATGTCATTCCCTAGCGATCTGGAAATTGCCCAGTCATGCAAAATGCAGCACATCAATGAAATTGCTGCTAAGCTGAACATCGCCGTCGATGATCTCGAGCACTACGGTAAGTTCAAAGCCAAGTTGCCTCTTACTCTTATTAAGGAAGAGGCTATCAAAAAGAACAAACTCATTTTGGTATCTGCTATAACTCCAACACCTGCAGGTGAGGGAAAGACAACTACATCTATTGGTCTCACTGAAGGACTTAATAAAGTTGGTAAGAAAGCCACAGTCGTGTTGCGTGAGCCTTCGCTCGGACCGGTCTTCGGAATAAAAGGCGGCGCGGCCGGGGGTGGCTATGCGCAGGTTGTGCCTATGGAAGACATCAATCTTCACTTTACTGGCGATTTCAGCGCTATCGAAAAGGCCAACAACTTGCTTGCGGCCCTCATTGACAATAACATCCAGAACAAACAGAATAATCTTGGTCTTGATCCGCGCCAAATCTATTGGAAGCGCGTTATGGACATGAACGACCGTTCACTTCGCAATATCACCATTGGATTGGGCGGAACAGCCAACGGCATGCCCCGTCAGGATGGATTCAATATTACGCCTGCCAGCGAAGTGATGGCCATTTTGTGTATGTCGAAGAACATCGAAGACCTCAAGGAAAAGCTAGGCAATATTTTCGTCGGTTTTACTTTCGACAAGAAGCCGATTTACGCGCGCGACCTCAAGGCACAAGGAGCCATGGCGCTGCTGCTGAAAGATGCCATTAAGCCTAATTTGGTTCAAACACTGGAAGGCAATCCTGCTATCATACACGGCGGACCCTTTGCGAATATTGCTCAGGGTACCAACACCATCATTGCTACTAAAATGGGGTTGTCGCTCTCCGACTATGTGGTAACTGAAGCCGGCTTTGGTGCCGATCTTGGTGCCGAGAAGTTCATGAATATTAAGTGTGGGTATGGCAATTTGAAGCCGGATGCTATTGTGCTCGTAGCCACTATTCGCGCGCTTCGCCATCATGGTGGTGCCAAGAAGGAAGAATATAATACTGCTTCTATGGAGCGCGTAACCGAGGGCTTTGGAAATTTAGCCAAGCACATTGAGAACTGTCAGAAATTCGGCATTAATCCCACCGTTGCGATCAATCATTTCCCAACCGATAGCGAAGAGGAACTGCAGTATGTGATTGAGCAGTGCTCTGCCATTGGAGTAAAAGCCGTTGTGGCCAGAGGGTTTGCTCAGGGTGGTGAAGGCATGAAAGACCTTGCCAATGCTGTCGTAAGTGAGATTGAATCGGGCAAGAATAGCTTCAAGCCATTATACGATTGGTCGATGCCTGTGAAGGAAAAAATAACACGCATCGCCAAGGAGATTTATGGCGCTGACGCCGTGAATTTCTCGAAAGACGCCGAAAGCGACCTGAAGATTATCGATAAGCTTGGTCTTGCCGCCTTGCCGGTTTGCATGGCCAAAACGCAAAAGTCATTTAGTGATGATGAGTCCAAGGTTGGACGTCCGACAGGTTTTACCGTTACCGTGCGTGAGTTTGAGTTCGCCGTTGGTGCAGGCTTCATAATCCCCATCCTTGGCGACATGATGCGCATGCCCGGCTTGCCTGTCATACCGGCTAGCGAAGGAATGGATATTGACGCAAATGGTGTGGTGAGCGGTTTATCGTGATGGTGTGTTGAATGTAGAATTATAGGATAGTAGGATAGTAGGATAGTAGGGTTACAGGTTACGCAAACCTTCAACCTTCAACTTTCAACCTTCAACCATCCCCCTATACGCTTGCTCATCAATTACAGGCACTCCAAGTTCCTCCGCTTTTTTGCGTTTTTCCGGTCCCATGTTATCGCCGGCAACTACGTAACTTGTTTTCTTGGAAATGGAGCCGGAAACTTTTCCGCCGTTGCTTTCAATATTTGCCTTGATGCCATCGCGCGAGAAATGCTGGAATAGGCCGCTGACAACAAAGGTGAGGCCCTTTAGTTTATCGCTTGAAGCGCCGGCTTCTTCCGCTGAAACTTCCAGTTGCAGACCTGCCGAGCGAAGTCGTTCAATGATGCTCCGATTATCGGCTGCTGCAAACCAATCCTGAATGCTTTGCGCAATCTTATCACCGATTTCTTCTGCTTCAATAAGCTGATCGAATGAGGCTGCGGCTAGTGCATCGATGGTTTTGAAATGGCGTGCTAACTTTTTAGCGACGGTTTCTCCGACATGGCGAATGCCAAGTGCAAAAAGCAAACGTTCAAATGGAACCTGCTTGCTGGTTTCAATACCGGTTATCAGATTTTGCACGCTCTTCTCTTGCATGGAGCGCTTCTTCGGATTTTCACCAAACTCGTCGCTTACAGTGAACTCAATACCGAGCAATTGAGATTCGCGTAAATCGTAGATATCGGCTACGTTGCGAAGTAACCCATGATCATATAAACCGGAGATGGTTTCTGATCCCATTCCTTCTATGTTCATGGCTTTTCGCGAAATGAAGTGCTCCATTTTTCCCTTAATCTGAGGGGGGCACCCATTTTCATTCGGACAATAATGAAGCGCTTCACCCTCGCGGCGAACAAGCGAACTGCCGCATTCGGGACATTGAGCGATATACGAGTGGGGCAGGCTGCCTTCCTTCCTTCTGCTCGTATCGACACCAATCACCTTTGGAATGATTTCCCCGCCTTTTTCGACATATACAAAGTCGCCTTCTCGAATGTCATGTTTTTCAATTTGATCGGCATTGTGCAAGGAGGCACGCTTCACGGTCGTTCCTGCCAGAGAAACCGGCTCGAGGTTGGCCACCGGTGTGATGGCCCCAGTGCGACCTACTTGATACGTGATCTTGTGAAGTAAGGTGCTTACTGTTTCTGCTTTGAATTTGTAGGCTATGGCCCACCTTGGACTCTTCGCGGTGAGTCCCAATTCTTCCTGTTGCGCATAGCGGTTTACTTTGACGACAACTCCGTCAATTTCAAAGGGAAGGTTATGACGCTCCTTATCCCAATGTTCTATAAAGGCCATAATGCCGTCTACAGAACTCGTCTTCTCTATATATCGCAAATCTGAAGGTGGAGTTTTGAATCCCCAGTCAGCGGCGTGCGATATGGCTTCGAAATGATTGTTGTAAGTGACATCTTGCGCATATACGTAGTAAAGAAAACAGTCGAGTTTCCGTTTTGCCACTTCACCACTGTCTTGTTGCTTGAGGGTGCCTGCGGCCGTATTACGAGGATTGGCATAAGGCTCTTCACCGTTTGCAGCGCGTTCACGGTTGAGTCGCTCGAATTCAGCTCGCGGCATAAACACTTCTCCGCGTATTTCAAATTCACCCGGGTGATTGCCTCGCAATTGCAATGGAATGGAGCGAATCGTGCGCACATTGGCTGTAATGTCTTCGCCTGTTTCTCCGTCGCCGCGGGTTACGCCGCGCACAAGCTTGCCATTCTCATACGTGAGTGAAATGGCAAGACCGTCATACTTCAGCTCCATGACATATTCAATCTCCACGGAAGAAAACAAATCAGTGCCGGCTCCAAGTCCTTTGTGTAGGCGGCTTTCCCATTCGATTATCTCCTCGCGGTTATAGGTGTTGCTCAGCGAAAGCATCGGGTATTTATGCTTCACCTTTTCAAACTTCTCGGTGATGTCGCCACCAACGCGCTTAGCAGGGGAGTTGGGGTCGGCCAGCTCAGGGTGGGCGAGTTCGAGGGCTTCCAATTCCTTCATCATCTGATCAAATTCATAGTCAGAAATACTCGGAGCATTTAACACGTAGTATCGATGATTATGCTCGTTGAGCGCTGTTGTTAGTTCGTGAATGCGATTGCGGGCAGAGTCCATGGGGCGAATTTAGGGGAGAGCGATGTATTCGTATAGTGCTTCACTTAATAGCCCGATCATTTTTGACCTCGCAGGCAAGTAGTGGAGTTATTCTCTCTTTATACTATAAAAGCTGTTAACGAATCCGCGCCGAGTATTACTTTCGGCATTGTTTCGTTCAAGCCATATGTCACAACCGTCTAACCTTCCGTTTTTTCGATATGCCGCAAAGGGTTTGAATGTGGTGCGTTGGATTATTATGGTCTTTGTGTATGGTCTTTTGTGCTACGCCTTGTTTGCGGCTCTGAGCGCTGTTATACCTGTGAGTGCAGAGCAGGTTCCTGCCGAAGAAGCCCGCCCATACGAATTGTACCTCTTGAAATCCGGTCCGCATACCGATTTTTTGGTGAAGGCAAACACGGATGTGCACGATTGGAGACTTGATTTTCCATACTCTAATAATGTTAACCCCGATACCTCTTTGCAGTGGCTTGCCATAGGGTGGGGCGATAAGAACTTTTACCTCAATACGCCAACTTGGGCTGACCTAACCGTGAGCACCGCTGTAACAGCTGCAACGGGCTTGGGCACTGCGGGGATTCATGCATCTTACTATTATGGAATACCGAACGACAGACCTATTATTCAATTGCAACTTACCCGCAATCAGTATATGCGCTTGTGCTCCTACATCAGTCGTTCGCTTATTGCCGATGCGGATGGAAAACGTATCATGTTGCAACCGCTCCTGGCCGGCGTTAATTTCGATCACGACAGATACTATGATGCACATGGACGTTATAGCATGATTCACACGTGCAATACCTGGATCAATAATGGTTTAAAGGCAAGCGGACAAAGAGCGTGTTTGTGGACCGGATTTGCGGAAGGTTTATTTTATCAATATGGCCATTAGATTCATCATCCTCACTTGGTTTTTCTTATCGGCATGCAACATGCATGCTCAGAAGCGGTACCTCATTTTCTCCAATGGCTATCGCGGGTTGCACCTTGATAGCATAACAACCAAGAACGAGATTTATACCGTTTCACCAGCCGGAGGAATGTCGCCTGCAGGTTACTGGTTCGACATAGACGACACACTTATATCGCGCTTTGAGCCCGTGATCCCCTTATACATCGATGGGCATCATCCGGTGTCTACTTCCATGCACCGCACCAAGGGGCGCAGTATATGGTCGTGGACGGTGACGCGTTTCGGTTGGATTGGACGCAGCAATTGGGGCTTCAACGACGAGCCGAATGAGGAGGGTTTTCGAACTCGTTTTGAGAATGGGAAACGATGTGGAGAGCGTTTCCTGGGAAGCTATTCTGCACAAACCGATGCAGCCGATACGCTCGACATGGTCTGTCATAGCATGGGGTATTCCTATGCTCTTGGGTTTATTGAAGCAGTAGAGCCATACGTGGTTTTAGGAAAAATCCTTATTCTCGCCCCGGAAAGCCCCGGTGTTGCAGGTATGGATTGGAATAAGTTTCAAGAAGTATGGCAATACGGAAGTGACCGCTTTGAAAAGGGAGCCGATATAACGTGCAGACAGGATGGTATTGCTCCGCAGTGCGCCGTGGTAGGAATAGATTACTTGGAACCCGGAAAGGGCGGCCGTCTTTTTATTCCAAAAGGAGCCAAAAAGGGTTTTATTCGCAGTCACCACTTGAGTTACTGGGATTGGTTTTACGGCATTAGAAGGGGCGAGAGAGGCTGGTTCGGACGGTAAGATTCTAATCGCGTTATTTTCGCGCAGCAAATGGATTTCGCGCAATATTTTAAAGGTGATACACGTGCAGAGACATCCGAGTTGAGGGTGTTGCTTGACCAGGTAAGAACGACTCGTGTTCTGAAAGGGCAGGTTCTGCAGCACTTCGGCGATGATCAGAAGCACGCCTATTTTGTAAAAGAAGGTTTACTGAGAAGTTATAGTACCGACGAAAAGGGGAAGGACCATATCTTCATGTTCGCACCCGAAGGATGGATCATCTCCGATATTCAGTCGACCGCCATGCAGCAGCCTGCGGTACTGACTATAGATGCTTTGGAAGATTCGGAAGTGGAGGTCATTCGAGCCGATATTTTCGAAGAGCTGGTAAACAAACACATGGGAAGCCATCCGGACTTTGCAAGTCTGGAGCTCAACCGTTTATTGCGCAGAATAGCTGTACTACAAAAACGTGTTATCCTGTTGTTGAGTGCTTCTGCCACAGAACGATATAGGGAGTTTGTCGCTACGTACCCCAATCTGCAACAACGAGTTTCCCAGCGACAAATAGCATCCTATCTGGGCATAACACCCGAGGCTCTGAGCCGAATAAGGGTGGAAATTCTGAAGTCGGAGCGCAGAAGCTAGTTTTTTCGGAGTTTAGAGGACTTGCAAATGTGCTTTATTAACCGAAAAGTCTATATTTGCCGCTCAAATCAAACCACTGCACTATGTGGAAAGAGACTGACAATAAACTGGTACGTGAATTTCGCTTCAAAGATTTCCAAGAGGCGTTCACGTTTATGACACGTGTTGCCTTCATTAGCGAGAAGATGGGGCACCATCCGGCTTGGTTCAACGTATACAATTATGTACGTGTGGAGCTGAGCACGCACGATGCCGGTGATATTATTACAGACCGCGACCGCAAACTGGCATTGGCCATTGACGAGATTTTGCAATAAACAAGGAAACAGAAACCACTATTAAAAGCCTCGCGAAAACGATTTGCGATTGCGCTTTAATTCGAAAATTACCAATTGATGGAAACCATGGAAAAGGCTGCAGTTAACGTTACTGAAGCCTCAGTCACCGGTCGTATGTCGACCTTCAATCACGAACAACTTGTATTTTGTCAGGATAACGAAACAGGTCTTCGTTCAATCATTGCCATTCATAACACCACACTCGGGCCCGCTGTTGGCGGAACTCGCATGTGGGCATACGGAACCGAAGAGGAGGCCATGACCGATGCGCTTCGTCTTTCCCGCGGTATGACCTATAAAAATGCACTGGCCGGTCTCAATATAGGTGGTGGTAAAGCTGTAATCATCGGGGATGCGCGCAAGCAAAAAAGCGAAGCACTGATGCGCCGTTTCGGAAAGTTTGTCAATAGCTGTGGAGGAAAATATATAACCGCTGAAGACGTGGGAATCTCCACCCGCGATATGGAATATGTTCGCCTGGAAACCAAGCACGTGGTTGGGTTGCCTGAATACCTCGGCGGAAGTGGCGATCCGAGCCCTGTAACGGCGTATGGCGTATACATGGGCATGAAGGCCAGTCAAAAGGAATTGAGTGGAAACGATTCACTTTCCGGAAAGAAGGTAGTTGTGCAAGGTGTTGGTCATGTGGGTGAATACCTGGTAGAGCACTTGGTAAAGGAAGGTGCTGATGTGACTATCTGCGATATCTATGAAGATCGCGTGAATGCGGTTGTGAAGAAACACGGTGTAAAGGCAGTCGATGCCAAGGATGTCTATGATATCCCTATGGACATATACAGCCCATGCGCATTGGGTGCAACCATCAATGACGATACACTGGAGCGCTTGAAATGCAGCATCGTTTGTGGTGCAGCAAATAACCAATTGAAGGACGAAAAGGTGCATGGACAGGAAGTATTGAAGCGCGGCATTTTGTACGCTCCTGACTATTTGGTAAATGCCGGTGGAATCATAAACTGCTATTGGGAAATTGTAGGGTACAACCGCAATGCTGCCCTGGCGCAGGCTGAGGGTATATACCAGACAGCACTCAATATCTTCAATATTTCGAAAACGAATTCGATACCGACCTACCTGGCGGCGAATCAATTGGCTGAGGCGCGCATTGCTTCCATAGCCAAGCTAAAATCAACGATGTAATCTACTTTAAACTGAATACGCTAACCTTATGCTCAATCGCCGACAAATCCGAATTAAAGCCATGCAAATCATCTTTGCTTACTATAGCGAAGACAAGCCTGACGTGGTGAAATACGAAAAGATTCTTTTCGAGAGCTTCAATCGATTCCGCGACTTATACATCGCATTGTTGCTCTTGCCCGGTGAAATGCAGGCAAAGGCAATTGAGAAGATTGAGGCGGGAATGAATAAGAAACTTCCTACACAGGAAGATTTGCATCCGAATACCAAATTCGTGACGAATAATTTGGTTAGGATTCTGGCTAATAGCAAAGTACTCGATAAGGTTTCCAAGGAAATTCACATACGCTGGCGTGATAACGACGATTTGTTGCGCTCGATGTTCAAGTCACTTATCGAGTCCGAAGATTATAAGGAGTACATGGCAAGCAAGGAGCGTGGATTTGAACACGATCGTGAATTCTTGCTGCGATTTTTACGTCGAGAGCTCATCAACTTCGAACATATGCACGATTGGTTGGAGGAGATTGGTATTTTCTGGAATGATGACCTGGATCTCGCATCCAGTATGGCCCTCAAAACGCTCAAGACCGTCAAGGAAAGCGATAACGATGTGGAGTTAATGCCGCTATGGAAGGCTGATGACGATGAGGAAGAGTACACCAAGCAGTTGTTCCGTCGCACACTTGCACTGGGTGCAGAAAGCGAGAAAATGATTGCGGAAAATGCTCCTAACTGGGAAGCAGACCGTATTGCTACTATGGACATGGTCATTCTGAAAATGGCGCTGGCAGAAGCTCAAACCTTTGAATCAATTCCATTGAAGGTCACCATGAATGAGTACATCGAATTGGCGAACTACTATAGCACACCGAAAAGCAATGTATTCATCAATGGAATTCTGGAAACACTGTTTTCAAAGCTGCAGTCCGATGGTAAAATCAATAAGATTGGCCGCGGATTGATTGACGCGTGATGATGACAAGTCACTAACGAATGATGCGACTCGCGAAATTTGTTGGGTGAGATAACGCAATGAAAAAACTGATTGTCGTTTTAGGTCCTACAGCGGTCGGAAAGACCGCCTATGCCATTGAGCTTGCGAGATCACTGGATTCAGAAATTATCTCTGCCGATTCACGTCAAATATTCAAAGAACTTAATATAGGCGCAGCCAGACCGACAGAGGACGAGTTGGCCCTTATTCCGCATCATTTCATTGCTTCGGCAACTATCCATGAAGACTATAGTGCAGGCCGATTTGAGCGCGACGCATTAGCACGGCTCGAGGAACTATTTACCAAACACGACACGGTTATTTGTTGTGGTGGCAGTATGCTCTATGTGGACGCATTATTGAATGGATTTGATGAATTGCCTTCGGATAAAAGCATTCGTCATGAATGGACTGCGAAATTCGAATCGGAAGGAATCGAGTTGCTGCAACAGGAGCTTCAGCGTCTTGATCCTGATTATTATACTCAAGTTGATTTACACAATCCGCATAGGCTCATCCGTGCGATAGAGGTGTGCATTGTTTCCGGTGTACCTTATTCTGCTTTGCGAAAGGCACATGCAAGAGTGCGCGATTTCGAAGTGGAAAAGATAGGTCTCGATATGCCGCGCGAAAAACTCTATGCCCGCATCAATAATCGTGTTTTGCATATGATGGATGCCGGTTTAGAAGAAGAGGCGAGGAGTCTCATTCCGTTTAAGCATCTTCAAGCCCTCAACACGGTAGGTTACAAGGAGCTTTTCGATTTCTTTGAAGGCAAATGTTCCAAGGAGGAAGCCATTGAAAAGATTCAACAGCATACCCGAAATTTTGCCAAACGCCAACTCACCTGGTGGCGACGTGATAAAGATATTCGCTGGGTGGAGGTGTAGGTTGAAAGTTGAAAGTTGAAAGTTGAAAGTTGAAAGTTGAAAGTTGAAGGTTGCAAGTTACACTCAATTCCTTCGCCCTTCGCCCTTCGCCCTTCGTCCTTCGTCCCTCGTCCCTCGTCCTTCTACTATCCCTCCATTCCGCCTTCATTCTGCTTCATATTCTTGCGCTTGAACAACGCTGCATCGACTTTGCCGAATTTCCAACTGAAGTTGAAGCGCAGCAATTGCCAGTCACGTCGTTTGAAGGTGTCTTGAACAAAGATGTCGGTTTCGCTATGCGTGAACTGAACACGTGTGCGCAATACGTCTTGCATAGAGAGCGTGAAGGTCATGTTCTTATTCTTTCCGAATTCCTTTTTTACGGAAAGATCCAGGCCATAAGTAGGTTCAACATAGCCTTGAACGGTATTCTCTGTTCCGCCCCACATACCGCCACCAGCGCCGCCGCCGCGACCACCGCCTCCACCTTCCATGCCGCCTGCCCGGTCACTAGAACCAACGGTAAGTGCCTTGCGACTGCTGTAATCAAACAAGGCTTGAAAAGTGACTCCTTTTGGCAATTTAAAGATGGCGTTGGTCTTCGTCCACCAGCTCGACTGACTATTGGTTAGCGTTGGACTAATGTTGGTGCCGTCAATCGATGAATTGTAGAGGTTAAGGTTCATGGTCAAATCGAACCATGAGGTAACGCTCGTGCGGCTTACAAACTCCAGACCTACAGCCGTGCTGCTCGAGGCATTGTCATACGTATTGACTACAATGTCGCGCTGCATGATCGGGTTGAATTCCGTCACTTGATTGCGTATCGTCAGGTTTGTAATATATCGGGCGTAGGCAGTAGCAATAAACACATTCTTTTTGTTGTACGACTTCTGGTAGCTTAGTTCAGCCAAATGGGTAAACTCTGGCTGCAGTTCAGGATTCCCACGACTAACATTCAAACTGTCGCTGTAGTCAACAAACGGTATGAGCTGCATGAATGAAGGGCGGTTAACTTTGCGTGAAAGTGCGAGTTGCACGTCTTGTGTTTCGCTTATTACACGCGTCAGATAAAGAGAAGGGAATAGACTGATGGGGTATTGCACTTTAAAGGTGAGCGTAGTGTCGCGCAATTTTCCTTGGTAGTTGCTGCTTTCTGCTCGAAGACCCATCTGATACTTCCATTTCTCAGCATTCTTAGAAACTGTTCCATAGGCAGCATACACTTGGTCTACAAATGCATAATTGACCAAAAGGCCGGGTAGTTGCTCATAGTTTCCGGTGATTTCATTCAAGCGGAAGTTGTCATAAATACTCTCGTAATGACGAACAGAACCGCGTAAGCCTGCTTCGATTTTCAGCTTGTCGCTGATTTTATTGGTGTAATCGGTTTGGGAGGTGTAGAGTTGCATTTTACCGCCGCCTGATTGTCGCTGTATGTTGGAAAGCGCATCGGAATATCGACTCACATAGTCACCTTGAAACGAGCTTTCAATGAGGTTTATATTCACGTCTGCCGTGAGCTCCGTTCCTTCTTTGGCAAAAAGGTGCTTATACAAAAGGCTGGTTCCGTAGTTCTGAAACTGGCGGTTGGTTTCCGAGTTTCTATCATAGCTGCTGCTGCCAATAGTGATGTCGTTGAACAAGGTATCCGTTTGGGCGTAAATGGTGTCGTATGGATTGAATTGGCCCTTGGTAATGCTTTGAGAAAGCGTCCAGGTGTTGCGGTTATCGGCAAACCAGTCGATTCCGATTTTACCGCTTAGGAAATAACCCAGGTTCGTGGAAAACTGGCTCTGACTCAAACTGGTAGTGTCGTATGGCAAATAAGTAATTCGATCGGTTGTACCTCGGCTGATACTTTTTCGCTGGTTATAATTGCCATTCGCGAAGAAGTTAAACTTACCCTGTCGCAGGTTGATATCACCGCCAACGTTGGAGCGAGGACGACTATCGGCACCTGCGCGAAGGCTGCCATTGTATCCCATCCCTCTGTTGTGCTTCATGACGATGTTGACGATACCGCCACCACCGCCGCCAGCGTCGTACTTGGCTGATGGGTTGGTGATGACTTCTACTTTCTGAATCGCATCAGCAGGTATCTGGTCGATGGTAAGGGTAGTGGGTCTGCCATCAATAAAAATTTGCGGTGCACTATTGCGCATGGTCACGTTTCCATCGAGATCCACTTGAACAGAAGGTATGTTGCGCAGCACGTCTTCTGCCGTTCCACCCGCATTCATCGGATTCTTTTCTACATCGTAAATGCGCTTATCGAATTCGATTTTAAAGTCGCTGTCTCCGCCATCAATAACTACTTCCTTCATGGTGGTGCTTACTGATAGCTTGATGTTGCCCAGATCCTTTTCCGGCATTCCCATGCCTTGACCCGCATTCAGCGTAAATCGGCTTTTGTGAATGCCATAGCCCACAAAGTTTACCGCCAGCGTAAGGCTTTCACCTACCGGCACATTTTCCACGCTAAAGTCACCGTTAGCGGCTGAAATGCCCCCACCAACGAGCGGGGCTTTGGTGCTGTCTTCACCTGCAGCTACCTGCTTGAATACCTGAACAACCGCATATTCGACCGGCTTCTTCGTGTCGGCATCGATAATCTTGCCATATACCTTGCCGATCATGGCTTGGCGCGGACCACCTCCCTGCTTATTACCGCGTGGCGGCTGAGCCTGTGCTTGCAATGTGGAACAAACGAATAGGAGTAAACAAAGGATAGCGCGAGTCATAGGGTGCAAAGATGCGAAGGGAAGGGTTCTTTTAGCGTTAAACAACACTTAATAACGAGAGTTCTGATTTTTCCATAAATCGAATCATTTAAATTGGCAGCCAAATAAGCTGTCATGCGTTTGATCTTCTGTTTTTTACTTGTTTCATGGGGTTGGAGCATGAACGCTCAATCGTTTTTTAGAAACTCGGATATCGACGTATCAGTTGACGAAGGGTTTATTGCAGACCCCTGGGCCGGCGGACTCAACTCTTGCCAGATATCCACCTTCGATGCCAACCTCGATGGCGTGAAGGACCTGTTCGTATTCGATCGCAACGGAGGAAAGATTTCTGTTTTTGTCAATGAATCGAACGTGCCCGGAACATTCGATTATCGCTACACACAACAATACAACGATCTGTTCCCGTCTAATTTGCGCAATTGGGTTTTGCTGCGTGATATGAACTGCGATGGAAAGGAAGACATCTGTGCCAACTCCGGCAGTGGCTTCAAAATATACCTCAATACCTCGAGCACCGAGCTGTCGTTCGACCCATCCGTTAATCCCAACATAACAGCTTTCTACGAATGGGATGGTGCGGCACCATTAACCTCAGGGGTTTTCTGCATTTCACCTGATGTTCCCGCAATTGACGATTATGATAACGATGGCGATATGGATATGTTGAGTTGGAACGAATTCAGCTCATCGCTCTATTTCTATAAAAACATGGCCGTCGAAAACGGCAATTGTAACGTTGTCGATTTTAACTGCAGAAACCGCTGCTATGGTATGTTTGGAGAGAGTGTAGAGAGCTTTACCCTCTTATTGGGAAGCGATTTCGAGTGCGATTTTAACGTCATCAACCCGCGCGACGATGAAGGTCCGCTTCGTCATACAGGTGGAACAACTTCTATGTTTGATCTGGATAATAACGGTTTGAAGGATCTTGTTATAGGCGACGTAAGTGCTAATTCTCTTATCGCTATTATGCTTTCAGAGTCTAGCTCAGGGCAAGACAGTGCCTCATTTGTGCACTATGATTTTCCGGCATTGTTTGGAAATGGCTTTCCCGCGGATTTGATCACCTTTCTGGGGAGTTACTTTGTCGATGTGAATAATGACGATGTTCTTGACCTCGTCGTGAGCCCTAATTCCGAGACGGATGCGGCCGACCAACGCAGTTTACTTCTATACCTGAATGAAGGCACCAATGCTTCTCCTTCTTTTGTTCGTATTCAAGATAATTTTCTCCAAAGCGGCATGATAGATTTGGGAGTGGGGGCTCACCCCACTTTGGGTGATGTGGACGGTGATGGTTTGCTTGACCTGATTGTTTCGAATCGCAGACGTTTCAGTTTGGATAATAGCTACACGTCACGGTTGCATTACTTCAAAAATATCGGAACGACGGTAGCACCTGCCTTCGATTTAGCTGATACCAATCTACTTGACATGCCAGCGTTGCAATGGCTAAACATTGCACCGGCTCTTGGTGATCTTGATGGTGATGGTGATCCCGATTTGGTGGTGGGGGATCTGGATGGAATGCTGCACCGATTCAACAACACCTCTCAAAGTGGTTTGGTTTCGTTCGAGATTCAACCCACACAACTAACCGATAGCGCGGGCGAAACCATTGATGTAGGACAGAATGCCACGCCCCAGATTTTCGATGTCGATGCCGATGGAAAAAACGATTTGCTGGTTGGGTGTTTGAATGGGAGTGTTTTTTACTATCGCAACATCGGAACGCCCTCAAATCCGGTTTTTGAATGGCAAACCGACTCGTTGGGTCAAGCTGTAGCCCTGAGCCTGCTGGGTATTCAAGGGAAAAGTGTGCCATGTATGGTGCGCAATGGTATTGGTGAAACCACCCTGTTTCTAGGTACTGAAACCGGGCCCATCATGGAATTCGGAGGAATTGATGGGAATCTACAGGGTGTCTTTGAAGCACTATCGGTGGATTTTGAACATATACGCGAAGGCTCTCGAACGGCTCTTGCATCCGGTGATGTGAATAATGATGGAGTATACGATTTGATTGTTGGTAATGCCGGCGGTGGCCTTGCAATCTGGATG
>CANIAA010000037.1 GCA_947465255.1 Flavobacteriales bacterium | reverse complement strand
CAACTGTTTTAAACCGCCAAGGCGCAGAGGGCGCAGAGTTAAAGGTTGAAAATTGAAGGTTGAAAGTTCGAAAGGCAACTTATAACTTTCAACATGCAACTTTCAACTGCTTTAAACCGCAGCGTCGCAGGGGCGCAGAGTTAAAGGTTGAAAATTGAAGGTTGAAAGTCAACTTACAACTTTCAACTTTCAACGTGCAACTGTTTTAAACCGCCAAGGCGCAGAGGGCGCAGAGTTAAAGGTTGAAAATTGAAGGTTGAAAGTTCGAAAGGCAACTTATAACTTTCAACATGCAACTTTCAACTGTTTTAAACCGCCAAGGCGCAGAGGTAGCTCACTTGATGAGCTCTTCATCCATCATGACACGCCGCATGCGCTCGGAGGTAGTTTGAGAAACCGGCACTAGAGGCAAGCGCAGATAGTGTTCGCAGATGTCGAGATGTGCGAGAACTTCTTTCACACCGGCCGGATTCCCCTCCACAAACATGAGTTGCGTGATTTCGAGAAGACGATAATGAAGGGCACGAGCTTCGTTCAACTCCGCTTTCATGGCATGATGCACCATGGCCCCAAACTCAGCAGGAAAGGCATTTCCTACAACAGAAATTACACCGTCAGCTCCGGATGCAATTAGTGGGAGAGTGATAGCATCGTCGCCGCTTATGACCAGGAAATCTTTTTTGCGGTCTTTTATAATTGACATCACTTGTTCCACATTGCCACTGGCTTCTTTGATGCCAATCACATTCTTGCAATCGAAGGCAATACGCAAAGTGGTATCGGCTGTCATATTGCTTCCGGTGCGGCCCGGAACATTGTAAAGTATGATGGGTAATTTGGAGTGTTCGCTTACAGCTTTGAAATGCTCGAACAAGCCATTTTGTGTCGGCTTGTTGTAGTAAGGTGAAACAGAAAGAATAGCACTGATGCCCGTGGTGTCCATGCGGTCAAGTTGAAGGCAAAGCTCATGGGTGTTGTTGCCTCCCATGCCGAGCACTACAGGCTTTCGACCTGCGTTAGTGGCCAATATGGTATCGAGCACCAGTTTTTTATCTTCTTTATCGAGCACCGGTGTTTCTCCTGTGGTACCCATTACAACGAGGTAGTCAGCACCATTTTCAACCAAATGTGTAGTGAGTGCTTTCAAAGCATCTACATCGATTGTAAGATCTTTTTTGAAGGGTGTGACCATAGCCACACCAAGGCCTTTCAGCGTATTCATTATTTTATTTTCGGATTGCTTAAGTAAGCGTTGAGTTGAACCATGTATTTGTCGACACCAAACTGATTGCCCATGTTGAGAATGAAGTCGCAGTTGCGCGCAGCGCGGCTTCCGAGGGCACCTACTTTCATTTTTGCTTTACTCTCTTTGAAAACATAGTTGAGTGGAAGGGTGTTTCCTCCGCTGAAATCGATGAGAATATCGAAGTCTTCTTCCAGGAAATTTTTCACGCCACTCACAGGTTTGAGATACCAGTTGAGGTTGGTCCGAGAGAAGAAATCCGTTTCTAATTTATGCTGCTGCCAAATGGGGATTTTCTTGTCGGGTTGATCGACAAAGCCCATCATCATGACTGATTTGATGTTGAAGTTGTCCTTCAGGTATTTGGCGTATTTCTTCAGCGATTTGAAAAATTCTTCATCGCTGTCGAGATAGATAAAAGCCACGCGTTCTGCCGAATGGAAGTTACATCCTTTGCGCAAACGAAGTGGTTCAGCCTCTTGGTGAAAGAGTCGGACGCCGAGGGTTTTTTTCAGTCGCTGCATGATGCGAAAATAATGATGAATGGCGAATGACCAATGACGAGTGGCGAGTGGCGAATGGCGAATGACTTGCCGTTCGCCACTCGCCATTCGCCACTAGTCACTTGTTACTTCTCCTTTTGAAGGCGTAGTACACCGCAACCCCCACCGGTATCACAGCCAGGCCGGCATAATACTCAGCTTTATCAGCGAGTGCGTTTTTGAAAATAAACCAACCGATAACGATGATGAAAAGGATGGGAAGAATAGGGTAGAAGGGCACTTTGAAAGGTGCTTCTTCGTGCGCATATTTTTTACGGACAATGAAAATTCCGATGCAAGCAGTTAGTAAGAACAACCATTCAACAAATGTTACATACTCGATGATACTGCTGAATGATCCCCACAGATACACCAATATCATGGCCCAGGCAGACTGCAAAATGATGGCGTTCACGGGTACACCGAAGCGTGGGTCTTTTTTCGCAAAGGCGCTGAAGAATAGTCCTTCGCTTGCCATTTGATTGAAGATGCGTGGCGTGGAAAGAATGTACAATCCGGCGCAAGCAAAAACCGATAAGGCGATGAGCGCAGGCATGAGGTAGCTCGCTGCCGGCATGATTACGTTCATCACTTCAACAGCAACTACTTTCGGATTGGATGAATCGGCGAAGGAAGCAATTGTGTCGTGATCAATGACCTTGAAATATCCCAAGTTGCAAAGCACATAGGTGAGTGTAACAGCACCAGTGCCCAGGAGCATGGCCAGAGGAATGTTGCGTTTGGGGTTGATGGCATCGCCGGAAACAAAACTAGCATAATGCCATCCTGTGTAAGACCAGAGCACTCCCACAAAAGCACCTGCGAGATTGTCGGGGGCAGGCGGAGTGATGGGAGCATTAGCAACTGCTTCTGCTGCAAAAAGGGCTTTGTCGCCAAGCATCAGTGCAAGCAAGAGCAGCGCGTAAATACCAACTATTTTCAGCACTGTACCAATGTTGGCAAACCACTCACTGAGCTTAATGCCGAAGGTATTGAAGAGCGTGAGCACCACGATAGAAGCCATGGCTACATACTTCTCACCACCATCGGGTATGTGTATGAAATAACCCAGATTTTCTGCGAAAACGGTGCAGAGTGCAGCAATGGTTCCGCTGCTGATTACGGTTAGCAAACACCAGCCATACAAGAAGCCGGGAAGCGGTCCATACGCTTTGTTCAGATAGGTGTATACGCCACCAGCATTCGAGAAGCGTGAACCCAATTCAGCAAAAACCAAAGCACCGAGGAGCGATACGACACCGCCTAAAATCCACAGCAAGATGATGGTTTGATTGTCTCCGACTTTCGCGGCAATGCCTGCAGGTGTTTTAAAAATTCCCGATCCGATGGTGGCGCCAATGGCAATCATCGTGAGCGCGAATAGCGAAAGGCCTCGTGTGTTGTTGGTCATGGTGTTGGTTTGGGTTCAAAAATAATGACAAATGACTAGTGAAAAATTACTAGTGGCTAATGACGAATTTGTCGTAAGTGCACTAGCGGCATTAGATATTCGCCACTAGTCACTCGTCACTCGTCACTCGTCACTAGCCACTCGCCACTCGCCACTAGTCACTTGTCACTAGTCACTCTCAACTCCCCACTCTCCCACATCTCCACAATGTACTTGCTCCAGTAGATCGATTGCTTCGCCCATTCGATTTTCAGGTGAAGCATTTCGTCATTGGTCAACTGCCACGGTTGATTTTCTTCGCGCATACGTTGTGTTAGGTGTTGCATGATGATGGCAGATGCAACGCTGACGTTCAAGCTTTCCGTGAATCCGACAGTAGGGATTTTCATATACACATCCGCCATCTCCATAGCTTTATCCGAGGCTCCTGTTAATTCAGTTCCCATGAGCACTGCTGTCTTCTTGCTTAAATCAACTTCGTGCAACGCGATGGTTTTTTCGTGGAGTGCCGTGACCACAATTTGATAGCCTTTGTTTTTGAGCGTGCGCAGGCAGGTTTCGGTGTTGTTCTTTCCTGCTTCATTGTATCGATGCATGGTCAGCCAGTCGCTGGATCCTTTTGATATCTTTCGGTGATGAGAAAAGGTATGCTTGTTTTCAATAATGTGTAAATCTTGTATACCGAAACTTTCGGTGCTGCGCTGAATCGCACTGGTGTTTTGAGCTTGATATAAATCTTCCATGACCAGAGTCACATGTCGTGTGCGCTCGGTTAGAATGCGTTCGAAAAGATTCCGCTTGTTTTCGGTGAGATGCTCGGATAGGAGGTCGTAGAGGCGGGAAAGCATGGGGCGAAAATAAATAATGACGAATGGCTAATGACGAATGGCTAGTAGCGAATGACGATTGACTAACTTGTCAATCCCCACTAGCCACTCGTCACTCGCCATTCTTCTGAATCCCTCGTTTTTCGGGCGTTTTCTATGCTAAAACCTCGGGGTTATCAACAGGGTGGCTATTTTTTCAACAAAATCAGTTAATTTCCCGCTCCTGCTCTTGCTTTCAGAAGATAGTTCATTCTACATTCGCTTCACTAAGCGGAAAGCTTAGATGTTAAACCCATTAAAATTTATCAAAATGAACAAAGCAGAATTGATCGAAGCAATGGCAAACAGTGCCAAGATTTCGAAGGCTGATGCTAAGAAGGCATTGGACGCATTCATCGAAACTACTACAAAGGCCCTCAAGAAGGATGACCGTGTAGCATTGGTTGGTTTCGGTTCTTTCAGCGTGAGCAAGCGTGCTGCACGTAAAGGCCGTAACCCACAAACCGGTAAGGAAATTCAGATCAAAGCTAAGAAGGTTGTACGCTTCAAGGCTGGTGCTGAGCTTTCTACTAAAGTGAAGTAATTCACTTTTGTGAAACAAAATGACTGAGGGTCGGGCGAAAGCTTGACCCTCTTTTTTTTTAATGGCGAGTGGCGAGTGGCGAGTGGCGAGTGGCGAGTGGCGAGTGGCGAGTGGCGAGTGGCGAGTGGCGAGTGGAATAAAGGAGCCATAAGTTATAGGCTTTTGGAATAAGGATTTTTTGCGGATGCTTTTTGTTTTGCACACAAATAGTTTGTTCCATGAAGCGTGATTTAAAAGGTCCCTTACAGATAAAGTCTTTTGAGTTTGGTGCCGATGCATATAAACTTTGTTCGCTGCTTTGGAAGTCTGACAAAGAATGGATCTTGACGCGACAATTAATGCGTTCTTCGACTTCCATAGGAGCGATGTGTGCAGAGTCTGAGCACGCTCAAAGTAAATCTGACTTTATTAATAAACTTTCTATTGCCCGCAAAGAATGCAACGAGTCAATGTATTGGATTGCCATGATGCTGGAGGTGGGTTTACTCTCAGAACACGTCGCTGAAAAACTCGGAGTCCAGGCCGAGGAACTTATGCGACTCCTCACAGCCAGCATAAAAACGGCACAAAACAATCTTAGAAATTCTAAAAGTGTCTGAAACGCGCCACTCGCCACTAGTCATTCGCCATTCGCCACTCGCCATTCGCCACTCCTCATTATATTCGCGCCTCAAACCATTAACCCCCCCATCCCATGCGTTTCCGTCCTGGTGTTCTTACCGGTAATGAAGTAACTGAAGTCTTCAACCATGCTCTTGAAAATCACTATGCACTTCCTGCTGTGAACGTGATTGGTACCAACAGTATCAACGCAGTAATTGAAACCGCACGTGAAGTGAACTCGCCTGTGATCGTTCAATTCAGCAACGGTGGTGGTGCATTCTATGCGGGAAAAGGGTTGAAGAATGATGCGCAACAAGCTTCCATTATCGGATCTGTAAGCGGCGCACATCATGTGCACATGGTAGCGAAGGAATACGGTGTGCCGGTCATTTTACACACCGACCACTGCGCGAAAAACATCATCGGCTGGATGGACGGCATGCTCGAACACGGCGAAAAATATTTCGAGAAAAATGGTCACTCGCTTTTCTCTTCTCACATGCTCGATTTGAGCGAAGAACCCTTGCATGAGAACATCGAAGTTTCGTGCGCCTACTTTGAGCGTATGGACAAAATGGGCATCACGCTCGAAGTGGAATTGGGTGTTACCGGCGGAGAAGAAGATGGAGTTGATAACAGCGGTGTCGATAGTTCAAAGTTGTACACACAGCCCGAAGAAGTGGCTTATACCTACGAGCATCTTTCAAAAATTTCAAATCGCTTTACCATTGCTGCTGCATTTGGAAACGTGCACGGCGTATACAAACCCGGTAATGTGAAATTGCAACCGGTGATTTTGAAAAACTCGCAAGAGCACGTGCAGCAAAAATTCAACACGAAATCAAAGCCTGTTCATTTTGTATTTCACGGCGGCAGCGGAAGCACGCAAGAAGAAATTCGCGAGGCCATCAGCTACGGTGCTATCAAGATGAACATCGACACCGACATGCAATACGCCTTCCTCAGTGGCGTGCGCGACTATGTGCTCGGCAAGCAAGGCTACCTCATGTCTCAAATCGGCAACCCTGACGGCGACGACAAACCCAACAAGAAATTCTACGATCCACGCGTATGGTTGCGTGAAGGAGAAAAGACGTTTGTCGCCCGATTGAAGCAGGCGTTTGAGGATTTGAATTGCGTGGGCAGGAATGGCTAGTGGCGAGTGGCGAGTGGCGAGTGGCGAGTGGCGAGTGGCGAGTGGCGAGTGGCGAGTGGCGAGTGGCGAGTTTAGTTGTAGGACTGGTCAAGTTAACCTGTAAACTCAAATTTCATATTGATAAAAAGGTCTGACCTGGAATTTCCTTGTCAGGCCTTTTTCATTCGCCACTCGCCACTCGCCATTCGCCATTATCTTTGCCCCATGAAAGAAATCAGCTGTTCGTTTTGTGGCCGTAAGAAAAGTGAAGTGAGTATCCTCATCGCGGGGATAAGCGGACACATCTGCGCCGATTGCGCTTCGCAGGCCAATATGATTGTAGCGGAAGAAGCTCGCGCGGCAAACGCCGACCCGAAGCTTGATGCCGCACTGCAAGTGCAGAAGCCGGTTGATGTCAAGAAGTTTCTGGATGAATACGTCATCGGTCAGGATGAGGCAAAGAAGTTTCTTAGCGTTGCAGTTTACAATCACTACAAGCGTATCACGAATGCAACGAAGAAGGACGATCAAGCGGTTGACATCGATAAGTCGAACGTGATTTTGGTAGGCGAGACCGGCACCGGAAAAACGCTTTTGGCGAAGACTATTGCCCGCATGCTGAAAGTTCCGTTCGCCATTGCAGATGCGACTGTGCTTACAGAAGCCGGTTACGTAGGTGAAGACGTCGAGAGCATTCTTTCGCGCTTGTTGCAAGACGCCGATTTTGATGTCGCCAAGGCAGAACGCGGTATCGTTTTCATCGACGAGATTGATAAGATTTCACGCAAGAGCGACAACCCGAGCATTACGCGTGATGTGAGTGGCGAGGGCGTTCAGCAAGCACTGTTGAAGTTGCTGGAAGGAGCAACTGTGAGTGTGCCACCGCAAGGCGGACGCAAGCATCCTGAACAGAAGATGATTCAGGTAAACACCAAGAACATACTCTTCATTTGCGGAGGAGCGTTTGATGGTATCGACAAGATTATTGAGCGACGTGTGAACACCGCCGCTATCGGATACAACAGCAGCAACCATCAGGTAAACGACGGCAACTGGCTGCAATACATTTCGCCGCTCGACTTGAAGCGCTTCGGATTGATACCCGAGCTCATCGGTCGTTTTCCGGTGATTACCTACCTCAATCCTCTCGACGAAGAAACGCTGCGCCGCATTCTCACCGAGCCCAAGAACGCCCTCATCAAGCAGTATGTGCGCTTGTTTGAGATTGACGATGTGAAGCTCACCTTCGACAAGAAAGTGCTCGACTTCATCGTTGAGAAAGCCATCGAATACAAGCTTGGCGCTCGTGGTCTTCGCTCCATCTGTGAAGCCATTATGACCGACGCCATGTACGAGCTGCCATCTTCCAATGAGAAGGAATTCAAAGTCACGCTTACGTATGCCCGCGAGAAGTTTTCGCGGAGTAAGTTGAGTCAGTTGAAAGTGGCTTAATAGTGACTAATGACTAGTGACTAGTTGCGAAGGAGTCACCTTGTTAATTCATTCGCCACTCGCCACTAGTCATTCGCCACTTATTCTCATATCCCGAATATTTTATAGGTTTTTTATGTCGCTAGCGCGCATCAGTTTTGCTGCGCATTAGAAGTTTCTGTTTAACCGATGTTGTTCGTTCGGACAACTTCTTATACCTTTGCAACTCATGAGTGACGTAAAACTCAGAACCATCGTTTTGTATGAGCACTATTTTTCTGAATTCTATGGAAGGCAGCGACAGAAGGTTAAAGACAAGATTGTATGGACTTTCAGAATTATTGAAACTCAGCATCACATTCCCTCAGACTATTTAAAACATGTGGAAGGAACTGAAGGGCTTTATGAAATAAGGGTGCAGCAGGCGAGTGACATTTTTCGGATTTTCTGTTTTTTCGATGATGACAAACTGGTGGTACTGGCGAATGGATTCCAGAAGAAGACGCAGAGAACACCGATGGCAGAAATTGAACGTGCATTAAGAATCAAGAAAGAATATGAGCAAGAAAAAGAATGTAAAAACACTTGATCAATTTGTTGACGAGCAATACGGCAAGAATGGAACTCCGAAGCGCGATAAAATGGAAAAGGGATATGAGGCCTTCAAGCTTGGTTTTCTCATTCAGCAGGCACGATTGGAGAAAGGGCTTACACAGGAGCAACTTGCAGCCAAGTGCGGAACCAATAAAGGCTATATCTCCAAGATAGAAAACGACATCAAGGAAGTACGACTCTCTACACTTCAGAAGATTGTGGAGATTGGACTGGGTGGGAAGCTGCAGTTGTCGATTACGTTGTGAGGTTGTTTTTTTTTAACCACAGAGACACAGAGCGCACAGAGTTAAACCCCGTGTTCTCTGTGCCTCCTTTATTCCCATAACTGAAATATTTTATAGGTTTTTTATGTCGTGCATGCGCTTGAGTTTTGCGCTTCGATTGAATGATCGAAATGCACTTGAACATGAGACATGGAAAGTACCCATTGAAGTCGGACAGTTTGTTTTTGGTATTTGAGTTTACCAGTGCAGGCCCGAAGGGATTTGTTCGAAAAATTATCCTCTATTCTCCGACGGATATTCCAAATTACTTCAATCTGGGGTTTGGCGACGTCGATATGGTTAGCGGTGAGATTAGTGACAGATCCATAACCAACAATGGCGATAGCCTGCAAGTTTTAGCAACTGTGGCATACACCGTCTATGTTTTTACATCTAGATATCCGAATGCGTGTATTATAGCTAAGGGAAGCACACCTGCGCGCAACAGACTTTATCGGATGGGTCTTGCCAATCAATTGACCGAAGTCGCAGCCGATTTCGAGGTCTATGGCCGTCGCAATAACCGTTGGAGGGTGTTTCGAAAAAATGTGGATTACAGCGCCTTTATGGTTAGGAGAAAACATATATTTGTGTCATCATGAAATCAAAAAAATCGACTGACATTGATTTGAGTTCGGTTACAATTAACGAGGAGTTGAACAAGTATGCTCATCAAAACTTGTTTCCTGAAAAGTTGGCGGAAGCCAATCGGATTTTGACTGAGACTCCATTGCCGAAAGCTTGGCGAGAGAAGAAATAGTATTTAACCGCAGGGCGCAGAGAGAGCAGAGTGTGGAAATTCCCTCTGCGCTCTCTGCGCCTTTGCGGTTAATATAAACAAGCTTATCTTCGCCCATAAGACCATCAACCAACACGACCATGAAAAAACACCTGACTTTTGCCTTCGCTCTGCTGACCCTCATCTGCACTTCCGCTCACGCGCAGCTACCTTCCTACTTGCCCGCCGACGGTCTTGTGGGCTGGTGGCCGTTCAACGGCAATGCGAACGATGAGAGTGGGAATGGGAATGATGGAGTGGTGAATGGGGCGGTGTTGACGGAGGATAGGAATGGCTTGTCTTTAAGTGCCTACGATTTTAATGGAACATCAAGTAGAATTGAAGTAGCTGATGATGTAACTTTAGATTTGGCAGCTTTTTCAATTTCTGCTTGGGTTTATTTACCGCAATACAACCCTTTGGCTGATGAAATACTAACCAAGGGGTCCGATCTCAATGAGAATTATGAGATTCTAATTTATGGTGGCCAAAACGATCCTGGAAATATTGAAACCGCTATACGCTGGACAAATGGGTCTCGCTCTGGTATTAATTCGGGGTGGGGAAACGCACAAGTTCAAACGAATTCTTGGACTCATATTGTCACTCAATATGACTTTAATAATGGTGTTTTAAAGATGTTCATTAATGGAGTGGAGGTAACACAAGTCTCGAGTAATCTCACTCCCTCAAACAATAGCTCGAACTTGTCAATTGGATTTGACCCTGCTGTTGGGCGCTATCATTTGGGTAGAATCGACGACATCGCCATCTACAACCGCGCACTCACCATACAGGAAATCCAAAACCTCTACACAGCAACTAACACGGGCAACACGGTGGATACCGGCAATGGCGCAGCGCCCCTCCCACAAGGCATTCCTTACCAAGCTGCAGCGCGCGACGCCAACGGACAACCTGTTGCTGACTCGCCTGTTAACGTGCGCTTCTCGCTGCGGGAAGGCGCTGCGGATGGCGCTGCATCGTACATCGAATCGCACAGCTTGACCACCAACAGCGTCGGCCTGTTCAACACGGTTTTTGGAAACGGAACACCTGTGCAAAGCGCATTCGATAGCATCAACTGGGCGGCTACCACCAAGTTCTTACAAGTAGAAGTTGATCTTGGAAATGGCTATGTCGACATGGGCACTACACAATTGCTTTCTGTGCCTTACGCCTTCCGCTCAGCCCAAGCTGCAAACATTAAAAACGCCGCACTTCCCATCTACCCCAACAACGCCGCCGCCCTCGCCGGTGGACTGGTGGCCGGGGAGATGTATCGCACGGCGAATGGCGACCTGAAAATTGTATACTAAAAGGAGAATGGAGAATAGAGAATGGAGAACTGTTGCGCCACAGCCTCATTCTCCATTCTCCATTCTCTTTTTTTCGTCCAACGAACTATCGTTCAAACAGCACAAGAATAATTCGCTTCGTAGGTTCCATTCTCCATTCTCCATTCTCTTTTCTTATCTTCGCGCATAATCCGTAATCCGTCATCCGTCATCTCATGAAGCACTCTCTTCTCCTCATAATCACCCTCGCATGGAGCCTTTGCGCCGGCGCCCAATCCCTCACCCCTACCGTCATCGCCACAGCGGGCTTTGGCTATACGTCGCCGGAGCTGCAGGTCGACATGACCGTGGGTGAAACGTTCATTACGACCCTTCAAACGCCTGAGGTTATTCTCACACAAGGTTTTCATCAGCCCGTTGCTCAGCAGGGAGGTGGTTGCATAAATGCTGCTCTCATTAACCCTGATGCTGTTTGTCCAACCATCATTGATCCCGTATGCGGCTGCAATGGTGTGACCTACGACAATAGTTGCATCGCGCAAGCAACTGCCGGTGTCACTTCTTGGACACAGGGGGCATGTGTCATCATTCCGGGTTGCTTGTCGGCGGAGGCGTGTAATTACAATCCTGAAGCAACTCAAGATGATGGTTCATGCTTTTTCATTGGTTTCCCTTGCGACGATGGTGACCCCGCCACGGTAGACTTCGTGGCTGCCGACTGCACCTGCCAGGGTGAAATTGAAGGCTGCACCAACCCTGATGCCTGTAACTACGATCCGATTGCTACATTCGAAGACTTCTCTTGCGTGGGTGTAGGTGGCTCTTGCGACGACGGGAATGAAAACACCGTTGACGATTTTTATAACACCGACTGCGTGTGCTCAGGTCTCCTGCTCGGTTGCCTCGATATGATGGCGTGCAACTACAATGGTCAAGCGGGTGCAGAGGATGGCTCTTGCTTTTACGTGGGTGACATGTGTGATGATAACAACCTCGGCACAGACACCGACGTGATTAACGCCGATTGCGTGTGCGCGGGAGAGCCAAACGGCCAGACTCCCGGCTGTACGGCGCCCGACGCCTGTAACTACAACGACATGGCAACCATTGATGACGGCTCATGCATCCTTCCCGGTGAACCTTGCGACGATGGCGACCCGATGACCGACTTCGACATGTATACTGCTGACTGTTTGTGTGCAGGTATGCTGATGGGTTGTACAGAACCAACAGCCTGTAACTTCAACGAACTTGCTGCGATTGATGATGCTTCATGTTACTTTCCCGGTGACCTGTGCGATGATGGCAATGCTGAAACGCAAGGAGATATTTGGAATGTGGACTGCGTTTGCTCCGGAGAAATTGTTGGCTGCACAGCAATGTCTGCTTGCAATTACAATCCTGCGGCAACTTTGGGCGATTTCTCATGCGTATTCATGGGCGATGCATGCGACGACGGCTTAGCCGAAACCATCAACGACGTATACGGCTTCGACTGCATGTGTGCGGGTGAAGTTGTTTCCGTTGCGGGTTGCACCGAACCCAATGCGTGCAACTACGACATGAGCGCAACGACTGATGATGGCTCGTGCTTTTTCATTGGTGATCCTTGCGACGATGGCGACATGATGACGATTAACGACGTAATTATGGCCGATTGCATGTGCCAGGGTGAGGTAGTCAGCATTGCCGGCTGCACCGATGTAAATGCGTGTAACTACCAATCGGAAGCTACCACCGACGACGGTTCATGTTTCTTCGTAGGTGACGCATGTGATGATGGTGATGCCAATACCAGTGGTGATGTATACAACGCGAACTGTGAATGTGAAGGCGTTGTATCAGTAGAAGAATTGCAAGCAGCCATCAACCTGTACCCTAATCCTGCCAGCACAGAGGTTATTGTTACCATCAATGGCCTAGCGCCAACGGAAGTGCAGATCTTCGATGCCACCGGTCGCTATGTGATGAGCGCGCAGCGCACATCACGTATCGACATCCACGCGCTCGCAGCGGGTGTGTATACCTTCCGCGTAATGCAGGATGGTGGTGTGTTGGAGCAGCAGGTTATTAAAAAGTAAGTACTAATTACTAAGTACGAAGTACAATGCAGCCGCTCTCGTACTTTGTACTTCGTACTTAGTAACTAGTACTTTCCACCCATTGTTTACAATCTGGAGCTTGATGTTCATAAACCAACTTCAGCAAAGGGGAATAAGTTTCTAGCTTTGCCCTGAAACGATTTTTACATGATTGCAAGACTGCCGTTCACAGAAATGTAGCGGCAGTTTTGCTTTTTATACCTTTGAGGTCAACGAAATTACCGTGAGTACTGTCGACGAAAAAGAAACATCCTCTGTTGTAGAAACCCCGCTCATGAAGCAGTACAACAGCATCAAGGTGAAATACCCGGATGCGCTGTTGTTGTTTCGCGTGGGCGACTTCTACGAAACGTTTGGTGAAGATGCGGTGAAGGCTGCGCGCATTCTCGGTATTGTGCTCACCAAGCGAAAGAATGGAGCTGCTGCTTATGTAGAGCTCGCAGGGTTTCCGCATCATTCGCTCGATACGTATTTGCCGAAGCTCGTGCGCGCAGGAAATCGCGTGGCTATTTGTGATCAGCTCGAAGACCCGAAACTCACCAAGACCATTGTCAAGCGCGGTGTTACGGAGTTGGTAACGCCGGGTGTATCGTACAACGAGAAAACACTCGATACGCAAAGCAATACATTTCTCGCTGCAGTCACGTGCAAGGAAAACACCTGGGGTGTTGCGTTTCTCGATATCTCGACAGGTGAGTTCCTCACGGCACAAGGCAATCGCGAGTATATCGACAAACTGCTGCAAAGCTTTCGCCCGAGTGAGGTACTCTATCAAAAAAATACCGACGCACAATTCAAGGAAGCTTTCGGTGATCGCTTCTTTACGTTTCGTCTTGACGATTGGGTATTTACCCATGAGTTTGGAAGCGAGTTATTGAACAAACACTTCGAAACGCGCAGCCTTAAAGGCTTTGGTGTGGAAGATCTGAAGGTGGGTGTTATTGCAGCCGGTGCTGTATTGCACTACCTGAGCGAAACGCAACACGATCGTGTTGATCACATCCGAAGTCTATCGCGCATAGAAGAAGATCAATACGTGTGGCTCGATCGCTTCACCATTCGCAATCTCGAGTTGGTAAGCAGCGGCAATGAAAATGCAACCACCTTGTTGCATGTGCTGGACCAAACGGTTACACCCATGGGTTCGCGCCTTATGCGCCGCTGGTTGTTGTTGCCGTTGAAAGACGAAGCGCGCATTGCACGTCGTCACGCAGTGGTTGCGCATTTCACTTCGTATCAAGAATCGCTCGAGCACTGGCAGTCGGAGTTGAAAAACATAGGCGACCTCGAACGTCTCATATCGAAGGTTGCTGTGGGTCGCATTGCACCACGCGAGGTGCATCACATTCGCCGCGCGCTCGATTGCATTGCGCCGCTTAAAATGTTTTTGGAAGGAAGCGGCCACGCAGAGCTTGCACACTTGGGCGCCCAGCTCAATGCGTGTGATACAGTTCGCGAACGTATTGCGCGCGAACTTCACGCCGAAGCACCCATGGCGGTGAATAAAGGAAACGTCATAGCAGATGGTGTAAATGCCGAACTGGATGAATACCGACGATTGGTTTTTCATGGCAAGGATCATCTGCAAAAAATACAAGATCGCGAAAGCGAGCGCACGGGAATACCATCGTTGAAGATTTCGTTCAATAATGTTTTCGGTTACTACCTCGAAGTGCGCAACACGCACAAAGACAAAGTACCGAGCGACTGGATTCGCAAGCAAACACTCACACAGGCTGAGCGCTACATCACCGAAGAGTTGAAAGACTATGAGGGAAAGATTTTGGGTGCTGAGGAAAAGATGTCGTCCATCGAATTGCGTTTGTTCAACGAACTGGTTGCGGCCATCGCTGAGTTCACGGCAGCCATACAAACCAATGCGCAAATCATAGGTCAGCTCGATGTGCTCATGAGCCTTGCGCGCGTGGCCTTGCGCAACGGGTATGTGCGCCCTGCGATCAATGCAACGACGGCCATCAAGATTGTAGAAGGTCGTCATCCTGTGATTGAACTCGCGCTGCCTGCGGGTGAATCGTACGTGAGCAACGACGTGTATCTCGATAACGATGCGCAGCAAATCATGATGATTACCGGCCCGAATATGTCGGGTAAAAGCGCCGTGCTGCGTCAGACAGCGTTGATTGTCATCATGGCGCAAATGGGTGGCTTTGTGCCTGCGCGCGCTGCCGACATTGGCATTGTCGACAAGATTTTTACGCGTGTCGGAGCCAGCGACAACATCAGCAGCGGTGAGTCGACGTTCATGGTCGAGATGAATGAAACAGCTAGCATCCTCAACAACCTCTCTGATCGTAGTTTGGTATTGCTCGATGAAATCGGTCGCGGCACGTCTACTTACGACGGCGTGAGCATTGCCTGGGCCATCGCTGAATACCTGCACGAGTTTCCGAAAGCAAAAGCGAAGACCTTGTTCGCAACGCACTACCACGAGTTGAACGATATGTGCACATCGTTTTCACGCATACACAACTTCAATGTGAGTGTGAAGGAAGTGGGCAACAAGGTCATCTTCCTCCGTAAACTCCAGCAGGGTGGAACCAATCACAGTTTTGGTATACACGTGGCGCGTATGGCGGGCATGCCGGTTAAAGTGGTTGAGCGTGCAAAGGAAATTCTGAAGCACCTCGAGAACACGCATGGCTACGATGACGCTAAACGTTCGGCATCGATAGCAAGCACGAAATCAGAAAGCGCCCCTGCACAGCTGAGTTTCTTCCAGCTCGACGATCCATCGCTCGCTCAAATACGCGAGGAGATACTCAACATCGACATCAATAACCTCACACCTGTGGAGGCGTTGATGAAGTTGAATGAGATACGTAAGATTGTCGGAGGGAAGTAGTCTTAAGGCTTGGGTTGGAGTTCAATCCAATTGGCCACACTATCGCAAAACGGAACTGCTGAATCTTTGCTCATGTGATGACCGTCTTTGTAGCTGTAGGCATCACCTAGACCTGACATATCATTATACGGCACGTTGCAATTGGACGCGATAGTTCGAACGGCATTATCGAATTCAGGCATCAATACATTT
>CANIAA010000036.1 GCA_947465255.1 Flavobacteriales bacterium | reverse complement strand
GTTGTAGTGAGCGACGCCGTATAAGATCCCGGTGTTTCGTAGCTTATAATTCCCGGGCTGGCCAGGGAAGAGGTTTGTCCATTTCCGAAGTCCCATGCATGTGTGGTAATGGCGGGTGCTGGAGCTGAAAAGGAAGCGTTGTAAACTACATTGATAGATCCGCAGCCGGCGTTTTGATCAAACGTAAATGACCCTGTTTGCCCTTCTGCGGCGACTACAGTAATGGAAGTAGAAAACGATTGTTGCAAGCTTGAAGCAAAACCAAGCGCAATTAATTCAACGTCTGCGGCAATTAAAACCTGATAGACCCCGGGAATTAGGGGTGTTCCGCAAATCGTAGCACAGCCGAAATTCTCACCCGATGAAGGAAGAAAGATGTTGTCGTTATCGTTGAAAGAGAACTCAAGTCCATAGGGGAGCCCTGAAATGGAGGTGATGGTAACCTGAGTGAGTGTTGCGTTGATACCCGATGACGGGTCGTTGACTTCAGCCGGCAAGTAGAATGTTATGTTTTCGGTGTAGTACTCATTTACGGTAGCGTCGGGTGGAATGAGTGGACACAACATCGGAAAGCCATCCGTACTGATACAGGATGAATCGGGCGTGCATGTTTCACATTGTGCGTAACCCTGTATGCCGGTTGAAACAGAGAAACCCACAACTGCAATGAATAATCGAATCGATTGTCTCAGCGAATGAAACAGGTGAAACATGAAAGATGAATTTGGGTCGAATATAATTCCAATAACTTATTCCTTATGGGAATAGGGATGCGTCGAGTGGTCATAGTACTTTCGCCCCATGAACACGATACGCCACCATTTTGAGCAGGCACATCGCCTGCTGGAACAAGTGATGAACGATGACTTGTTTTTGCAGTCAGTTGAGCGAGCGGGAAAATTGATGAGCGACTCAATCCATGCGGGCAATAAAATCATATCGTGTGGAAATGGCGGTAGCATGAGCGACGCCATGCATTTTGCAGAAGAACTCACAGGGCGTTATCGCGATAATCGATCTCCAATAGCAGCAATCAGTATTAGTGATCCATCGCATATGAGTTGCGTTGGCAACGACTATGGTTATCAATATGTTTTTTCGCGTTTTGTGGAAGGCGTGGGAAAGCCGGGCGATGTGTTGCTGGCTATTTCTACCAGCGGAAATTCGGCGAATGTTGTGGAAGCCGCTCGCATGGCACAATCTAAGGGAATCATGGTGGTGGCGCTCACGGGCAAAGACGGCGGCACCTTGGCTGGTTGTTGCGATGTTGAGGTGCGCGTACCGTGGATGGAATACGCCGATCGTGTGCAGGAGATTCACATTAAAGTCATTCATGCATTGATTGACTATATCGAACGGCATCAGTCAAAGTAACACGCGGTCAGTGTTCTTGTTTCGATAATCTTTTACGTACTAAAATCATTAAGCTATGCTAATCAAAACGTATGGCAGTGCTGTGTTTGGAGTAAACGCAGCCACTATCACCATTGAAGTGAATGTTGACAGAGGCGCGCAACTCGTGATAGTTGGTTTGCCTGATAGCGCTATCAAGGAGGCGCAGCAGCGCATACGTGCAGCATTGTCGAACAGCGGCTATGAGTTGCCGATTCGCAACATCACTATCAACATGGCGCCGGCAGATTTGCGCAAAGAAGGAACTGCCTACGATTTGCCTTTGGCTGTGGGATTATTGGCAGCGACCGGCGCTTTTTCATCCGATAAAATGGAGCAGTATATATTGATGGGAGAGTTGAGTCTCGACGGAAGTTTGCGACCCATTCGCGGTTCTTTGCCCATAGCGATACAAGCGCAAAAGGAAGGGTTTAAAGGCATCGTACTTCCGGCTGTGAATGCAGAGGAAGCGGGTATTGTGGAAGGCTTCGAGGTCTACGGAGTGAACCACATCAGTGAAGTAATTGGTTTCTTTAGTGGTACGCAGACGCTGCAGCGCGTTGAGGTTGATGCCCGTGAAGCGTTTTCCAAGCAACAACAAGTGAGCAATGTCGATTTTCTGGATGTGAAGGGCCAGGAGAATATCAAGCGGGCTTTTGAAATTGCGGCGGCCGGCGGACATAATGTTATTCTGATTGGTCCGCCCGGTGCGGGCAAGACGATGTTAGCGAAACGATTGGCGACTGTGCTGCCGCCGCTATCTTTGGAGGAGGCGCTCGAGACGACCAAGATCCATAGTGTTGCCGGTCGTTTGAAGCAGAGTGGCGGTCTTATACAACACAGGCCTTTTCGCTCGCCGCACCACACGATTAGTGATGTCGCTTTGGTGGGTGGAGGCAGTTTTCCGCAACCCGGAGAAATATCGCTGGCGCACAATGGAGTGCTATTTTTGGATGAGCTACCGGAGTTTAAGCGGACGGTGTTGGAAGTAATGCGCCAACCCTTGGAAGACCGAAATATTACCATTTCACGCAGTAAGTTTTCGATTGAATACCCGGCTAGTTTTATGCTTGTGGCGAGCATGAATCCTTGTCCATGTGGTTTTTATAACCATCCTGATAAGGACTGTGTCTGTGGGCCCGGCGTCGTGCAGAAATATTTAAATAAAGTGAGTGGTCCATTACTCGATCGCATCGACATTCACATAGAAGTGACACCGGTTAGTTTTAATGAGTTAAGTGGACGACCGGGAGGTGATTCCAGTGAGCGTGTTCGTGAGCGCGTGATTGGTGCACGGAAGATTCAGCACGCGCGGTTTGAAAGTCGACCCGGCATGAATTGCAATGCGCAAATGGATAGCAAGTGGCTTAAGGAGCATTGCGCCATAGATGACGCGGGCAAGCGTCTTTTAGCTACTGCCATGGAGCGGTTGAAGTTGAGTGCTCGCGCTTATGACCGGATATTGAAGGTGGCCAGGACCATTGCAGATTTATCGGCCAGCGAACGCATCGAGAGTCAGCATTTGGCAGAGGCAATTCAGTATAGAAGTTTGGATAGAGAGAACTGGGCGGGCTAGCAACCCCAGGTGTTCACTATGTTTGACGACGATTGGTTTTGATTAGAAATTCAAAAAACGTATATGGCGTTAATTAAATCAGTAAGAGGCTTTGAGCCTAAAATGGGAAACGACTGTTATCTCGCCGAGAACGCAGCCGTGCTAGGAGATGTGGTCATGGGCGATGAATGCAGCGTTTGGTTTAACGCCGTAGTGCGAGGCGATGTGAACAGCATCGTGATGGGCAATCGAGTGAATATTCAGGATGGTGCGGTAATCCATTGCACATATCAGAAGGCTGCGACAACTATTGGCAATAATGTGTCGATTGGACACAACGCGCTCGTGCATGGATGCACTGTGCATGACAATGTGTTGATTGGCATGGGTAGCATTGTGATGGACAATTGCGTGATAGAGAGCAATAGCATTATAGCTGCCGGTGCTGTTTTGCTGGAGGGCACCCACGTAGAAAGCGGAAGTGTTTATGCCGGAGTTCCGGCAAAGAAGGTGAAAGAGATCAGCAAGGAGTTGTTTGAAGGTGAAGTGCAACGCATCGCCAACAACTACGTGATGTATGCCTCCTGGTTCAAATAACTAGAGACGTTTGCGCACGATATCTTCCAGTGTGTCGATCCAGTCGTCACCATCATTGAGGCTTGGCACGAGCTGTACTTTTTCTCCGCCATGCTCTTCGAAGAGCTCTTGATATTCTTCCCCGATTTCGATGGTTGTTTCCAGGCAGTCGGCCACAAACGCGGGAGAGAACACGAGCAATTTTTTAGCACCTTTTTTCGCAAGCTCTTCAATGACCTTGTCGCTGAATGGTTCGATCCAACCTCCTCCCAATCGAGATTGAAATGAAACCGTGTATTGAGATTCATCTATTCCGCATCGCATCGCTATTTCGCGAGTTGTAGCATAGCATGTTGCCTTATAGCAAAGTTTGTTTTCGTCGTTTATTTCATGCTCGCATGAGTGATTGCGGCACGCGCGGTCTTCGTAAACTTTATCAACCTGGCGCTCGGGCAGGCCATGATAACTGAAAATGATGTGGTCGTAGGAAGCAAGGTCAAACTGCTTTGCGCGATTTGCAAAAGCCTGCAGGTAGAGCGGATGATCCCAGAACTGATTGACGAATTGGATTTCAGGAAAAGCCCACATGTCGCGCATAATGCGCATGCACTTGTCGATGACCGAGCCGGTCGAGGCAGATGCGTAATGGGGGAATAAAGGAAGCACGATAATCTTATCTGGATTCCATTTCATGATGGAAGCTAATGCAGACTCTATCGATGGATTTTTGTAGCGCATTGCCAGGAATATCCGAGTGTTGCTGTCGTTTCCACCAAAACGCTCTTGAAGTTTCGACTGCGTTTTTTTGCCGTAATAAATGAGAGGCGAACCTTCGGGCGTCCAAAGTTCTTTGTACACTTTGGCGCTTTTGCGATGTCTGAAGGGAACGATGATGCCGTTGACAAGGATCTTTCTTCCAATCCAGTTTATATCGATTACTCGTGGGTCGTTGAGAAACTCTGTGAGGTACGAAGCCACATCGGAAGGATTGGGACTATCGGGAGAGCCGAGGTTGACGAGCAGAACGGCGGTTTTACGTGCGGTTGACATATGGGGTAAACAAACGAAGATTCGGTTTCGTTCGCGATTAATAGAGTTTATCGGCGTCGGTTCTGATAAAGCGATTCACGGCATACACCGTTGCAACCCCACTGAGAAACAACCCAATGATAAGAACACCCCCAATTAAGGCCAGTAGACGCTGTTTTTCCTGCAAGATGTTGATCATGTCTTGCAAGTCAGATCGGAACATATAGAGTAACATGAAAATCACAGCAAGCGCAAGCAAAGAGGCAAGCAAGCCAAACCACAATCCGCGGCGTAAGAAAGGCTTTTGAATGAACCAGTGAGTTGCCCCAACCAGTTGCATACTCTTGATTAGGAAGCGCTGCGAGAAGATGGCGAGTTGAATCGTGTTTACAATAAGAACAATGGCTATGATGAGTAATACAATACCAATGAGTGAAATACCTAAGCTCCATTTACTGAGGTTCGCGTTCATCTGTTTCAGCAAGTCATGCTGAAAAACAACCTCATTTATTGCTGTATTTTTTTCGAGTTCTTTTACAATCTCAGCGAGTTTATCTTCATCGCTGAATTCGGGCTTGATGTGAATGTCGATCGATGCGGGTAACGGGTTGTAGCCCAGAAAATCAACAAACTCTTCGCCCAGTTCTTCCTGCATAAGGGCTGCTGCCTCCTCTTTCGACAGGTAAGACGCTTCGGAGGTATAGGGTTCTCCTTCGATATGTTTTTTCAACAACTGCGCATCCTGTTCTTCCACATCGTCTGCAATCATGATTTGCACAACCACTTGTCCGCGATAGTGACCGGTTACAGCGCTGCCAAGCAGAGACACAATGAGCAACGTTCCAACAAGCACCAATACGAGCGTGATACCGATGATGGTCGATACGGAAGAGATAGTGTTGGCAGATGTTTTAAAAGGAGACCTTTTCATGTGCACGGCGAAATAAATCAGGATTGCGCAACAATTAGCTGCTCAGTCAGGTTCTTGTGAACAACCCTGTTGTGAATCAAGCCACAGATACGACAGTTCCCTCAAACAATAAATCTTCGCCCGCCAGTGGGTGATTGAAGTCGAGCACGATGGAGTTGAGTTTTACTTCACACACCACACCTTCAATGATGTCGCCTTCCGGGCTTTCGAGCGGAATGATTTCTCCTTCCTGAAAAATCTCTTCGTCTAGCTCTCCATCTTCAATAAACATACTTTTTGGGTATTCGATGAATAGATTTTCCTGTTCTGGACCGTAGGCATCGTCGCAGGCGATAGAAATGGTGAATGCATCGCCGGCAGCAAGCCCTAACAAAGCTTGTTCGAACTTGGCTAGTATAGCGTCTTGGCCGAACACGAATCGCATGGGATCGTCGTTGCGGGTTTCTTCAATCAGTTCTTTTTCGTCACCAACAACGTAAAGCGTGTAGTGCACAGCGACTTCTTTTCCGGGAGCAATTTTCATGGCAGCAAGTTGCCGATGTTTTCATCCACAAACCAAATTTTATGGGCGGAATATTCCAAAATGGAATAGACCGCATTTCGTCGTCGTGCTAACTTGCGAAAAAATCGAAGCATGAGAGTTGTCAAAAGAGTCTTACTTGTCTTACTCGCGCTGGTCGTGTTGCTTGTTGCTATGCTCTGGGCAACGGACAACGAGCACATAGTGTATGGCATTCGCAAGACATATTTGGTTGGAAAGAAGAACCCCGATATTGATGACCAACCCTATTTCGATGTTCGGAAAGTAGCGGCCGGTAGCCCTACTGCAATCCATTTATCGGCATTTTATAACCAAATGGAATTATTACCGGAGGAACAAATGTGGAGTGATTCGATGGGCACTACAGCGTTCCTGGTTTTTCACCGCGACTCCTTGTTGTTCGAGCAATACCGCGAGGGAAATCAAGACACACCGAGCAATTCTTTTTCGATGGCTAAGAGCATTACCTCCATATTGGTTGGAATCGCCTTGGAGGAGGGTTTCATCAAAAGTGTTGATGATAAAGTGGGTGATTATCTCGAAGCGTATCGAACAGGAATGGATACCTTGCTTACCATTCGCCATTTACTGGATATGACCAGCGGAATCCCATTCGGCGAGAGTTACAGCAGTCCTTTTGGCTACATGGCGAAATCGTATTATGGCAAAGATTTAACTGCCGCTACGTTGAAGTACCACGTTCAAAAGCAACCGGGCACTCTATGGGCCTATGAAGGAGGTAACACGGTTCTGCTAGGAATGATCTTGACCAAATCTACAGGCATGTCGGTTTCTGATTACTGTTCAACACGCCTGTGGAGTCGCATAGGCGCCGAGCAGGACGCGTATTGGAATCTGGATGACAAGAACGGTATCGAGAAAACATTCAGCGGATTTTACGCTACGGCGCGTGATTTTTCTCGTTTGGGACATCTCTTTATGCACAATGGTGTTTGGAAGGGCGACACGGTCATTTCTCCCGAGTGGGTGAATGAATCTTTAACGCCCCATGGAGTTCCTGACGAAAAATCGGAACCCTGCACGTGGTATGGAAGGCAATGGTGGATTGGAGATCATACCGGCCATTCGTTCTTTGCATGCCGAGGATTGCGCGGACAATACGTGGTGTGTGTCCCGGATTTGGACCTGGTCGTAGTGCGAATTGGGCACACCCAAAGCAAGGAGCGCATTAGGCACATGCCGGCCGATTTGTATCGATACCTCGATATGGCCATGCGAGTTTCTCAACCAAAAAAATGAGTTTATGAAAAAGGATTTAGAAATAGAAGAGGTGAGTGGCGTGTATATCGCGTTCCTACCCAACCGTGATAATTGGTCGGTGTATATCATCAACAATCGAAAAGAACCACTGGAAACGGTTATCGTGAATGCATCGGGCGAAGGAAAGCTGGAAGGCAAGGAAAAGCAAACCGCTACACTTCGATTTCTACTCAATGATATTCCGGCGGAAAGTGTGAAGCCTTTTGAGTTGATGATGCCCGACTCATTTAAGCTAAGCCATCGATATTGGGTGAGTTACTACATCGGAAATAGAATTTTCGACAAGAAGTTCGTTTACACGCCCGATATGTATGACGAGGACTTGCAGGACTTACCTGTGTTTGGATCACCCGGAATTTTACTCACCTAAAAACGCTCTTTATGCTTGATCAATTGCGACTTGAAGAAGTCTTGTTTCTCGACATTGAAACCGTTCCGCAGCAATCCGGATTCGATTTGCTCGATGATGACTTGAAGCAACTGTGGACCGACAAAAGCAAGTACTCGCGTGAGAAGAATGGAACCACAGTTGAAGAGAGTTATTCTGAGGCCGGCATCTATGCGGAGTTCGGAAGAATCATCTGCATCAGTGTTGGTTACTTCGCTATGAGAATGAATGAACGCGTATTGCGAGTGACTTCCTTTTATGGGCACGATGAGTTTAAACTGCTTGCCGATTTTTCGGAGCTTTTGGAGACGCGCACCAACCATCCGTTTCGCATGCTATGCGCTCACAATGGGAAGGAGTTCGATTTCCCTTATATATGCAGGCGCATGCTTATTCATCGCATCAAATTACCCTTGTTGTTGAATATAGCCGGCAAAAAACCGTGGGAGGTAGCTCACTTGGACACCATGGAGTTGTGGAAGTTTGGCGATTACAAAAACTACACATCGATAAAGGTGCTCGCCAAGATTTTCGGCATACCCACACCGAAGGATGATATAGATGGAAGCCAAGTGCGATCAGTGTATTACGAACTGGGTGACCTAGATCGCATCGAGGTTTACTGCAAGAAGGATGTAGCAACAGTTGCGCGCCTGCTGCAGTGCTACAAAGGTGAAGAGCCCGTTACAGACGAGCAGATTGTCTATGTTTAGAATTGAGTGAGCTGAATTCCGAACGTGATAGGATAGACGCTTTGTCCCTGGTTTTTTTCGAATAAAGGAGTTAAACCATAGGTAAAGAAAAGGGCCGACTTTTTATAGCCGATACGCGCGGAAAAGTCAATCGTGTAGGGAGAAACCAAGAAATCTTCTTTTCTGCGCGCGGTGTATTTGCCGGTTTCATTTTCCCATTTTTGTTTTGTGATGGTTGAAGTGACCCAGCCGCCGATAGCACCCAAGGCGAAATGAAAATTCTTTTTTATATCATTTCGTGAATTAAACTCCAGCATAAGAGGCACTTGCAAGATAGTGGTTCGAAGCTTATTCTTGTTGTAATTGCGATTGTCATCAATCACCTCAACCGCAGAAACCCCTGCACCATCTTTGTCAACGACAACATCGGAGTTGCGAGCAAAACCGTAGCTATTGTAGGCAATGGCAAAACCGGTATAGATCCCTACATAGTCGTGATAAATCCTGAATTTCTTTTCGAGCAAGTTAAAGCGCCACGAGAGTGATTTGCTGTTGTTGATTGACAGCCAGCTGGTCGCGCTGTCGCGTGTTAAGCTTCCATTCTCGTCAACGAGTTGCGAAAAGCCCAGGTCTATTCCGGCGAAATGAGTGAGTTCGCTTTTTATTTCGTTGTCCGGTTTAACCGGTGGCTCACTCACTCCTGGACCCGGTGTGGCCGGATTTGCAGTAGGACTGGCATCAATGACAATAATGGTTTTGTCGCCGATGTTAATGTGGGTAGTGTCTGGCACTACTTGTGCTAGGGAAAAAAGACTGCATGTTGTAATAAACAGGCAAATAAAACCGAAACGCTTCATCAGTTGTTTTATTGATGAGGCGATAATAGCCTCAAAAAATTGATTGACTCAAGTGAATCCTATAATTTTGAACACGAAGTAACTAAACAATCTTGTAGAGCGTCTTTCTACTGAACCGGATGTTTTTCAAACCCAGACATACAAGCTTGCGAGCGGCATACATGGCCAAATTCCTTATGGCCTTGTGTTTTGTGGTTTTTACGGCGGATATTCTAGCGCAGGGCAAGCCTGCTAAAACAGAGATACAGCAACCCAATCTGGACGGCCTAGTAGAGGTGAGCTTCAAGATTGATGTATCCGGCAAGATTCAAATAGTACATATCAACTCGACCAGTCCGCAGCTTACGGAATATGTGGTCAACAAGCTTTCTAAAATCAAATTATCAAACGATACCGCACCCGATGGTAAGGTGATTACCTATCGATTCGTTTTCAAGAAGCAGGCGTAGGCTATCTTTGCGCCCGTTATGGAACGCGCGAAGACCGACATACGAACCCTTTCCCAAGAAGAGCTTACTCAGTTTTTTGAGTCGCAAGGCGAGAAGAAGTTTCGCGCCAAGCAAGTCATGGATTGGCTTTGGAAAAAGTCTGCTACTCGTTTTGAAGAAATGACCAACCTGTCGGCGAGCACGCGCGAGTTGTTGGCGGCGAATTATTCGCTACATGGAATCACGCTTGTTGATCAGCAAATCAGTTCCGATAAAACAATTAAGTGTGCGTTTGAAGTGGAACCGGGAAAAGTGGTGGAAGGTGTATTGATTCCTACAGCTTCGCGCATGACGGCTTGTATTTCTTCACAAGTGGGCTGCAGTTTGTCGTGTGCATTTTGTGGTACAGGCCGTTTGAAGATGCTACGCAACCTTACGGCAGGCGAGATTTATGATCAAGTTGTTTATTTGCGAAATCAAGCAATGGAGCGCTACAACATACCGCTTTCCAACATTGTGTATATGGGCATGGGAGAACCGTTGCTCAACTACAAGAACGTGATGACATCTATTGAAAAGATCACCTCACCGGAAGGATTGGGCATGTCGCCGCAACGTATTACCGTGAGCACAGCCGGTGTAGCCAAAATGATTATGAAGCTCGGCGACGATGGTGTGAAGTTCAATTTGGCGCTGTCGCTTCATGCGTCAAACGACGAGAAGCGCGACAAAATCATGGATATCAACGAAAGCAATAACCTCGAGGTGCTGGCCCAGTCGCTGAAGTATTTCCATGAAAAGACAGGAACACGCGTCACCTTTGAGTACATCATCTTCAAGGATTTTAATGACTCCCTGAAGGACGCTCATGAGTTGGCGAATTACTGCAAAAACTTACCGGTGAAAATCAATATCATCGAATACAATCCAATCGATGACGGAGAATATCAGCAGGCTAGTCCGGAGCGAGTGGACGCGTTTGCGAAGTTTCTGGAGTCGAAAAATCTGGTCGTCAATGTGCGCCGCTCTCGCGGAAAAGATATTGATGCGGCTTGTGGGCAATTGGCGAATAAGAATGCCGCGCTGCTCAAAGAGCAAGTCGTGAGAAAAGTTCGCTAATCGCCTTAATTTGGCGCTCTAATGTTTTACGTATGACCAAGTCGAATAAACTGACGTTGTGGATTTTCATCGCCCTTCTGATAGGAGTCGTAACGGGTGTATTGCTCAATGCTTCTTACCCCGCAACTGTGGAAGGAGCAACAAATCCGGCATTGGTTGGTATTCTCGATAACATCACCATTCTTACAGACATTTTCCTACGTCTGATTAAAATGATTATTGCGCCGCTTGTATTCTCTACGTTGGTGGTCGGTGTGGCAAAGCTTGGAGACATTAAGGCCGTTGGCCGGATTGGCGGTAAAACGATGTTGTGGTTTATTTCGGCATCGTTCGTTTCACTTTTGCTGGGTTGTTTATTGGTGAACCTGTTTCAACCGGGCACGATGATGCAACTGGAGCTTCCTCCTGCCGATGCGGCTACGGGCATTGACAAGGCTGCGATGACCTTCAAAGGCGTGATAACGCATATTTTCCCGAAGAGTGTAATTGAGGCGATGGCGGCGAATGAGATTCTACAGATTGTGGTGTTCTCCTTGTTTTTCGGCGTAGCAACGGCGGCACTGGGCGAGAAGGGAGAAATTGTTATCAAGGCGCTTGACGCCGTAGGACATGTAATGCTCAAGATTACAGGTTACGTGATGAATTTCGCTCCTTTCGCGGTTTTCTCTGCAATGACCGCTGTTGTAGCAAAGAAAGGGTTGGGCGTTTTGGTCACGTACGGTGTGTTTATCGGAGAGTTTTATTTCGGCTTGCTATTGTTGTGGGTGTTGTTGCTTTTCGCGGCCTATCTGCTGGTTGGAAAGCGCGTGAAGACCTTGGTGAGCAGAATCAAGGAGCCGCTATTGCTGGCTTTTTCTACCGCCAGCAGTGAGGCAGCATTTCCCAAGACACTCGAAGAATTGGAGCGTTTCGGATGTAAAAATCGAATCGTGAGTTTTGTGTTGCCGTTGGGATACTCTTTCAACCTCGATGGCTCGATGATGTATATGACCTTCGCAAGTTTATTCATCGCACAGAGCTATGGTATCCACATGAGTTTTGATCAGCAGATAACCATGTTGTTGGTGTTAATGATAACTAGCAAGGGAATAGCCGGCGTGCCTCGCGCTTCTCTCGTCGTAATTGCCGGCACGCTCTCTTCTTTCGGCATACCGGAAGCCGGATTACTGTTGCTGTTAGGCGTGGATCATTTGCTTGACATGGGTCGCAGCGCAACGAACGTTGTCGGAAATGCGGTTGCTACGGTTGCGGTGAGCAAATGGGAGAAGAGTCTCGACCACTGATGCTGATTTAACCGCAGAGAAAAATCAAGAGAATAATGGCAGCTCTCTCCGCGCCAATGCGGTTTATAATTTTTAACCGCAAAGACGCGAAGAAAAATCAAGAGAAAAATGGCTGTGGTTTAAGTTGAGGCGTAATTCTCCGCAGTTCTCTCTGCGTCTCTGCGGTTAAATCATAAACCGCAAAGTCGCGAAGAAAAATAAAGCGATGCTTGGCTTACAAGTTTTTAATGACAAAGCCATTTTTCGACGTCTTCACAACAAGCGGTTCCTCGTAGAAAAAACACTCTTGTTATTCTTCTGTGGCTCTGCAGTTAAATCAAAAAACTCACCATTTAAAAACACCCCACGTCGTATTTTTGAACCCAAAATCAGAACCATGAAATTTGGCGTTGTTGTTTTCCCCGGAAGTAATTGCGATGAAGATTTAGTGTACACCCTTCGCGATGTGCTGCATCAGGATGTGGTGAAGTTGTGGCACAAAGACACCGACTTGCAGGGTGTTGATTTCGTTTTTCTTCCCGGTGGATTTTCGTATGGCGATTATCTGCGAAGCGGCGCTATTGCGAGGTTTTCACCCATCATGAACGAAGTGGTTGCGCACGCCAACAGAGGTGGCTATGTTATGGGAATTTGCAACGGCTTTCAGATTTTGTGTGAAGCCAAGTTGTTGCCCGGCGCATTGTTACACAACGACAGCCGCAAATTTATTTGCAAGAACGTTTATCTGAAGCCGGTTTCGAAGACAGCATTGCCAACACGCGCTCTTGATTTCGAGAAGGCATATAAGGTGCCGATTGCACACGGAGAGGGAAAGTTTTTCGCGGGTGACGAAGAGCGAAAGGAGATTATACAGAACGATCAGATTTTATTTCGTTACTGCAACACCGATGGAGAAACGACCGAAGAGTCGAATCCGAATGGTTCGATGCTGAATATTGCGGGTATCTGCAACAAGCAGCGCAACGTGTTTGGAATGATGCCACACCCCGAGCGGGCCGCTGATTTCGAACTTGAGAATACGGACGGGCGAGAAATTTTTGAAAGCATTTTGCAGATTGTTAACGCCTAATTACCGTTTTCGCGGTTGCGTATTCTTTTCCTAGTGGGTATTTTAGCGAACTTTCAGGCTATCACCTTGTTATACTATTTGCTGCCGTTTATTTTATGGCAGCCCTTCAAATATGAGCAATCCCTACAAGCCGGGTCCGCTGTTGGCCCAAATAAATACTCCGGAAGACCTCCGGAAACTGCTGAAAACAGAGCAGCTTCCTGCGCTTTCCAAAGAGCTGCGTCAATACATCGTTGATATTGTTAGCGAGAAAGGCGGCCACTTTGGCGCCAGTCTGGGTGTAGTAGAAATGACCGTTGCACTGCATTATGTCTTTAATACACCCTACGATCAATTGATTTGGGATGTAGGGCACCAAGCATACGGTCACAAGATTTTAACGGGTCGTCGCGATGTATTCCACACAAACCGAAAATACAAAGGCATCAGTGGATTTCCGAAGCGCAGTGAGAGTGAATACGACACATTCGGCGTAGGCCACTCTTCAACATCAATCAGCGCGGCTGTAGGAATGGCCGTTGCTTCGAAAGTAAAGAAAGAAACAGATCGTCAAGTAATTGCTGTCATCGGCGATGGAGCTATGACTGCGGGCATGGCGTTTGAAGGTCTGAATCACGGCGGAACTGCCGACGCGAATATTCTCGTCATTCTCAATGACAACTGCATGAGTATCGACCCCAATGTGGGCGCGCTCAAAGAATACTTAACGGACATCACTACGTCGCACACCTACAACAAGGTGAAAGATGAAGTGTGGAATCTGTTGGGCAAGCTTTCAACATTTGGAAGCAGCGCCCAATCGATTGTGCACAAGGTGTCGGAGTCATTGAAGTCTTCCTTGGTGAAGGAAAGCAACTTGTTTGAAGCGCTGAATTGGCGCTATTTCGGCCCTATCGATGGGCATGATGTAGAGCACATGGCCGCCGTTTTACAGGACTTGAAGGATATACCCGGACCCAAGATTTTGCATTGTGTTACGATGAAGGGCAAGGGCTACGAGCCTGCTGAAAAGGGCAGTCCAACGAAGTGGCATGCTCCGGGGTTGTTCAACAAGGAAACAGGTGAAATCGTGAAGGTGGTTCCCAAGTCTCCGCAACCACCCTTGTATCAGGATGTGTTCGGGCATACGATTATTGAGTTGGCCGAGAAGAATGATAAAATTGTAGGTGTAACACCTGCTATGCCTTCGGGATGTTCTCTCAAGTTGATGATGGAAGCCATGCCTGAACGAGCCTTCGACGTGGGCATTGCAGAGCAGCATGCGGTTACGTTTAGCGCGGGAATGGCCACACAAGGCCTGGTTCCGTTTTGCAATATCTACAGCTCGTTTATGCAACGAGCGTATGATCAGGTGGTGCACGATGTAGCGCTTCAAAAGCTGCATGTGGTATTCTGTCTGGATCGCGGTGGCGTAGTAGGGGCGGATGGCCCAACACACCACGGCGCCTACGACTTAGCCTATATGCGTTCTATACCGAATATGATTGTTGCCTCGCCGATGAATGAAAGCGAGCTACGCAATTTGATGTATACCGCACAGTATGAAAACTATGGTCCTTTCTCGATTCGCTATCCGCGTGGTAACGGTGTTATGACCGAATGGAAAACCCCATTCCAATTGATAAAGCCAGGCACAGGCCGCAAGGTGCGCTCCGGCTCCGACTTGGCCATTTTGAGCATAGGACCCATGGGTAATTATGCGCTTCAAGCGTGCGAGCAATTGGAGGAGATGGGCATCAGTGCAGCGATGTACGATATGCGCTTCGTAAAGCCGCTCGATGAATTGTTGCTGCATGAAGTGTTTGGAAAGTTCAAGCACGTCATTACCGTTGAAGACGGTTGTCTTCAAGGCGGAATGGGAAGCGCGGTGCTCGAGTTCATGGTCGACAATGGATATCAGTCGCAAGTGAAACGCCTTGGAATTCCGGATCGCCTTGTTGAGCACGGCACCCAGGACGAGTTATATGCGGAGTGTCACTACGATGTGGCGGCTATGGTTGCAGCAGGTGAGGAAATGCTTCGCGAGTCAATTGTAGAGCGCCGTACCGCTTAATCATACATGTCTGCCATGGACGAAATCGTCAATAAAGTTGCGGCGAGCGGGTTGGTTACAATCGATTTGGAGGAGCTCTATCCTGCAGGTGAACGAGTTGGTATTGATTTAGCGGATCAGCTCTGGCAAGGGCTTGCACTGCGTGAAAAGGACTTTCGCGCGTGGATTCAATCACACGATTGGTCCCAATACAAAGGAAAACATGTTGCTGTTTTTTGTTCTGTTGACGCCATTATTCCGGCGTGGGCATACATGCTTGTTTCTTCTTCTTTGAGCGATTATGCAGCAACGGTGGTACACGGTAGCACCTCCGAGTTGGAGCAAGTGGTTTTCAGGAATATGATTGATTCGCTGGACTTAGATGAATACCGCGATAAACGCTGTGTGGTAAAAGGTTGCAGCAAATTGCCCGTGCCACAATCGGCCTATTCACATTTAGTCGTAAGGCTACGCCCGGTTGTGCGGAGCATTATGTTTGGCGAGCCTTGCAGCACGGTGCCGGTTTTCAAGCGCGGTTAGTAAGCGCGTTCGTTTCTTCCTTCCATGTAATTGATAAAGGCGCGATTCACTACGCGGTGACCGCCCGGTGTTGGATAGTTTCCCGTAAAATACCAGTCGCCCGTATGTTCAGGGCAGGCATTGTGAAGTCCTTCAATAGTTTGAAAAATAACTTCGACCTGTGCCTGCGTGTTTTCAGGTGTTACCAGTTGAGCAACTTTCGCTGAGATTTGATTAGCGTTAAATGCCGTG
>CANIAA010000035.1 GCA_947465255.1 Flavobacteriales bacterium | reverse complement strand
TGAGTTACAAGGAGCTGCAATGAAGTGGGTGAATTTGCGCTACCCCGATTATCGCATCGACTGGCAGCAGGTTCGTGCACAGATAACGCCGCGCACACGCATGATCATCATTAACACACCACACAATCCCACGGGCATGTGTATGACTGAGGCCGATATGCTCGAGTTACAGTCGATAGCAGAAGAACATGACCTGCTCGTGCTGAGCGATGAAGTGTATGAGCACATTGTTTTCGACGGAGCGCGCCATGAAAGTGTTGCGCGTTATCCGCAATTGGCAAAACGCAGCCTGGTGGTGTATTCGTTTGGAAAAACCTTTCACAATACGGGCTGGAAGATGGGCTATGTGTGCGCGCCGGCTGAACTCACCGCCGAGGTGCGCAAAGTGCATCAGTACAATGTTTTTTCCGTGAATACTCCCGTGCAATATGCGCTTGCGGAATACATGAGCGATGCGAAGACCTATGCCGGTATTTCCGAAATGTATGAAGCGAAGCGCGACGTATTTGTGCGTGCACTCGAGGGTTCGCGTTTTGGTTTGAAGCCTGCTGCCGGAGCCTATTTCCAACTGCTCGATTACAGCGCTATTTCGCAGGAAGGGGATGTGGAATTTGCCAAGCGACTTACGCAAGACAAAAAAATAACGGGTATTCCGTGCTCTGTCTTTTTCCCGAATTTGCAAGACGACAAGGTGCTGCGTTTTTGCTTTGCGAAGAATGATGACGAATTGCTGCGCGCGGCCGAAATACTTCAATCGATATGAGTAATACACCTGATTTGCGGATAACATTGGTGCAGTCCGATTTGCACTGGGAGGATCGCGAGGCGAACTTGAAGCATCTCGATGCGCACTTGAACAGTATCAGCGAACCCACCGATGTGGTGGTGTTGTGCGAAATGTTTACCACGGGTTTCAGCATGCAAGCCGAGCGCATAGCAGAGCAGCATGATGCCGAGCACATGCAAACCTTGAACTGGATGCGCGCATGGGCCCAAAAGCTCGATGCGGTGGTGACCGGCAGTGTAGCCATCAACGAGGAAGGAACGCATTACAACCGGCTCTACTGGGTGTTGCCGGATGGTCGAATTAATACATACGACAAGCGTCACACATTTACGTTTGCCGGCGAGGATAAGCACTATGCAAAAGGCTATTCGCGCATCATCGAAGAGTGGCGCGGATGGCGCATTTGTCCGCTGATATGCTACGACTTGCGTTTCCCCGTATGGAGTCGAAACACCCTTGTGGGTAGTGAACCAGCCTACGATGTGCTGCTCTATGTAGCCAACTGGCCCGAGGTGCGTAGAGCACCCTGGCAGAAGTTGTTGCCGGCGCGCGCCATCGAAAACCAGTGCTATGTATGCGCGGTGAATCGCGTGGGAACCGACTCGAATGGCAACGCCTACAGCGGCGACTCAGCAGCCATCGACCCGCGCGGGGAGTATATCGCACATTTCAATGACGGAGCAGAGCATGTGCATACGGTGGTTTGTTCGCGTGTTGCGTTGGTAGATTTTCGCGAGAAGTTTCCGGTGTTGAGGGATGGGGATGGGTTTGAGCTCAGTGTTAACCGGTGAGTTTTTTGTATTAACCGCAGAGGCGCAGAGGTAGCAGAGAAGATAAACTCTGCATTCTCTGCGCCTCTGCGGTTAAAAATTAGTGCGGTTACGCCTCACTCCAGCACGATGTGCCTCACCGCCACCAACTCTCCACTCGCATCATACACACTCATGTAGTACACACCCGTGGCGCCCCAGGCGTTGATGTCGATTTCCACTTGCTGGCTGTTGACCGCGCTTGAGTATACGGTAGCACCCGCCGCATCGGTGATGATGGTGTTGTAGCCTGCCATTAATGCGAAGTTGCCATAGTCGATGGTGATGTGGTCGCTCGCCGGGTTGGGGAATACCGTCACGGTGTTCAACCAGCTCGGTTGTCCTTCGAATCCTGTAAAGGTGATGTCGATGAGCAGGGTGTCCGTTACCGTCACATACGTGGTAACCGTATCGTAAATCGTTTCGTAGGTATACACTGTATCGTAAACGGTTTCATACACCGTGAGCGTATCATACACCGTAAACGTGCACGCATCGAGGGTGTAGAGTTCATGCACTTCTTCGGGGGTGAGGGCGCGGTTCCAAATGCCGATGTCGTCGAGGGAGCCAGGAATATAACCTCCCGAATCAACTTTTCTTCCAATGAATAAATCAGTTAGTAATGTGTTCCAATTACTAGCATCTGATTCTGAAACTATTTCGCCATTGATAAAAAGTTTGGCGTTTGCATTATCTACTACCGCCACTAAATGATACCAAGTATTCAACTCAGCCACTGAGGGATAGTCAATGTAGGGTATTCCATAGGGGCTATATCTCCATGTAATAATCGGTGTATTATTAGCAATTCCAACTATATTACCTTCAAAGCTCGACACCTCGTAAGAGCCGTATGATAGAAAATAGTAGCCATCACCTGCATTTGGAATTGAATTTAACTTGACCCACAAACTCTGAGTTCTGTCAGAATTACCCTGTGGCAACTGAGGAACACTTGCTTGAATAAAATCATCCACCCCATCAAACCCATACGCCGCATTCGCAACCCCAAAACGATCCTCCGTCAGCGTTGCGCCATTTACCACGCCGTCATTCCCGTTGCCGCTTTCATCGTTGGCATTGCCGCAGAAGGGCCAATATCCCACGAGGCCTTGCTGGAGGTTGCTCGGCAGCGACACACATGGCGGTGGTGTAGTGCCTGTGTAGAGGTTTTGGATTTCTTGCTCGGTGAGGGCGCGGTTCCATAAACCTATATCGTCCAACTTATCATTCCAGAAATAGTTTCCCGTTGAATTGTTACAACCACCAATTTGAAAATAATTGTAGTCATTTTGCAAATCCGTGAAATTTCCTGAGTTTGTATGTATACCATTGATATACCATTTCCAATCTCCTTCTGCGTTCTGAGCATAAGCGATATGAGTCCATTCATTCAGTAATGGCAATGAATCCGAAAATGGAGTCGGTCCAGTTTGACCACCTCCGCGCCACATCGTGAAATTGTTATCATATGACCCACCATTGACGTTATTATCCGCATAGAAACCAATAACTCCATTCTCTAAAACAAATGCTGTGTTGCGCCCGATAATTGATCTAAACTTGTGTCCGAAGCTTGATGGAAAATATGAGTTTACAATTACCCACGCTGAATATGTAATTGGGGTGTAAGGTTGATTGTTAAGTGATGGCAAATCAATATATCCACTGATACCATCGAATAAAAAAGCTGAGCTAGAATTCCCAAAACGATCATCGGCATTGGAAATTCCACCGACCATTACCCCATCATTCCCATTGCCGCTTTCATCGTTCGCATTGCCATTGAACGGCCACCAGCCCACGAGTCCGTCGGTGGGTACATAGTTAGGCACCTGCGCGGCGGCAGGTAAAACAAGCAGCGTGCACAACGCGCACGCGAGTACATAAAGAGTTTTGTTCATAACAAATAAGTTGTAGTGCTGCCTTGTCCCTGCGGCAGGGTTCATATAAAAAAATCAGCGTGGGACAGTTGCCATGCTCGTATCTGAGGGAGTAGAAGCCCTACCTACAAAGCAAAGCAACGCCCACGCTTTTAACGTGAGCGTTTGCTTGTGCTCCCTGTAGGTATTGAAATTTCTACTTTTCAGATACAGGATCTTCGCAAACGCTAATCTTGTGTTTCGTATGTGGTGAAGTGCCCGTGGGCAATTCGGGAACGAAGATAGGGAAAGCGGTGAAATGGTGAAGGGGTGAAATGGTGAAGTAGTGAAATGATGATGGCGGGGCTCCATTTCACCACTTCACTAATTCACTGCGTCACGCAAAAAGTACTAAGTGCCGATGGGCTATAGCTTTTTGTAAATAGTCTCTTGGCTGGTGATGAGTGCCGCAGTTACAATATTATCTACCGGAAATCAATTCCCGGAATTTTTTCTGCAGTATGCGTTTATCCGGAAGCTTGGTCCTGTAATCGGCAACCATGGTGGGTGATAGACTGCGGCTCATGGCATACTGCACTACTTCGCTGTCTTTATCTCGGCACAGCAGCACACCAATACTTGGGTTTTCATTTTCCTTCTTCACATCTCTGTCCAATGCTTCTAAGTAGAAGTTCAGTTGACCCAAATGATCGGGCCTAAACTTGTCTGCCTTAAGTTCGAAGACCACCAAGCATTGAAGTTCGCGATGAAAAAAGAGAAGGTCGAGGTAAAAATCGCTTGCGCCAACCTGTAGTTTGTATCCCTCGCCTATGAAAAGAAAGTCCTTGCCAAGTTCAAGGATAAATTGCTTCATCTGTCTCATCAGTCCGCGCTGCAAATCCTTTTCATCATGCGGTTCGGGTAAATTGAGAAACTCAAATACATAGCTGTCCTTGAAAGCGTTGGATAAATCGGGCTGACTTTCTCTCATCACTGCTGAGAGTTTTGAATTCCCAAGCATGGTTCGCTCAAAAAGTCCGGCTGAAATTTGGCGGTCTAATTCTCGGAAGCTGTACTTTTCTTGTTTGCATTGATTCAAATAGAATTCTCTTTCTTGCTCAGAATGCGATCTCGAAAAAATGGCCAGATTGTGAGACCAGCTTATTTCTCTCAACAGTGTTGAGAGTTTTGGTGAATCCTTGTAGGTCTCGTAAAACTGCTTCATGCGCCAAAGATTCTTGTCTGAAAAACCCTTCAAGTCAGGCTCTTTCCGGCGAATGAATTCAGCTAATTCAGTTACCACCCCGGCACCCCATTCGGCGTGTTGAATTTTATGACTGATGTACTCTCCAATTTTACAGTACAAGTTGATGAGCTCTGCATTTACTGAATGTATTGCGTTCGCCCTGCTTTGTTTTATTAGTCCTATAACTTCGATAAAGCGATTTCGCATAGTTGTTTGCTTTTACGGCAAACATCAATTGCCTTGAAGGAAAAGCTAATTCCTTGAGGGAATAGGTTATTGGTATTTTATGCTGTATCGTCAAGCTAGTAAGTGATTGTGTGGTCCCCAGGCAACAAGATGATATTGGTATAATCTCGGTATTCTCACCCTATCAGAGTTGGATATAACCAAAAAAAGGGACGCCATTCGCGTCCCAATGTATTCAATAGTCTACTTGTTGGTCGGATGGGTGCACCTACCGCGGTGCGTCCTTACGATTTCACCATTCCACTGCTTCACTCAAAAAGTACAAATGAGGGTACGAATCACGGGGAAGGTGATGCGGTTAATTAGAGCAATCTCACACTCGGGAATAATTATTCCATTGTTTTACCTTCCTAGCAAACGATTCATCGCTTCTTCTGTATCCCATATTCTGAATAGGAATATTCATCCAATTCTGATTTAGTCTTCTGTTCTATTCTTGAGCTTTTGGTTGAAAAATAAATTAAGCGATAACTTAATTATGATTATCTTTGAAATTCAGTATTTAGATGAATTTGAGGGGGTGTTGCCGGTGGGCAAGTTGTTGAGGAACAAAAAGTGTTTGATGCAAAGGATGGAACGTGCCCTGGAAAGAGATAGCCTGATTCAGCGTGAGTGGCCGGTACTTATGGCGCTTCTTCACGATATGGCCAACAGACGTTCCTTGCCTGAATCGCGATGCAGGAAGCTCCGACTAAGGTCATGTCCCGGACTTTCTGTTTTTGAGCTGAAGTCGAAACATCTCCGGCTTTATGTGTTGCGGGAGGATTTCACGGGGATTGTTTTAGTGATGGGAGGAAGAAAGACGGAGCAAATGGAGGATTTGAAATCACTCCAGCACTTGATTGTGGAATACTGTCAATACCGAATGAAACGATGAAAACAAAGAACATATACAGTCTACGCGAGCTACGCAAGCATCCGGAGTTTATCTTGACTCAGCTTCAGAATGAGATATACCGCGAGCTAATGGCATACATGGGAAAGCATGGCCTGAATAAAAAACAAATGGCGGAAAGACTCGGTGTTAGTCCGGCTTATGTGAGCCAGATTCTCAATGGACAGTTCAATTTTACGGTGATGAAGTTGGTCGAGCTTTCTTTGGCGATTGATAAAGTACCGGTAATTCGTTTGGAGGAACCGGCAGGTCCTGTGCCGCGTGCAGTGGCCCGGTGAGTTATCTCACGGGAGGCTGATTTCTATACCTAAAGAATCAAACTCCGAATTCTCTCCCTATCGGCTGCTATAATCCAAAAAAGGGACGCGATTCGCGTCCCCTTATATTCAATAGTCCGGTTGTTGTTCGGATGGGTCGGCGCATTGCAGTGCGTCCCTACAATCCTGTTTTGGTTGGATGGGTGGACGCACGGCAGTGCGTCCTTACAATGCGGTTTTGGCTGGATGGGTGGTGGCACAGCAGTGCGTCCCTACATTCCTACAATCCTATTATCCTACAATCTTATTCAACGATTTCCACCTTCGTCATCTTATCACCCTGACGAATTTGATCAATGACTTCTACTCCTTGCACCACGCGTCCGAAGCAGGTGTGGTTGCGGTCGAGGTGGGCTGTGTTGTTGCGCGAATGGCAAATGAAAAACTGTGATCCACCTGTGTTGCGGCCTGCGTGTGCCATGCTCAATACGCCACGATCATGGTATTGGTTGCCGCCGTCCAATTCACAGGGAATTTTGTAACCGGGACCACCTGTGCCGCTGCCGTTGGGGCATCCGCCTTGAATTACGAAATCCGGAAGGACTCGGTGAAACGTAAGTCCGTCGTAGAAACCGCTCTCTGCGAGTTTAATAAAGTTGGCAACAGTGCCAGGCGCATCTGCATGATAGAATTCTATGTGCATGTCGCCTTTTTCGGTGTGTATGATTGCTTTTTTCATGCGGCGAAGTTAACAAGGAAGGATGGATATAACCGCAAAGGCGCATAGATAGCAGAGAGTTTCTTCTTGCGATTCTTTGCGTCTCTGCGGTAAATAAAAACATCACTGTTTACGAACAGCAGCTTTGAATTGTCGTCCGCGGTCTTCGGAGTTTTCGAAGAGGTGGTAAGATACACACACAGCCTGATCTGCAGTTTGCACATCTACGATTTGAGTTTCGATGCCCGCAAATGCTTGTCTCCGCGATTGAAGTTAACAAGGAAGGATGGATATAACCGCAAAGGCGCAGAGATAGCAGAGAGTTTCTTCTTGCGATTCTTTGCGTCTCTGCGGTTAAAAAAATACAACCGCTGTAAAAACATCAAAGCTTGCGCACAGCAGCCTTGAATTGACGTCCGCGGTCTTCGTAGTTTTCGAAAAGGTCGAACGATGCACAGGCCGGTGAAAGTAATACGGTGTCGCCTTCGCGCGATAGATCGTATGATACACGCACCGCTTGATCTGCAGTTTGTACATCTACGATTTGTGTTACCGTTCCCGCAAATGCCTTGCGGATTTTGCTGCTGTCTTTTGTGAGACATACAATGGCCTTCACTTTACTTTTAACGAGATCAAGTATATCTGCGTAGTTGTTACCCTTGTCTTGTCCGCCGGCAATCCAAACGGTTGGTGTCTTCATGCTCTCAAGCGCATACCACGTAGAATTTACGTTGGTTGCTTTGCTGTCGTTGATGAAAGTCACGCCATTCACTTTAGAAACGTATTCGAGGCGGTGCTCCACGTTTTCAAAGTTCTCGAGACTCTCACGAACGATCTCCTTGCGCAGTTCGAAGATCATTCCGGCCACACCCGCCGCCATACTGTTGGCAAGGTTGTGTTTTCCTTGCAAGGCAAGTTCAGTCATTTTCATAGTTAGCGTATTGTATTGGTTGATATGGATGATAAGTTGATCGTTGTTGACATAGGCGCCACGCTCTCCAAAGGGTAGCTTTTCGCTTATGGTGTAGGGATAGAGTTGAGCGGCCATTGTTCGCTCGTTTAGCTCTTTCATGATGACAGGGTCATCGGCACAGAAAATGAAAATGTCATTCTCTGTTTGGTTGTTGACGATACGCAACTTCGAGTTCACGTAGTTCTGGAAGTTGTATTCGTATCGGTCGAGGTGGTCAGGCGTGATGTTCGTTAGAATCGCCACGTCCGCTTTAAACTCGAACATCGTATCGAGCATGAAACTGCTGATCTCAAGTACGTAGATGTCGAAGTTCTGTTCTGCCACTTGCAGCGCGAAGCTGTTGCCTACGTTTCCTGCGAGCCCCACATTCAATCCTGCGTTTTTCAGGATATGATAGGTCAGAAGAGTAGTGGTCGTTTTACCATTGCTACCCGTGATGCACACCAATTTGGCCTTCGTATAACGAGCGGCAAATTCGATTTCTGAAATGACGGGAATGCCTTTTGTTTTCGCTTCAACAATAAGTGCTGCAGTATCCGGTATGCCTGGCGACTTGATGATTTCATCTGCACCAAGCACGCGCGCTTCATCATGTCCGCCTTCTTCAAACGGTATGTTGCGCGCTTGCAATTGTTCACGGTATTTTTCTTTGAGAGTTCCCTTGTCGGAAAGGAATACATCAAAGCCATGCTTCAAAGCAAGCACCGCAGCTCCCATGCCGCTTTCGCCTCCACCTAATATGACAATCTTTTTCTTCAAGCTTAACGTGTCTTCAAGGTGATGATGGTGAGTACAGCCAGCATGATGCCGATGATCCAGAAGCGCGAAACGATTTTCGATTCGTGCATTCCTTTTTTCTGGTAGTGATGGTGTAGCGGTGACATTAGGAAGATGCGTCGGCCTTCACCGTATTTATTCTTCGTGTATTTGAAGTATGATACTTGAATCATCACCGAAAGATTTTCGATGAGGAAAATTCCGCACAGCACCGGAATCAGCAGTTCTTTTCGAATGGCAATGGCGAAAGTAGCGATGATGCCACCGAGTGCCAGACTTCCCGTATCGCCCATGAATACCTGAGCAGGGTAAGTATTGTACCATAGGAATCCGATGCATGCACCCACAAACGCGCTGATGAAAATTACCAGCTCACCTGCATGAGGAATGTACATGATGTTCAGATAGTCAGCGAATATGTAGTTGCCCGATAAGTAGGCGAGAAGTGCCAGTGTTACACCTATGATAGCGCTGGTTCCTGCGGCTAGTCCGTCAATGCCATCGGTGATGTTCGCACCATTGCTTACCGCTGTAACAATTACTACTACAATCAAAGCGAACAGAATGAAAAGAGTAGTTGGTGTTTCCCAGCTATCGGGAATAAGCCAGGTGTAATCAAATTCGTTGTCCTTAACAAAGGGTATGGTGGTCTTCAGTGATTTCTCTGATTGCCATTGTGATGCGTCGCTCTCCGCCAAGAGCGTTGAACTTCCCATCGGCGTGTCGTTGATTTTTGTTTTAATGAAAACATTTTCATTGAAGTAGAGCATGCCTGCAACGATGAGTCCCACTCCTATCTGCCCGATGATTTTGCTGGTGCCGGCGAGCCCCTTCTTATCCTTCTTGAATACCTTGATGTAGTCGTCCATGAAGCCGACAGCGCCCAGCCAAATGGTAGCAATTATCATGGTGAGTACATACACGTTGGTGAGTCGGGCAAATAGTAAAGTTGGAATCAGAATGGCAGCGAGAATAATGAGTCCACCCATGGTAGGGGTTCCTGATTTTTCCATTTGCCCCTGAAGGCCGAGGTCGCGCACCGTTTCTCCCACTTGCTTGCGCTTGAGCATAGCGATGAGGCGCTTTCCAAACACCATGGAAATAGTGAGTGAAAGAATTATGCTCAGCGCTGCGCGGAATGAGATGTATTGAAACAGTCCTGCTCCCGGAAGGTCGAACTGCTGATCGAGGTATTGGAAAAGGTAGTACAACATTATTTCTCGAGCATGGTTAAGGTTTCACTTACAATTTGGAAGTCATCGAAGGGATGCTTTACACCGGCTATTTCCTGATAACGCTCGTGACCTTTTCCGGCGATGAGCACGATGTCGCCGGCATTGGCTAGTGTGCATGCGAACTTGATGGCTTCTCGGCGGTCGCTTACTGCAAGGGTCTTTTTCATCATGACCGGATCGAGACCTTCTTTCATTTCGTTGATGATGGTTTCAGGATCTTCGCTACGCGGATTGTCGCTGGTGAGTACAACGCGGTTGCTCCATTCAGCGGCTATGCGCGCCATTTCCGGACGCTTCGTTTTATCGCGGTCACCTCCGCAACCCACAATGCTGATGACTTGCTCATTACCTGTTCGTATATCAGCGATTGTTTTGAGAACGTTTTTCAATGCATCCGGTGTGTGTGCATAGTCCACAACAGCGGTTATCCCATTCGGTGTCTTGATGTACTGGAACCTTCCGTCGGGTGCTTGCAAACCGCTGATGGCAGTAAGTACGTCCATTTTGTCGAGGCCTAATTCCATTGCAGCGGCATAGACAGCTAGAATGTTGTAGGCATTGAATCCTCCGATGAGTTGCGTGTATACGTCTTGACTGTCGATTACTAGATGCAAGCCTGTGAAACCATTTTCCAGCACCTTTGCGCGATAATCGGCCATGCTGTGGAGTGCCATTGTTTTCACTTTTCCTTTGCAATTCTGCACCATGATATCGCCATGGCGATCATCGAGGTTGGTGATGGCAAAGGCTGAAGATGGCAGCATGTCGAACAAGATCTTTTTCGCTTTGATATACTCGTTGAAGGTCTTGTGGTAGTCGAGATGATCGTGTGTAATGTTGGTGAACAGCGCTCCGCGCAATTGAACTCCCGTTAGTCGATGCTGATGCAGGGCATGTGATGAAGCTTCCATGAAGCAATACGTGCATCCGGCAGCGACCATTTCAGCAAGCAGTGCATTAAGTGCAATGGCATTGGGAGTTGTATGCGTTGCCGGTACATCGGTGTCATTGATCTTGTTAACAACGGTGGAGAGCAACCCCGCCTTGAAGCCCATTTTTCGCGCCAGGCGATGCATGAGGGTAGCTGTTGTTGTTTTTCCGTTTGTTCCGGTGACGGCAACTACCTGAATTTTTTCGCTCGGGTTGTCGTAAAAGTTTGATGCAATGTATCCGAGCGATTCAGCCGAGTTTTGCACTTGGATGAATGTGATGTTCCCTGTAGGATAATCCGGTATTTTTTCACACACGATAGCAACAGCGCCGGATGCAATGGCCTTGTCTATATAGGTGTGTCCATCTACGGTTGTTCCTGTAACAGCAACAAATAGGCTGAATGGCTTCACATCGCGCGAGTCCATAGTGACGTACTCAATAGCCACATGCGTGGATCCGAACACTTGTTGGATACGCGATTTGAAGAGAATGTCTTTGAGGAGCTTCACAGGAGTTCGATGGTAATGTTCGGGTTGTTATGCGTTTGGTTTCCGGCGGGAATACTTTGTCTTCGTACAGTTCCGAACCCGCTGACGGTTACTTTCATGCCTTGACTTTCCAGCAGATAGAGTGCGTCTTGCAAGCCCATGCCGAGCACATTGGGAACAATACCTGTTTCAACGAGGCGAGGCGAAACCAGTAATGAATCGTTTTGTGCTACGGTGGTATACCATTGTCCTTCGCCGTCTGTATATACCGGTATGTTGAGGCTTGCGAATACGGTTTTCAATTCGTTTGCAGAGCCGCTTTTAATAGAAGGAAGTTTGCGCTGAACCATCATGGTGCTATCAGATCCGGCCGGAGCGCGGAATTCCAGTTCGGTACTGTAAATCTTGTCGGCGAGTTCCATGAATACCGGTGCGGCAATCACGCTTCCATAGTATGCGCCGCGTGGATCGTTCACGACTACGATGCATGTATAACGAGGGTTTTCAGCAGGGAAGTAGCCGACGAATGAAGCGCGGTAGTGGTGTGCCTGATAGCCGCCATCTTCGTGGAGCCAGGCAGTACCCGTTTTACCTGCCACTTTATAAGGACACTTCTTGAATAGCCAGTCGGCTGTTCCTCCTTCTTCCGTAACACCTTCCATCATTTTTCTGCATTGAACGAGTGTTTCGTCTTTGCAGATTTTTTGACGGAGAATGATGGGTTGAGCTTGTTCGATTATATGGCCATTGCGACGAACTTCTTGCACGAATTGCGGACGCACCATTACGCCATTGTTTGCTACAGCATTGTAAAAGGCCAGAGTTTGTAGAGGTGTGCAGGTAGTTTCATAACCAATTGCCATCTGCGTTAAACTCAAACCGCTCCAACCATTGTCTTTCGTGGTTTTGTACATGCGAGGTGATGCCTCTCCTGAAAGAGAAATGCCCAATGGTTCTGCTATGCCGAATGAATGGAGTTTATCGAGGTAGCGCTGCGGGTTATCTCCAAATGACTTTTTTACGAGGAGGGCAGTACCTACGTTCGACGATTTCTCGAATACTTGTTCTGCTGTGATGGTTCCGTTTCCGCCTTTGTCCCAATTCGAATCTTTCATAGTCCTACCATGAAAAGTGACCATACCGTTGCCGGTCTCGACTTTATCGTCGAGTTTCACTCCGCCTTCATCCATGCAAGCCATAAGTGAGGCGAGTTTCATGGTCGATCCGGGTTCAATGCTTTGGCTGATGGCGTAGTTGAGGCGCTCGCTAAACTCACCTTCTCGGTTGTTGCGAGAGAGATTGGCTACGGCGCGAACAAATCCGGTTTGAACTTCCATGAGTATGGCACAACCCCATTCGGCGTTGGTCTCTTCGAGTTTTCTTTTCAATGCAGCATGTGCTACATCTTGCAAGTGAACGTCGATGGTGGTGATGATATCAGCACCCGGTTCAGGCTCTTCCACAAACTCGTTGTTCATGGGTTTCCAAACGCCACCGGCGATTTTTTCCATCATTTGAGATCCTTTCTTGCCACGAAGAAGTTCGTCATAGTCTCTTTCTATTCCTACTTTGTTTTCTGCGCGCTCCATGCCGATGGTGCGAGAAGCGAGTGCACCGAAGGGCTGATCACGAATGAATTTTTCTTCGAAGACAAAACCACCTCGAATAGTTCCTTTATTGATGAAAGGAAATTTCTTTACGAGTTGCAATTGGTTGTAGTCGACATGGTCAATGATTTCAATGTATCGGTTCCCGTCACTTTTCGCCTTCTTAAAAATTGTTTTGTACTCAACAGCGCTGCGGTCGCCAAAAAGATTTGCGAAACTCTGGCACATGGAATCGAGTTTCGTTAGGTAGGCCTCTTCGTCGTATGGGGCTTTTGCATCCCAACGTATTTCATATTCGGGAATACTGGTTGCCATTAAGCTTCCGTCGCTCGAATAGATCTGGCCGCGCACCGGTTGTATTTCACGCACTTTGTAAGTGAATCCTTCGGCCAGTTGCTGTGCTTTTTCATCGGGGAAGAGCTGAATGACGAAAACTTTCACAACTATGGCGATGGCCAGCAAACACAAACCGGCAAACACCATCCACGCCTTGTTATGAATAAGGGCGATGTGTTGTTTTTTTCCTTTGGCCTCATGCCCGGTTGCAGACTCTTTGGGAGTCTGCCCCGGATCATGCGGTTGGTTGATAGGACTGTTTTTTATATTTTCCGATGGGTTCATTCTTGGGTCGTTTTTTCTTCGAAGAAGCCATGTTCTACATCAATTACTTGAGGAGGAGTGCGCAGTTCTTTCAAGCCCATTTGTTCGATGGCTTGGGCCACGTTGCTTTGTTGCTTGCTTTTCTCCAGGTCGCTCATGGTAGTGTTGTATTGTGAGCGTAACTCGTTGAGTTGATTCTGGAGTTTAATTTTTTCGCGTGCGGTGTTTTCGAAGTAATAGACAAGTCCGATGTTGGCAATGAATAGGCCCACGAGGAAGAGCACGAACGACAGATGTTTGATAAGTCCGTCGCGTACCAGAAAATCGCCGCTTAGAATTTTTTGGAGGAAGTTTCCCCGCCCCGTTTTTTTCTTCGGGGTTTGTGGGGTTGCATTTTCCTGCGCATTGGGCGCAATAGACGATGCCTGTGAATTGACTTCGTTGGTCGGTTTCATTAATTCAGGTTAACCAAGCGGCAGCGCAGTGGCTGTCGGTTGTTTAGCTTATTTGTTTTCTTTGGTCGCTACACGCATTTTAGCGCTACGTGCACGTGTGTTTTCTTCAATTTCTTCTGCGGTTGGCAGAATGGGCTTGGAGGTAAGGGGTTTGAGCGGACGTTGCAGGTTGCCGAAGAAGTCTTTGACCGGTGTTCCTTCGAAGTTGCCGGTTTTCATGAAGTCTTTCACGAGCCGGTCTTCAAGAGAGTGGTAGCTGATTACTACCAGTCGTCCGTCGGGGGCAAGCACATCAGCGCTTTGCTCGAGAAATTCCTTCAGCACGTCGAGTTCACGGTTCACTTCAATGCGCAGCGCTTGAAAGAGCTGTGCCAGCACCTTGTGTTCGCGCATGCGCGGCAAGTGTTTCTGCACGGCATGTTTGAGGTCTTCGCTGGTGAAGAGTGGTCGGGCCTGCATGATGCTTCTGGTCATTGACCTCGCATTTTCAAGTTCACCGTAGCTTCGAAGAACTTGCGTCAGCTGTTGTTCTTCATAGGTGTTCACAACGTCGGCAGCGGTAAGTGTTCCTTTCATGTCCATGCGCATATCGAGCGTTGCATCGAAGCGTATGGAAAATCCGCGATCTTCACTGTCGAACTGGTGGCTGCTCACTCCCAAATCAGCAAGAATGCCGTCTACTTGTCGAATGCCCATTAGTCGCAGCCAGTTTTTCATGAATCGAAAATTTTGGTCTACGAGCTCAAAACGTGGGTCATCGATGCGGTTGGCTTGTGCTTCCGGATCCTGATCAAAGGCTATAAGTCGTCCCTTATCCAAGTATTTCAAAATCTCTTTCGAATGACCTCCACCACCGAAGGTTACATCCACATAGACCCCATTGGGCTTTATGTTGAGGTTGTCGATAGAAGCCTGCAGGAGCACCGGTCGGTGATATCCGTCTTCTTTTTTGTGGTTCGACATATCCTGTGTTACAAGTGCCTTTGCAGGCTGCTTGTTTAGTTATCCTTTCTCAAATCGTTTTGCACCTCTTCGGCTAGTTGCATAAAGTCGAAGTCCGGTGTGCTGAACTTCTTGTCGCGGGTGTCCTTGTTCCACAATTCCATTTTCTGTCCCAAACCACACAACACGAGTTCGTTGTTCTTCTTCAAATCCACTTCAGCATATTCTAGCAGGTGGGAGGGAATATTCATTCGTCCCACTGAATCAAGCTCCAATTCTGTAGCACCATTAAGAAAGAATCGGATGAACTCTGCGTGTTTCCGGTTGTGCGGATTCATGCGCTCGAGGTCGGCCGATATTTTTTCCCAAGTCGGTTGCGGATAGATGACCAAGCAGCGGGTGTATATGTCGCGATTGATCACCAATCCCAAGTGAATAACTTCCTCCAAAGACTTACGCATGCGAGCCGGGAAGAGGAATCTTCCCTTGTTGTCGAGCTTACATGGATATTCTCCGAGGAGTTTCAGCATTGAATGATTTTGTGCCTTAGTGGGGACGAAAATAGCTCCTTTTTACCACTTTTTACCACAAAAGGCCAAAAAGAGGTGTTTTGTTGAAAAGTGACGCTTTGGGATGGCTGATAAAGCACTGCTAAAATCACCATTAAGTAATTGGTAATTAGTAAATAGTGAATAGCGGTTGATATGGTGGGAGAAAGTGGGATGTTTTGAGTCAAAAATTGGAATTTGGGGCTTTTTGGAGTCGTTTTGGGCGAATTCAAGAGGGCCAAAAGGGTGTATTTCGAATCGTTGTGGGAAGGATTTCAGCAATGAGTTGTTGAAGGAATAGTGCACCTACGCAAAAGCGATTAAAAGGAAATGCCGACACTTGCAGTTAACGCTTATTTACGCATCGTTATTTACATTCGCGTAACGCAGGTTTGACTTACCGCATTATGGAGTATCAGCTTAAAGAGGAAAACGGATTTCGATATATCGAAGAGGGCTCAGGAGAGCCACTCATTTTGTTGCATGGGCTTTTCGGGGCACTGAGTAATTTCAAAGATGTGATTTCACATTTTTCCTCAACCCACACGGTAGTGATACCGATGTTGCCTTTGTATACCATGCCGGTGCTAACCACGGGTGTAAAGAGCATTGCTCATTTTCTGAACGATTTCATCCGGCACAAGGAGTATAGTAAGGTAAACCTGCTAGGTAATTCGCTTGGTGGACACGTTGCGCTTATCTATTGCAAGGAGCATCCGGAGCGCGTA
>CANIAA010000034.1 GCA_947465255.1 Flavobacteriales bacterium | reverse complement strand
GCACCGACCGATGGTTTATGGGGCGATGATCGTTCGGATGAGGATCAGATTGGGGCGAGCTATCCCGAGCTTGAATGGGCCATGCGGTTTGTCGAATCCGAGAAAGAATCCGAGGTTGAATTGAGCGAGCGTCAGCGTGAAGTTCTTTCCATTTATCGCAGAATGAATGCAGCGAATCAGCACAAAATGCGGCCTATACCGGTGTGTGTGGTGCCGCAGGAAATGAAATGACAAATTACTAGTGGCTAATGACTAATGGCTAATGACTAATGGCGAGTGGCGAATAAAAGGCGTGTTTTTTTAATTTCGATGTGTGCCCATTCGCCACTTTTCACTCGCCATTCGTCATTCGCCACTCGCCACTTTTTTTGTGGCGTCCTTAAAGATCTCCTCCAACCGTTTGCCTTCTTTCGCGAGTTCTTTGATGTCAAGGTCGTTGGCCACAATGTTTCCGCGGTCAATGATGAACGCCTTGTCACACATTGCTTCTACTTCTTGCATGATGTGGGTAGAAAGCATGACGGTTTTTGTTTTTCCGACGGCAACAATCAAGTTTCGAATTTCGACAAGTTGGTTTGGGTCTAATCCACTGGTAGGTTCGTCGAGTATAAGCACTTGCGGGTCATGAATGAGGGCTTGAGCAAGCCCGATTCGCTGGCGATATCCTTTGGAGAGTGTTTCTATTTTTTTGTGTGCTTCAGACTGAAGTCCGACTGTTTCAATCATTTCCTCCACCCGCGATTTTACGTTTGGGATGTTGTACATACCGCCCACGAACGAAAGGTATTCACGTACATACATGTCTGTGTAAAGCGGATTGTGTTCAGGGAGGTAGCCGATGCAGCGCTTCGCTTCAGTGCTTTGGCTCATTACATCAAAGCCGCAAACGTTAACCTTGCCCGATGTCGGAGGAATATAGCACGTAATAATCTTCATCATCGTGCTTTTCCCGGCGCCGTTGGGTCCAAGGAAACCGACAATTTGACCGCGACCTATTTCAAACGAAACACCGTTTAGTGCTTGTTGTTGGCCATATGTTTTAACTACTTTTTCGGCGACTATCGACATAAACGGATATTGAGGGAGCAAACCTAAGCAAGAAAAGGAAAGCACCTGTGAGGTGATTCATGCTTTGGGATATTTGCTGAGTTATCCCTACATTGACCCTCTAAAGAGCGAGACGACTAGCTCAAACTACACTAATCTACCACACCACATGAGAGTACAACAGCATTTATGGCGAGAAGGCAAGGGCTGGGCGAAAACCCCCGAGGCATTGTTTCAGCCGAATTTGATCTTTGCTTTTGGAGCAATTGATGCGCTGACGAACGATTCTGTTTTCAGTGAAATTCGCAAGGTGTATCCGCAGTCAGATGTGGTGTTAGCCAGCACAGCCGGCGAAATACATGGTGATGAAGTGAGTGACCACACGGTGAGTGTTACGGCATGCACCTTCGAGCGAACGACACTGAAAGTTGTTGTTGGAAATGTTGAGGACTGCGCCAATAGTTTTGAGTGTGGTCGGTCTATTACAGCGCAACTAAAGGGTCAGGGCTTGTGCCACATCCTTGTTTTCTCCGATGGAATTTCGGTGAATGGTGACGACTTGGTAAAGGGAATCAATAACGATTTATCGGCTGATGTTATAGTAACCGGAGGATTGGCGGCCGATGCCGGCCGATTCACAAAAACATTGGTTGGCGCCAATGCGGAGCCTGAGGCGAATCGCATCGTGGCAATAGGTTTCTATGGCGATAAGTTGCGGATTACGCATGGCTCGCACGGAGGTTGGGATTTGTTTGGTCCGGTGCGTGTGGTTACTAAGGCAGTCGATAATGTCTTGTTTGAACTGGATGGTGAAAACGCTTTGGAAATCTATAAGCGTTATCTCGGGCCAAGAGCAAGTGAATTACCGGGATCTGCTCTGCTGTTCCCTCTTTGTATTTTGGGTGCCGATCGCGATAGTCAGTTGGTAAGAACCATCTTGAGTGTTGATGATTCTGCCGGCACGCTCCGTTTTGCGGGAAATATTCCGATGGGAGCGCAAGTTCAGTTTATGATGGCCAATTTTGATAGGCTCGTTGACGGCGCCGCCAAAGCCGCCGAACAGTCTGACGATTTATCGCCCGAACTTGTGCTCATGGTTAGCTGTGTAGGAAGAAAGGTTGTACTCGATCAACGAATAGAAGAGGAGGTTGAATCGGTTTGCCAGTATTTCGGGAATAACGCAGCGTATACCGGCTTTTATTCCAACGGTGAAATTTCACCGCAATTGGGCAGCACACAGTGTTCGTTGCACAATCAAACCATGACTATTACGACTTACCACGAAGTTGAATGACGGGTAAAAAGTATCACCGCTTATTGGAGCGACAGTTAAGGAAGTATTTGCCGGGTTATCCGGAAGTGTCTGCGGAATGGGAGGCCTTACTGAGTGCTGTGAGCAATAGCTATGAGCATTCAGACAATGATCGCTTGCTCATGGAAACGGCCATGCGTGAAAGTAGCGATGAGTTAATGTCGAAAAAGGAGGCGGTAAATCAAATGCTCTCACGTCAGTCGCATGTGCTCGAGACATTGAAGGAAGCGGCCTCTACACTTTTCCCTGACAGACCTTCCTTGGAGAATGAAGATTTACTGCAGTTGGCTGACGTGGTGCAGGAAGAAATTGGTAAGCGACAAATTGCAGAGACGCGCAAGGCGCAATCCGACCAGCGCTTACTCGATATCATAGAAAGTTTGAATTTGGGTATGGCTCGCTATGATTTGGAGGGAAGATTGACCCAGGTAGAGCCTCGATTTGCGGAGATGTTTGATCGGAAGGAAGCGGAGATGATTGGCTTGCGTTCTTCGGATTTCTCTGTTGGAAATGATCTGGAAATAGGTTCGCCTATTGAGTTTTACCTCACAAGTAAGGTGTTCGAGTCACCCTATCGGAAATCAAGTGGAGAGTTAACCTGGATGTTGTGCACTACAGCGCCTTTGTTCGACGAAACGGGGAGTGTAGAAGGAGGCGTGATTGTGGTATTCGATATTTCTGCCAGAAAAAAACTGGAGCAGGAAATGATCGAGGCAAGGAAAGCTGCCGAAGCCGGGCTTGAGTTGCGCAAAACCATTTTGGCAAATGTGAGTCACGAGTTGCGAACACCGGTGAATGCCATTGTGGGCATGTCCGCTTTGCTTGCTTCCACACCATTGAATGACGAACAGCGAGAGTATTTAAAGACAATGAGATTTTCATCGGATGGTCTGCTGGTGCTTATCGATGATTTGCTCGATGTTTCGCGCATTGAAGCAGGGAAAGTAGAACTCGAGGAGATTGAGTTTTCCATGCATGAGAATTTTTTAGAGCTAACAAAGTCGCTGCGTCTGCGTGCAGAAGAAAGGGGGTTGTCGTTTGAATGGAAGTTGGATTCACGCATAGCGCCATACTTGCTAGGCGATGTTCACCGGTTGAATCAAATCGTCACGAATCTTATTGGCAATGCCATCAAGTTTACTCCTCAGGGAAAAGTGCGTTTAGAGATCATGCAAGCGGGTGAATCAAATGAAACACAAGATGTTCTTTTTAGTGTTATAGATACCGGTATCGGTATTGCGGCGGAACGGCAGTCTGCCGTTTTTCAGGCCTTCGCGCAAGAAGATAGCAGCACAACGCGTAAATATGGCGGAACCGGTTTAGGGCTTTCTATTTCCAAGCGAATCGTGGAGATGATGGGGGGTGAGTTGAAATTGACCAGCGAGAAAAACGTGGGTACCATTTTCTCATTTCAAGTTCGATTGAAAAAGTCTTCAAGAGATTCAGCCATTATAAAAGAGTTTACCCCCAACCTTCAGGGTTCGAGAATATTGCTGGTGGAAGACAATAAGGTGAATCAGTTTTTGGCTAGCTCACTTCTTAAATCTTGGAATGCGCTGGTTGATATTAGTGAGGACGGCTTGGATGCCCTCGATAAAATGAAGAGTGAGCATTACGATCTGGTGCTGATGGATTTGCAGATGCCTATCATGGATGGTTTTGAGGCAACGGAACAAATAAGGAACGAACTTAAATCGAATGTTCCAATCATTGGGTTGTCAGCTAATGCCCTCAATGGCGAGCGAGAGCGTAGTCTGGAGAAGGGTATGAATGATTATGTCTCTAAACCTTTTCAACCGGAGATGTTGTACGAAAGGATTCACAGCTTAATCTTCCGCACGTGACGTAATATTGCCGAAATTCCTACTGTGAAACGTATTGCCATTTTAGCATCGGGTGCCGGCAGCAATGCTGCCAATATCATGGACTATTTCAAATCGAAATCGATCGTTGAAGTGGTATTGGTGGCCAGCAATAAATCGGATGCCGGTGTTTTGCAGGTTGCCGAGCGACATCGTGTTCCAACTTACATACTGACGAAGGAGAACTTTAAACAGGGTGATGATTTTGTTCGCGTGTTAAAGTCGCTGGAGGTCGATTTCATTGTGTTGGCCGGTTTTTTATGGAAGGTGCCTTCCGAAATGGTGAAACAATATCCCTGTCATATCATCAACATTCATCCGGCGCTGTTACCCAAGTATGGCGGCAAGGGTATGTATGGACACTTCGTTCATGAAGCCGTTCACGCGGCTAAGGAGAAAGAATCGGGTATAACGATTCATTGGGTAAATGAGCATTACGACGAGGGGGCCGTCATCGCTCAATACTGCACTGAAATTTCAGAAGAGGATTCCGTTGCCGATATTGAGCGAAAGGTTCGTGCACTGGAAATAGAGTGGTTTCCGAAGGTGCTTGAAACTACTTTTCGTAGTTCATAATTCGATCAGTCTTCAAGGTTGCTTTCGAATTCATTCTATACCTTCGCACCATGTTCGACTGGAAGGAAATAGGATCGTGTTTCATGGTATTGTTTGCTGTGATAGACATTATCGGAAGCATTCCCATCATTGTCAAAATCAAGAATACATCGGGCAATATTCAGCCGATTACGACCACATTGGTTTCATTTCTTCTGATGGTAGTGTTTCTTTTTCTCGGTGAACGGTTTCTGTATCTCTTTGGTGTCGATGTGAATTCATTTGCGGTTGCGGGTTCTTTCATTCTGTTTTTCATTGCCATGGAAATGGTACTGGGAATTAAGATTTTCAAGCAGAAGGAAGGCACGGAAGGTGCAGCTTCCATTGTGCCATTGGCTTTTCCAATTATCGCCGGAGCCGGCACATTTTCGACACTGATTTCCTTAGGAGCCGAATATGACCGGATTAACATTCTGGCTGCCATAGCATTGAACATGCTGCCCATCTTCATCGTTTTGAAACTGACCAATCGAATTGAGCGTGCACTGGGCGTTGCGGGCATTAACGTGGTCGAGAAAATATTTGGTATCATTCTATTGGCCATAGCAGTGAAGCTTTTTAGCAATAACATTCAGCATTTGCTCGGATAAGGAAGTCATGACGAGCATTACGATTTACACCGACGGCGCAGCCAAGGGCAATCCGGGACCGGGTGGTTACGGAGCCATTCTTCAAAGCGGTCCGCATTACAAAGAAATTAGTCAGGGTTTTCGGCTTACAACCAACAACCGAATGGAGTTGTTGAGTGTCATTGTATGTCTTGAAATGCTGAAACAGGACGGTTGTGAGGTGACGGTTTATTCCGATTCGAAGTATGTGGTTGATGCCGTAGAAAAGAATTGGATAGGAGGCTGGGTGAAGCGAGGGTGGAAGAATGTCAAGAATCCGGATCTCTGGAAGCGCTATCTTGTTGTTGCTCAAAAGCATAAGGTTCGTTTTAAATGGATCAAAGGGCATAATGGCCATCAGATGAACGAGCGCTGCGATTTTCTGGCGGTTGAAGCGAGCACTGGGCGTGATTTGCTTGTGGATGCCTGGTACGAGGCGAATAGGGAGTAGTGGCGAGTGGCGAGTGGCGAGTGGCGAGTGGCGAGTGGCGAGATAAGATAAGCACATGAAGTTAAGGTTTTCAAGATAGTTTGGGAATAAAAAGGATTTGAGCAAGGTCTTTTTCATTCGCCACTGGCCACTGGTCATTAGTCATTCCCCGTTGGCCACTTTTTTGTTTTCTGTTCACCAAACGCGGTTGTACATTCGCGCCGTCGACGGAAAAACCGACGATTATCTGATTAAACATTCAATACACAATGCGCACAGATTCATACCAAGGTCACGATTATTATTTGATGGACGAATGGCTCAGCGAAGAGCAGAAGCTGGTTCGTGATACCGCCCGTGCATGGGTGAAGAAGGAAGTTTCTCCCATCATTGAGGAAGCAGCAGAAAACTGCAAGTTCCCGCAGCATCTGTTAAAGGGGCTTGGTGAAATCGGCGCCTTTGGTCCATACATCCCATCAGAATATGGTGGTGCAGGGCTTGATCAGATTTCCTATGGTTTGATCATGCAGGAATTAGAGCGTTGCGACAGCGGTTTGCGTTCTACGGCTTCGGTGCAGAGCTCTTTGGTGATGTATCCGATTTACAAGTATGGCAGCGAGGAGCAACGCATGAAATACCTTCCAAAACTGGCCACCGGTGAATGGATGGGTTGTTTCGGATTGACCGAGCCTGACTACGGTAGTAACCCGGGCGGTATGATTACCAACTTTAAGGATATGGGCGACCACTATTTGCTCAATGGAGCGAAAATGTGGATCAGCAATGCTCCTTTTGCGCAAATCGCGGTAGTTTGGGCTAAGAACGAAGCGGGACGTATTCACGGTTTGATCGTGGAGCGTGGCATGGAAGGGTTCACAACACCAACTATGCACGGCAAGTGGAGCTTACGCGCCAGCGATACAGGCGAGTTGATTTTCGATAACGTAAAAGTTCCTAAGGAGAACTTATTGCCTAATAAGAGTGGTTTGGGTGCTCCACTGGGATGTCTTGATTCTGCCCGTTATGGCATCGCTTGGGGCGCAATTGGTGTTGCCCTCGATTGTTATGATGTGGCGTTGAAATACTCCAAGGAGCGCATCCAGTTTGGTAAGCCAATTGGAGCATTCCAGTTGCAGCAGAAGAAGTTGGCTGAAATGATTACCGAAATCACGAAGGCACAGTTGCTCACATACCGTTTGGGTCAGTTGCGCAACGAAGGACGTGCAACTACAGCCCAAATAAGCATGGCAAAGCGCAACAACATCGCTATGGCCAAGGAGATTGTGAGCGAGTCGCGTCAAATGCTTGGCGGTATGGGTATCACGAACGAGTATCCTGTGATGCGCCATATGATGAATCTCGAGTCGGTTATTACGTATGAAGGAACCCATGATATTCATTTGCTCATCACAGGTATGGATGTTACGGGATTTGATGCGTTTAAGTAACCGTTATTCACAATTGTATTGTGGCATCATTTTTAGAATGGTGTCGAACTGTAGAATTATTGAATTAAAATTGATGTCATGAAGAAAAATCTACTCGCCCTTTTCGTTTGCGTTCTCGCAGTGTCCCTGCAAATGAGCGCTACTATCCATATTGTTAATCAGCAAGGAAACACATTCAGCCCTGCGGACTTTACCGTATTGGTGGGAGATACCGTGCGTTTTGAGTGGAACAATGGTTCTCATAATACAGTCTCTACGGATGTGCCTGCAGGCGCAGCTACCTGGAACTCACCTTTGAATTCCGGTAATCAGTCATATGATTATGAAGTTACCGTAGCCGGCAGCTATGCCTATGTATGCACATTTCACGCAGGTCAGGACGGTGTTTTTACTGCAGAGGCAGCACCCAATTCTGTTCAGAATGTAAACCGCGCTGCTATTGAAATGAATGTACGTACCACGGCTAACGGTAATTTGACCGTGCATGTGTTGAACGCTTCCGGTGACAAAGCAACCGTGACGATGCTCGACATTACAGGTCGTGAAGTGGCAACTCTTCACCAAGGAGTAATCGCCTCTGATGATTTTACCATTCGCCAGGATGTTTCAGCCTTCCAGCGTGGCATTTACTTCGTGCGCTTTCAAGAAGGCTCACGCGTGTCGACCCGTAAGGTGTTGGTTCAATAAAGAAACGAAAGTCATTCAAGATCCCGTCCGTGTGACGGGATTTTTTTTTGCCCATTCTGTTGCACAGGGCGTTGTGTAAAACGCGATTGACTTCCGCCGGAAAGCAGTTATTTGAGGCGCATATTCGTGCACGACCTGAAAAACATGAAACACCTCCTCAACAAACTGCAAGGCGACCGCACCATTTGGATGGTAACACTCTTTTTGTCGCTTATTTCGATACTCGCTGTATATAGTGCGATTTCAACCCTGGCGTATAAAGCACACGGCAACAGCCTGAAGTTTTTGCTGAAGCATACCGGAATGATTATTCTGGGTTTCGTCATCATGTACATCGTGCATCGTATGGCGTTTCGGTACTTTTCGCGGTTGTCGAAAATTTTATTGTTGGTAGCAGCGGGTTTTCTGGCCTATGCGCTGTTGTTCGGTCATAACCTGAATGACGCCAATCGCTGGATTGTGATTCCATTTACCGGACTAACTTTTCAGCCAAGCGATTTTGCCAAAATTGTACTCATCATTTATGTGGGTCGAACGCTAGCTGTCAAGCGGGATGTTTTGCATGATTTCAAGGAAGGAGTGATGCCTGTTATTTGGCCAATCGCACTCATTTGTGGTCTTATTCTTCCTGCTAACTTTTCAACGGCTGCTATGTTGGCCAGTATTTGCTTTCTGATGATGTTTCTGGCCGGTGTTCCATTTCGCCACATGAGCAAGCTCGTTGCCGTTGGTGTCGGGTTCATTTTTCTCATCATAGTAGTGGGTGAAACAACGGGTTTTCCTGCGCGATACGGCACCTGGAAGAATCGTATTGTCAGTGCGATGGATGAGGATAGCGAAGGCAACTATCAAACGGATTTGGCTAAATACGCGATTCACGAAGGAGGCATTATTCCGAAGGGTCCCGGCACAGGTAGTTCGCGCAACTTCTTGCCTCACCCATATTCTGACATGATTTATCCGTTCATCATCGAGGAGTATGGTTCTGTTTTCGGGGGAATAACGCTCGTGCTTTTGTATCTCATTTTACTATTCAGAACCATCAAGCTCTCGATTTATAATCCGAAAATGGGAGCGCAGTTGACAGCCCTTGGTCTTGCGTTCATGTTGGTGATTCAAGCCTTCATTAATATGGCTGTTGCGGTGAGTTTATTCCCCACAACCGGTCAGCCACTGCCCTTGGTGAGTATGGGAGGTACAAGCACATTATTTACCTGTCTGGCTTTGGGAATAATCTTGAGTATATGCAGGAGTAAGGATGAACAGGAGGAAGACTTGAGTCTCACCAAGACAAAGTTTATGGAGCCTGTTCCAACCGTATAAATCGGAATACAATGCGAGTAATTATTTCAGGCGGAGGTACCGGTGGTCATATTTTTCCGGCAGTAGCCATCGCGAAAACCATTCGTGCACAATTTCCGCATGCCACAATTCTTTTTGTGGGTGCATTAGGAAAGATGGAGATGGAGAAGGTTCCTGCGACCGGTTTTGAGATTGTGGGACTACCGATTGTGGGCATTCAGCGCCGTTTGACCTGGAAGAATTTATGGGTGCCCTTCAAGTTGCTGGCCAGCATGTGGAAGGCGCGGCGAATTGTGCGTGAGTTCAAGCCGGATATTGCTATAGGAGTGGGCGGTTATGCCAGCGGTCCTTTGCTGCGCGCAGCGTCGGGAGCTGGTGTGAAGACACTCATACAAGAACAGAATTCGTTTCCGGGTATAACGAACCGAATACTTTCGAAGAAGGTTAATACCATTTGTGTAGCATACGAGGGGCTGGAAAAATATTTCCCGAAGGAAAAAATTGTAATGACCGGTAATCCCGTACGTCCGGAAGTAGTCCATTTGCAAGGCAAACGTGATGCTGCGGTGAAGCATTTCGGGTTGGATGCCGGACGTAAGACGTTGCTCGTGATTGGTGGCAGCTTGGGGGCTCGCACCATCAATGAAGCCGTCGATTCGTTTGCAAAACGTTGGGAAGAGGAAGGTTTTCAAGTTATCTGGCAAACAGGAAAGGGTTACGTGGAGCAATCGAGAAAACGATGCGCGGGCTTGAAGCATGTGCAGGCACACGAGTTCATCAAGGAAATGGATTTGGCGTATGCTGCAGCAGATGCGGTTGTATCGCGCGCAGGAGCAATGAGTATTTCAGAACTGTGTCTGGTGGCGAAGCCTTCCATTTTTGTTCCTTCTCCAAACGTGTCGGAAGATCATCAAACAAAGAATGCAATGGCTTTGGTGAGCAAGGATGCCGCACTGTTGGTGAAAGATGTAGAAGCCAAGGAGTGTTTGGGCGATGTTGTGAGCGAAATAATGAAGAGCGAAGGTCAGCTTGCCATTTTGAGCAAAGCCATCGGCGCTATGGCGCAGTCGAATGCAGCAGAGCGTATTGTTGAAGAAGTGAAGAAACTTGTGCTGAGCGAAGCCTAAGCACTAGCCACATAGAAATGATTTCCATGAATTTTGAAGAAACAGAAGTCTATTATTTTCTCGGTATAGGAGGTATCGGCATGTCGGCCATTGCACGCTATTTCCATGCACAAGGTAAATTGGTGATGGGTTATGATAAAACATCAACACCGCTTACGACCGAGTTGGAAATGGAAGGTATAGCAGTGCATTTTGATGATTCAGTGTTGGAGATTCCACCGGTTGTAAGACACACCCCGAAGGAGAAGGTTCTGGTTATCTATACACCTGCCATACCCAGAGATAGTCAGGAGTTGAACTGGTTGGCCGACCAAGGTTATACACTTATAAAGCGCTCGCAGGCACTCGGTGTAATAACCGCGCAAAGCAAGAGCATAGCGGTAGCCGGAACGCATGGTAAGACCACGACGAGTTCCATGATAGCGCATTTACTCAAGCACAGCGGCAAGGGTTGCAACGCATTTTTGGGCGGAATTGCCACGAATTATGGAACGAATTTATTGTTGGATAAAAACGCCGAATGGACAGTGGTAGAAGCGGATGAATATGATCGTTCGTTTTTGACGTTGTCGCCAACTATATCGGTTATCACAAGCACGGATGCAGACCATCTCGATATCTACGGATCGCATGAATACATGAAAGAATCGTTCAATCTGTTTGCTCAAAAATTGGTTGCAGGAGGGTTGCTCATTTATCGGAAGGATTTGCCGATTGATGTTTCGGCACTCGGAAGTGGAGTGAAATCTTTGGATTATAGCGGCTCTTCCCAAGCGGGACATTTTGCATCGAGTATTGACATAAGGGAGGGACGATATTATTTCGATTATAACGCGCAGGGCGAAAGCTGGCCTGCCGTTGAGCTCGGCTTGCCGGGTATGCATAATGTCGAAAATGCGGTTTCGGCCATCGCCGTTTGCAGAGCGGTAGGTTTAACGGAAGGTGAAATCAGAAGTGGTCTTAGTTCGTTCCAGGGTGTTAAGCGCCGATTTGAATACCATATTCGACGTGATGATTTGGTGTTGATCGACGATTATGCGCATCACCCGGAGGAGCTCAGGGCCTGTATTTCCTCGGTTCGGCAACTCTATCCCGGAAAGCACATTACGGGAGTTTTTCAGCCGCATCTTTTCACGCGAACCCGCGATTTTCTCCCGGAATTTGCCCGCAGCCTGGAGTTGCTCGACGATATCATTTTACTTCCGATCTACCCTGCGCGCGAGTTGCCTTTACCCGGAATTGATTCACAATTGCTGTTGGATAACATTTCCAAACCCACCAAAAAACTCGTCGAGAAGCAGGTTTTATTAGCAGAGTTGACCGGAAGTCCGCGCCAGGTAATTGTAATGTTAGGGGCAGGCGATATTGATGCGCTTGTAAGCCCAGTGGCAGCGGCCTTTTCCGGTAAATAGACGGCAGGTTTTCCTTCCGTTGCCAGCCAAAACCCATGACGAAGGAGACAGGAAATATCTTCATTAAAAACATCGAGCGGCGCAAGAAACTGCGTGTGATTGTTGTTTACTCGCTTGCCATTGTGGGAGCGGTTGGACTTTTTGTGGCGCTTGGTTTTGTGGGCAAGAAGCAAAGCGACACACGTTGTTGGAAGCTCGAGGTACAAGTGGAGTCAAATGATGGCAGAAAATTCATTGATGAGCAGCAGATAGCGGCTCTTGCCGATAGCGCCACAGATGTAATTGTTGGTAAGGCATTGAACGAGGTGGATCTCGGTGCCATACACCGCGCTGTATCAGCGAATTCTTCGGTTCGTGAGGCACATGTTTATACCACCGTTGATGGACGTTGTGTGATCCAGGTGAAGCAGCGCACACCAATTGCACGGATATTTAACCGTAATGGTGAAAGTTATTATCTCGATGCAGACGGATACACCATGGAGCTTTCTGAGCTTACCACGGTGAAACTGCCCGTATTCACAGGTGAGATAGCAGACGGATTGCGAAAGGAGAGTGTTTCGGTGAATTTTCCGGATAGTTTGGCTCGGAACACAACGCTGGACGAGATCTATCAGTTTACAGAAATTGTAGCGCGAGATACATTTTGGCGTGCACAAATAGAACATGTGTATGTGAATGGCGCAGGAGAATTTGAAATTATTCCGCGCGTGGGAAATCAGCGTGTGAATGTGGGCTATATCTATCACCTCGACAGCAAATTGAAGAAGCTTCGTGCTTTTTATGAGCACGTGGTTGTAGCGGATGATTTGGATCGTTTCAGCACTCTTCAGGCTCAATACAACGGGCAGGTAGTAGGGGTGAAGCGATAGTAGTTTGAATAACCGAAAAATTGAATAACAGAAAACGAATAACCCTATGAATTCAGAGATCGTAGTTGGCTTAGACATCGGAACCACCAAGATTGCGTGTTTGGTTGGCCGTAAAATGGAGAACAATAAAATCGAGATTCTCGGTATTGGCAAGAGCGAGAGTATCGGTGTGACGCGCGGCGTTGTTTCGAATATCGAGAAAACGGTTCAGAGCATTCGCGCGGCGGTTGAAGAAGCTGAGCGCGAGAGTGGTGTCAATATACGATTGGTGAACGTAGGAATTGCCGGCCAGCACATCAAGAGTTTGCAGCATCGCGGCATGCGCACACGTCGCAACCAGGAGGAAGAAATTTCACGCACCGATATCGATGCATTGATTGAAGACATGCATAAGCTGGTAATGCTTCCTGGTGAAGAAATAATTCATGCATTACCTCAGGAGTATACTGTTGATAGCGAAACAGGCATCAAGGATCCAATTGGTATGTGCGGAACTCGTCTGGAGGCGAACTTCCACATCATCACCGGTCAGATTACAGCAATTCGCAACATCTATAAGTGTGTAACCAAAGCCGGTTTGAATGTGGACGCTCTTACGCTTGAGCCGCTTGGAAGTGCTGCAGCTGTTCTAAGTGATGAGGAAAAGGAGGCAGGCGTAGTGCTGGTTGACATAGGTGGCGGTACAACGGATGTAGCCATTTTCCAAGATGGTATTATTCGCCACACCGCTGTTATTCCTTTCGGTGGTAATATCATTACCGAAGACATCAAACAGGGCTGCACTATTATGCGCAATCATGCCGAGTTGCTTAAAGTGAAGTTCGGTAGCGCATTGGCTACAGAGAATAAGGACAATGAAATCGTTTGTATTCCTGGATTGAAGGGACGTGATCCTAAAGAGATTTCGTTGAGAAATTTGTCTCAGATTATTCAGGCTCGCATGGAAGAAATCATCGAGCACGTGTACTATGAGATTCGCAATAGTGGCTTTGAGAAACAACTCATTGGCGGCATTGTGCTTACCGGTGGCGGTTCGCAGTTGAAGCACATGAAGCAACTGGTGGAATACATCACGGGCATGGATTGCCGCATTGGTTATCCAAATGAGCACGTCGTAAAGGCGAAGAATGAGAACCTCCTTATTCCGGCCATGAGCACGGGTGTAGGTCTTGTTATTCACGGTCTCGAGAAGTTCAATCCTTTGGCAGGACCGGGCAATGTTGAAATACCGGCTTCGACTCAGATTGCTGCTGATAAGAAGAGCAAGGTTACGCTTAGTGACAAAGTGCGTGAGACGAAAGACACACAAGGATTTTTAAGTCGCATCAAAGAATTCTTCGATGCGGAAGAAGAATAATAACTAACAAACGATCGCAATGGCGGTGCATTTCAATGGTTCATTGTGGTGCATCGCCTTTGTTTTTTAATCATTTCAATTTAAACCACACTATGTCGACCTTAATAGACTTTGTACTTCATATCGATGAGCACTTGATGGCCATGGTTGCCGATTATGGAATGTATGTGTATGCAATCTTGTTTTTGATTGTATTTGTTGAAACGGGTTTTATTGTAATGCCTTTGCTGCCGGGCGATTCGTTATTGTTTGCTGCTGGAGCAATTGCCGCGGCCAATAATAATGAGGGATTGAATGTGTGGGTCTTAATGCCGTTGCTCATTTTGGCGGCTCTATGCGGAGACAACGTGAATTACTTCGTCGGTAAGTTTTTCAGTGAACAGATCAAAAAACGAGATCGAATCTTGTTTTTCAAGCGAGAGTATATCACCCAGACAGAGGCATTTTATGAGAAGTATGGCCGTCAAGCCATCATCATGGCGCGCTTTGTTCCGATTGTGCGCACCATTGCCCCCTTTGTAGCAGGCGCTGGCAATATGCCTTATCGCCGGTATATCACGGTTTGTATACTGGGCGCAGTTTTATGGGTAGTGGGCATTACCTTATTGGGATATACATGCGGAGGATTTGAGATCGTGAAGAATAATTTTGAGATTGTGGTGTTCGGTATTATCGGTGTTTCAATATTGCCAATAATCATCGGTGTCTTAAAAGCTAAGTTGAAAAAATCGTAGTTTACTTTGGCTGATACGCATTCGCAAAATCGCTTGTTTGGTTTGGTGGGTTATCCGCTGGTCCATTCGTTTTCGAAGGGATATTTTACCAAGCGATTTATAGAGTTGAGTGAACCTAATTGCAGATACGAGAATTTTTCGATAGCAGACATTTCCCTGTTTTCTGCGCTTATTCAAGGCAAGTCTTCTCTATCAGGACTCAATGTCACGATTCCCTACAAGGAGAGTGTAATTCCTTTTTTGCATGAAATGGATGAGGTTGCACGCGAGATAGGTGCTGTGAATTGCATTCGCATACGTGATGGCGTTCTAAAGGGGTTTAATACAGATGTTTTTGGTTTTGAGATGAGCATAAAACCTTTTCTCGAGAACCACTATGAGAGGGCGTTGATTCTAGGTACAGGTGGTGCATCCAAGGCAGTGGCCTATGTGTTGCGTAAATGGGGAATACCATTTCATTTCGTAAGTCGCACTCCGCGTGGAGAGCAAGAGTTGAGTTATGAAGTCTTGAAGGCGGAGGTGATGCATCATTTTCCGCTCATCATTAATACAACTCCACTTGGAACCTATCCAGATATTGATGCCTGTCCGATGTTGCCTTACGAAGGGCTTTCAGCCAGGCATTTTTTATATGATCTTATATACAATCCGGAGGAAACTACTTTTTTGCACCTGGGGCGTTTGGCAGGTGCAAAAACGATGAATGGATATGCCATGCTGGTGCAGCAAGCCGAAAAGAGTTGGCAAATTTGGAATGAGGAATAGTAATATCGAATGAGCGAGCAAAAGCGAACATTCATGCAAAATGTGATGGTGCTTACCACAGGCACTGCCGTTTCTCAACTTATTCCATTTCTGGTACTGCCCATTCTTCAGAAATACTTTTATGGCCCGGAAGATTTTTCGAAACTTGCCTCCTTTGTTTACTTCAGTGAAATGCTCGGAGTAATTGGCACTTTGAAAATGGAGTATGCAATTGTAGGTAAACCTACCATGCGTGAATCGCGTGAGGTGGCTGTCACCGGATTTCGTGTTGTTGTCATAAGCGCAGTCATAGCGTTTGTTGCTTCGTTGCTGTGTTATCACTTCGATTTGATTCACGGACTTCATGAACTGGGTTTGAGTATTTTTCTCATACCGGTTGTTGTGTTGGCAATGGGTTGTGTGCAGTTAACTGCCTATTGGTTTAACGCACGCAAAGAGTATGAGCGTATCGCGCGAGGGAAGTTTATTCAGACTACCGCAACGGAAGGAGTAAAGCTGGCTTCCGGTTTTGCTGGAATGAATTTTTCAGGTCTAATAGTTGGGCGAGCGAGCGGCTATGGTGTAACTGCACTGATTCAGTATTTGCGGTATCGAAAGGATTCCGATTCAATAGAGCGCAGGAATTTCTCTCGCTGGGAAATTCTGAAGCAGCATAAGTCGTTTGTGCTGTATACTACCCCTAGCGTGTTTGTGGGAGCTTTCATCAATTTCTTGTATATCGAAATGTTTGTCGAGAATTTCGGCGCTGTCAGTGCAGGTATGGTAAGTGTGGCAATGACATATGTTGGAGCCGGTCTTGGCATGGTAGCCGCGTCGATTTCACAAGTTTATTACGGAACGATTTCGACCATTCATGACAAGAAAGGAATGATGTCGTTGTATGGTAAATTCTTGGGGCGACTAACCATCATGTCGTTTGTTATGACAGCGATGATTTGGGTTTTGCCTGCTTCTTGGGTCGTGGGTGTCTTAGGTCCTGAATGGAATGACTTGATTGTTTACTGCCGCGTAATTAGTGTTTGGCTAGGGGTATGGTTCGTGTCATCGTCACTCTCATTTATCTACTTGCGCCTGCAACGGCAGCGTCTTATGTTGATTATGGACGCGCTGCATGTGGTGATGATATACGCAGGTTTTCATTTGGG
>CANIAA010000033.1 GCA_947465255.1 Flavobacteriales bacterium | reverse complement strand
TCATATTCCGCATGCGCGAGTTTGAACAAATGGAGATGCAGTTCTTCATCAAGCCGGGCACCGACGGCGAGTGGTACAACTACTGGAAAAACGCGCGCATCAACTGGCACAAGGCCTTGGGCATGGGCAATGAGAACTACAAGTTCCACGATCACCTCAAGCTTGCTCACTACGCCAACGCGGCGTGCGACATTGAGTTCAACTTCCCGATGGGCTTCAAAGAGCTCGAGGGTATTCACTCACGCACCGATTTCGACTTGGGCAACCACGAGAAATTCTCAGGCAAAAAACTGCGCTACCACGAAACCGAAAGCGGCGAGAGCTATGTGCCGTATGTGATTGAAACCTCCATCGGTCTCGATCGCATGTTCCTCGCTACGCTCACGTATGCCTACAACGAAGAAAAACTGGAAGACGGTTCTGAGCGCGTAGTGCTTCGTATACCACCGGCACTCGCACCTGTGAAAGTAGCGGTACTACCGTTGCTCAACAAAGACGGCTTGCCGGAGAAAGCGCGCGAAATCGTGGATCAACTGAAGCTGTACTTCAACTTACAATACGACGCGAAAGACGCCATTGGTCGTCGCTACCGCCGCCAGGACGCGATCGGCACACCGTATTGCATCACCATAGATCACGACACCCTCACCGACAACTGCGTTACCATCCGCGAGCGCGACAGCATGCAGCAAGAGCGTGTGAGTATCGACCGCGTGCGCGAGATCGTAGAGGCGAAGGTGAGTATGAATACACTGCTCGCTAAGTTGGCGTAAGAGACTTTTTTGATTACGGATTACGAATGACGTATTACGCGGAAGGGCGCGTTTTTCGTGGTGTGCTGGTGTTCGCTGTTTAGTCCTGGATTTCAATCGTGGAAAAAGGCGAATCACACGCAGCGGTATTGCGATGAAGCTTAGGCGCTGCAGAATTCATAATTGATGCGTGTCCCAATACTCAACCTGTTGTCGAACCTCGCTGATCTTACCCCTAATTTCCCTGTATATTTTTCGGGTCGACCCGAAAAAAAACTAGATATTTTTCGGTTCTGAGGAAGGGTTTTCTATCTTATCGGTATGATTGACAGGGATTTAGCTGAATTTGTTGCTGATTTGCGAAAAAAGGGCAAGGCTTCGGGTCTATGAGTTCTACTCCGGTTTCTGCCTCGTTCATTTTTCAGCTGATTTATACTCTTCTGCGATCATCCATTTTTCTCTGGAACGAAAAGCAGGAATAGTTTGTCTTTTGGCTTTATTGGCAGCCACATTCGCTTTGATATTGTTTCGGCTTGCCCAAAGCGAGAGTGGAATTATTCTTTTTGCCGTTAGCAGGGTAATGCGTTTGTTCAATGCTTCTTGCAAAAGCAGCGCAAACAATTCGGTAAAGCCACCAAATTTCATCGAAGATTGGTATTTGGTAAACAGCGGATAGTATGCTGTGTTTTTGTTTTTATTTTGAATGATGATTGGCGGCAAACCTGCGTTCATCAGCTGCAAATTGATAAGCACCCTGCCCATTCGCCCATTACCATCCACAAATGGGTGAATGGTTTCAAACTCGGCATGAAAGTGAGCAATGGCATCTAAAAAATAGTCTATTTTATGTTGGTTGTAACCGTCCACTAATTCTTCCATCAGTGAAGGCACAAATTGTGGATTTGCTCCCAGGTGATTCCCAACCCGTACCCATTCTTTGCCACCGCGAAACCGTCCTGCAATGGCTTCATCAATATGCGTAAGCAGTGTTTTGTGAAAACCTAAAATGAGTTTTATGGTAAGGTTGTGTTTGTCCTTTTCCAACAAGGTTTCAGTAAGTTTTGCCAGGTTTTTGGCTTCGTAGATTTCCCGCACACTTACTTTTCGTTCCAGAGAACCCCCGGCCAAAATCTTTTCGGTATCTTCTAAGGTGAGTGTAGAATTTTCAATAGCATTTGAGTTGTAAACCATTTCGGGGATTTCGGCAAGCGCTATTTCTTTCAGCAACGTTTCGTTGCCCTTTGCCAAAGAGGTGTATTGCTTCTGTAAGCTCTCTAATTTTTTTTTTGTGGTTTGGTTTATCATGTTTATACCGCCAACTTATCGTGAAAATCATCAACAATATACCACTTTTCACGGCAACATTTTCGCGTATTCTACAAGCATACCCTTGAAGGCTCCCCGTGCAGCCTTGATGCTTTGTTGATCCCGTTCAAACAATGTGATAGGAAATCTCTCGTGCCTTTATATTCTTCCGGAATTGCTTTCCAAATTCTCCGGCCATATGTAGCACAGCCGAGTGCAAGGCTAGTTGCCCACCTCCGACATAAATTTAATCCGCATCAACCTTAACGGTTCCTCTTCATAGTCGCCATCGAAATACTCTTCTGCGGCGCGGATTTCATCGGTTTCGGATTGCATGAAATACTCCATGATTTCATCTTGCTGATCTTCGTCGAGCTCCTCGTCAATGAAGTATTGAATGTTGAGCTTCGTGCCCGATGAAACGATGGTTTCCAATTCGGTGATGAGGTCGTTCATGTTCTTGCCCAGACCCTTAGCAATATCAGGAAGTGGAATGCGCTTGTCGATGTTCTGGATAATCTGCACCTTCTGCAGACTCTTGTTGCCGGTCGACTTCACTACGAAATCAATCGGACGCTCAATCTCATTTTCATTCACGTAGTTCTGAATGAGATCAATGAAGGGCTTCCCGAATTTCTGTGCTTTGCCTTTTCCTACACCACCTATCTGAGCAATCTCGTCGAGTGTGATGGGGTATTGCGTGCACATCTCTTCCATGGCAGGGTCTTGCACTACTACGTAAGGCGGTATGCCTTTCTCCTTCGCTATGCGCTGGCGTAGGTCTTTCAGCATCTTGAAGAGCGTCTCGTCGACTGCACCTCCGCCTTGCTTTGGGATCACCAAGTCGTCGTCATCGGTTTCACCAATTTCAACTTCCTTCACCACCATAAACGGCTGAGGCTTCTTCATGAAGGCTTTGCCTTCTTCAGTAATCTTCAGTGTGCCGTAGGTTTCTATTTCTTTCATCACAAGGCCACGCACATACATCTGGCGCACAATGGCGTTCCAGTACTTCTCGTCGTGTTCTTTGCCTTCTGCGAAGTGTTTGCTCAAGTTTCCTTTGTAGGTGGTCACTTCCGAGTTCTTCACACCGGCGATGACCTTGCAGATGAAGCCTGCTTTGTGCAGCTCTTTGAATTCGCTGATGCAATCCAAAATCATCTGTACTTGCTCGCTGCCGTCGAACTGCTCTTTCGGTGAGCGTGAATTGTCGTCCATGCCGGCGCCTTCGCCGTTCACGGGATCCCACTCTTCACCAAAGTAGTGCAGCAGGTATTGTCTGCGGCTCATGGAAGTTTCGGCGTATGCAATCACTTCTTGCAACAACAACATGCCCACTTCCTGCTCGGCTACGGGCTTGCCCTGTAGAAACTTCTCGAGCTTCTCGATGTCTTTCGGCGAATAAAAAGCTACACACACACCCTCACCGCCATCGCGGCCTGCGCGGCCGGTTTCCTGGTAGTAGCTCTCCAAACTCTTTGGAATGTCGTGGTGAATCACAAAGCGCACATCGGGTTTGTCGATACCCATACCGAATGCAATGGTGGCGCATATCACATCCACATCTTGCATCAGGAATTTGTCCTGCACTTTGCTGCGCTGGCCGCCATCCATACCGGCGTGGTAGGGCAAAGCTTTGATGCCATTCACCTGCAACAGCTCTGCAATCTCTTCAGTTTTCTTTCTGCTCAGGCAGTAAATGATACCGCTCTTGCCGCTGTTGGCCTTGATATATTGAATGATCTGCTTTCCAACATTCGCTTTTGCTCGAATCTCGTAATACAAGTTGGCGCGGTTGAAGGATGCTTTGAACAGCTTCGCATTCAACATGCCGAGGTTCTTCTGAATGTCTTGCTGCACCTTGGGCGTTGCTGTCGCCGTAAGTGCCATAATCGGACAATCGGCGATCTGCTCAATGATGGGGCGCAAACGGCGATACTCCGGACGGAAGTCGTGCCCCCATTCCGAAATACAGTGTGCTTCGTCGATGGCTACGAACGAAATTTTTACGCCGCGGAAAAACTCCACGTTTTCATCTTTATTAAGCGATTCAGGAGCTACATATAACAGTTTGCACTTTCCTTCCAAAATATCGCTCTTCACCTGATTGATTTCCGTCTTGTTCAGCGAAGAGTTGATGAAGTGGGCCACGCCATCGCTGTCCGAAAAACCGCGAATGGCATCGACCTGGTTTTTCATGAGGGCGATAAGCGGCGAAACCACAATGGCCGTTCCCTCAAGCATGATAGCAGGCAACTGATAACAGAGGGATTTTCCTCCGCCTGTGGGCATGATAACGAAGGTGTCGTTGCCTTCCAATACCGAATTCACGACATCTTCCTGCAGGCCTTTGAAGTTATTGAATCCGAAAAACTGCTTCAGCGCATCTTTCGGTGATAAGTCAGTAAGTGTTTGCATACTCAATCAGGTTACTCGCATCTCATACATGCTCGCGTGCAGTGTGGTGATTAGAAATGACACCGAACGAAGCCCCCTTTTAAAAAAAGGGAAGCGAATGTAGCATTGAAAATGCGAACAAAAAAATCTTTTTTACACGGGTTGGAGTCCGTTAAAACGCTTGATTTTGCTTGCTTTTGGCGAAGTGTAGTGTAAATTGAGAGCAAGATATTGCGCCGTTTGTTCAAAGGGTTTCGATGTGCTGAAACGGAGCAATTGCGGAGAATTTTCTTATCCATCGAATCAATGTTCGATGCATCTTTGCCGTCGCGATTTCATGCCCAACAAACAATCCACCATACTTGCTTCTGCTCGGCGCACGCTTGAGATGGAAGGAAACGCACTCCTGCAATTGGCTCAGTGTGTTGACTCCCGATTTGAAGAGGTGGTGAGGACTATTCTCCGTTGCAAAGGCAGACTGATCATTACCGGTATTGGTAAGAGCGGAAACATCGCACAGAAGATAGTGGCCACGCTTGTGAGCACCGGGCAACCTGCTGTTTTCATGCATGCTGCCGATGCGATTCATGGCGATCTCGGCACGATTCAAAAGCATGATGTTGTGTTGTGTATTTCGAAAAGTGGTGATTCTCCGGAGATTAAAGTCTTGGCTCCGCTTGTCAAAAGCATGGGCAACAAGTTGATTGGCATGGTGAGCAACGAGAAGAGTTTTCTTGCCAAGCATTCGGATTATTTGCTGCACACACCAACTGCTAAGGAGGCATGCCCCAATAATCTCGCTCCGACAGTAAGCACCACGCTGCAGCTCGCCATGGGCGATGCGCTGGCGGTAGCACTTATGGAGCAACGAGGTTTTGGCGCCGGCGATTTTGCGCGTGTTCACCCGGGAGGTGCACTCGGCAAAAAATTGTACACGCGAGTGAATGACCTGTTGGGATCAGACGCAGCTCCTCAGGTCACTCCATCAAGCTCTATCAAACAAGTAATAGTGGAAATTAGCTCCAAACGTTTGGGAGCTACAGCCGTAATCGATAAAGGAAAACTTGCCGGTGTAATTACCGATGGCGACATACGAAGAATGCTGGGCGGTAAAAACGACTTAGCCAAAACAAAGGCAGCTGATATCATGGGCCGTTCGCCCAAAACAATTGAAGGCAACGCTTTGGCGGTCGAGGCTTTTCATCTCCTGGAGAAATTCAACATAACCACCCTGGTTGTCATGCAGGATGGGAAATACAAAGGCATCATTCATTTGCATGATATTCTGAAGGAGGGAATTTTCTAGTGGCTGACGAGCAGAAAAAGGATATGTCGTTTTTGGAGCATCTTGAAGAGCTGCGCCGCCGATTATTCTGGTCTGTGGTCAGCGTTATTGTCGGCATTATTCTGATAGTTGTTTACCATGATTTTGTCGTTGATGAAATCATTATGGGCCCGCGGAAGCCGGACTTTGTCACCTACCAGGCATTTTGCCATTGGTCGCACATCATTGGAATGGGTGAAAGCTTGTGTCTAGACCCACCTCAACTCGTGTTGCAAAGCACAACTATGAGTGGAAACATGAACGCCGATATTATGGTATGTGTCGTGGGCGGTATTATTCTCGCTTTTCCATTCATCATATGGCAGCTGTGGGGCTTTATCAAGCCCGGTCTTAAAGAGAAGGAAACCAAATCGGTTCGGGGAATCGTTTTTTATGTGTCGTTGCTGTTCTTTACGGGAGTTGCGTTTGGATACTATCTCTTAGCCCCGCTGAGTATACAGTTCCTGGGCAACTACACCTTTGCCGATGTGCAGAATACTCCAACGTTACTTTCCTACCTGAAACTTACCACGTCACTTGTTTTTGGTACCGGACTGGTTTTTCAGTTACCGGTAGTGGTATACTTCCTAAGCCGCATTGGCATTGTCACTGCTGACTTTTTACGCAAGTACCGCCGCCATGCGTTCGTAGTGAATCTGATCGTTGCTGCTATTATCACTCCGCCCGATGTCACTAGTCAGATTCTGGTTTCTTTGCCCATATTACTCTTGTATGAAGTGAGTATTCTGGTGGCTGCTCGAGCTGAAAAACGAAAGGCTTAGTAGGGTACACACTTTTGATTTTGTAAAATCATTGTATCATCGCCGATTCTTTATATTTGGCGACCAATTAATTGACCTTTTAAATCATAAATCCATGAAGAAAATTTACTCATTTGCTCTTGTTATGTTGAGCTGTGTGGTCGCTCAGGCACAGAGCAACATTGCTCCTGCCGCCCGCAAAGTGCAGTACCAGGAGTTTCAAAACCGCACCAACGGCGCAGCTTCAGCTGACCGTGACATTATTTGGCAAGACGATTTTTCGAATGCCTCAAACTGGATCATCGCTCACGATGGAACATTCAACTCTGATTTCGAAATCGGAACAGGCTTGGAAAGCGCCGGTCAGTACGGCACTCCTGCCATTCAAAGTACTACTGCTGCGAATGGTTATGCTATGTACAACTCAGACGGCTTCAACAACTCAGCCGGTGTAGCTTATGAGCAGCCTCACATCACAACTGCTGCTCCAATCGACCTTTCTGCATATCCAAACGTCATCCTCGAGTTCGAAACTCAGTATCGTCGTTTCACTGATGAGCAGACTTGGTTGGTGATTAGCACCGATGGAACATTCCCAACTTTGGATGATCCTTTGTTGGACATCAGCGGATTGCCAAACGTTTACCGCGTTTGGGAAGACGGTGAGTTGACTCAAAGCGTTTCTCCGGGTAACCCAACAGTGCGCAGCTTCAACATCAGCGAAATCGCAGGTGGTGCTCCACAAGTATGGGTGCGCTTCATGTTCACCGGAATCTGGGGTTACGCTTGGTATATCGACGATGTTCAGATCTATGAGCAGTACCAGCACGACGCGAAACTCTTCAACGCATACGTATCTTCTACAGGTACAGGTGAAGAATATGCTCGCATTCCAGAGAACCAGGTTCCTGCTGAAATGAACATTGGTTGCTTCGTAAAGAACCTCGGTTTCGAAGCAATGACAAACGTTACAGTAAGCATCGATATGGATGGCGCAGTAAGCACCTACACTCAGGCAGAAATTCTTCCTGGTGATACCATGTTTGTTGATGACTACGTAACTTCTGCTTCTTCTATCGGTCTTCACAACGTAACTTATTCAGTTACCAGCGACCAGTCTGCAACAGATGGAGATGATTCTAACGATGGTGCTACTCGTTACTACGAAGTAACTGCCGCAACCGGCATTTACTCAATGGATGGACTTGGTGTTCACCCTGCCGGTACTGAAGTACTTAGCTCTCTCGGTACAAACAGCTTCACCGACAATGCTGATGAAATCATGTTGATGACTTACTACCAATTGGAAGAGTCTGCAAATTTGATCAGCGTTCGTGTTGAGCTTGCTAGCACAACAGTTGCAGGTGGTGATATCCTTATCCAGGTTCACGATACCCTCGACATTTTCAGCGACATCGTTGACAACGCACTTGGCGGCAGCGATGAGTACACTGTTACTGAAGCTGACGTTGCAAATGGTTTTGCAAGCATTCCATTGATTGATCCATTGACTCTCGATGCAAACGGCTACTACGTGAGCGCTGCATTGTTCAGCAATGGTAATACGAATGACATTCGCGTTTTGGACGATCTTACAGTTCCACAACCAGGTGGTGCTAGCTTGATCTACTTGCCATCAGACGGAGTGGTTTACTCAAATGGTAACGCATTCGCTATCCAGTTGAACTTCGACCCAACCTCTGCTGTAGAGGAAGCGGCAGTAACTGCTTTGGAAGGTGTAAATATCTATCCAAACCCTGTTGCTAACGGAATCATCACCATTGCTACTGGCCAGCGTGAAAACTTCTCTGTAGAAGTGTTCGACAGCGTAGGTGCATTGGTAGAATCGAAGCGTTTCAACATGAACACTACTGTTGATGTTTCTGCTTTGGCAAAAGGTGTTTACACAGTGCGTGTAGCTTCAGCCAACGCTTCTACAACTCAGTTGGTTACTGTTCAATAATCTTGGTTTATAGCCTTAAGAAGCCGCTCCTTTTGGGGCGGCTTTTTTATTTGCTTGAAATGGGGGAACTTGCCCGCCAAGTTGTATGTAGAGTTATAGAATGTCTTATTTTCACCGCTGTAAAATCCAATAATTGCATGAAACAAATTTTTACTTTGTCAATGGTGTTGCTGGCCGCCACTATGGGTATGGCACAACATAAATCAATAAGCACGGCTAAGCCGCGTCCCGCTGAAAAACCTCGCGTTGCTACTACTGAGGAAATTGAGCGCTCACTTTTTGAAGGGTCATTGTCACTCGGTGCTAACCAGGTGAGTGCAGACCGTGATGTGTACAATGAAGATTTCAGTAACGGCTTAGCGGGCCAGGGCACTAACGGCGCCTGGACGTTTGAGGATACCGGTGGAAACTCTATTTGGATGATGGCCGATGCAAACAGTCCGGCTGGATTTTATTCTTCATCTGCAGCACCGTTGGCTTCAACTACTGCCGCCAATGGTTGGGTAATTTTTGACGCCGACTTATACCAGGGTGGTGAAATCAGCGAAGCCAATCCGGCAGAGGATGTGAGTGGTTACCTCGTGTCGTCTCCGATCGATTTCAGCGCTTGCCCGAGCGTAATTCTCGAGTTCCAGCAGGCGTTTCGCTATTGCTGTGCCGATGAAAAACCATTCGTGCTGGAAGTGAGCAACGATGGCGGCGCTACCTGGATTGTCTACGATGCCGCTCCGGAGTTTAACGGCGGTGCTAACGATGCATCTGCTAACCCATTGGTGTCGGCTGTTGACATTTCAGCTGCAGCAGCAGGTCAAAGCTTCGTAATTATTCGCTTCGGATGGCAGCCTGATGGCAATGCATCGCACTCACATTATTTCTGGGGTATCGATGATATTCGCGCATACGAAAATCCGGTTCAAAACGACTTGCGTGTGTTGCAGGTAACCAGCGGCGACATTTTCGCAGATTATGAATACCGTTGTATGGCGCTTGAGCAAGCGATCGACGCTGCTGCGGGTGGTCTTACAATCGGAACCATTTATGAAAATATCGGAACCATCACACAAACGGCTACCATCACCGCTGAGGTGTTGGATGCTTCGCAAACGACCGTAATTGCTACTATTTCACAGGAAGTAACCGTTTATTCAAATGCTGAAAGTCCAACGCCTGGTGATCCAATCGATACCTTGTTTTTGGCTACGAACTGGGCGCCAACCGAAGTTGGAGAATACTACGTGCGCACTTCCATGACAATTACCGGTGTAGACGAATCGCCTGCCGACAATACGTTGTCCAAGAAATTCCTCGTAGTTGAAGGGGAATACGGTCATGATGATCCTGCGCTTCTCAATACCGAGATGACACCATACTCTGGCTCAGGTACTGCAGCAGACCCGTATAACCCAACCGGTTATGGAAGCTACCTGACTTGTTTTAATCCGGGCTCTACTGCCGGAGGTTTGAGCATTCGCTTCGACAACTCTACGGATGATTACTGTCCGTTCAACATTCTTCTTTTGGCTCGCAATACAGATTACAATCTCAGCGATGCCGAATACGTGGCATACGGCGAGTATGAGGTTGAGCCTTTCTATGTGCCAACAGGAGCATCTCAGCAGTTTCCGATCTACCTTTCATTTGAAGAGGCAGTGGAGCTCACAGAGGGCATTACCTACTTTGCGGGTATCCAAACAGAATTCGAAACTGAGCAAGAACTTGCGGTTAAGGCGATTGATGAAATTGACTCCGATTTCAGCACCGGTTACTGGGCAGAAACCACTACACCCGGTGAGTTTCTATGGTTCTTCGGTGTGGGCTTCCTGACCGATGCTTCACCGGCCATTCGCCTTGTGTTGAGCGAGTTTGTAAGCGTTGAGGAGGAAGCACAATTTATCAATGACTTCTCTATTAGCCCTAACCCGGCATCAATCAATACACGCATCAGTTTCGATTTGAAAGCTGCATCTTACATTGCTTATGAAGTACGCGACATTCAAGGCAAACTCGTAACGTTCGACAATATCGGCATGTACAATCAAGGCGAAAACTCATTCAACCTGAATGTGAGCGAGTATCCGGCCGGAAACTATATTTTCAATATGGTAATTGATGGCGAGAAAATGTTCAGCCGCCAATTCAATGTGACACGCTAATTCTATTTTCTGCATAGAAAAGGCTCTCTTCGGAGGGCCTTTTTGTTTTCATCAACTTCGCTTCTTCTACCTTTGCATTTGTGCAAGTACACGACGATTTTTTTTCTCTTCCCGCCTTTCGTAACGCCGTTGTCACCATCGGTACATTCGATGGCGTGCATTGCGGTCATAAGGCTCTGCTCAATCGAATCGCCGAGATTGCCCACAAAGTGAACGGCGAAACGGTTCTACTTACGTTCTACCCGCATCCTCGCATGGTGCTTTATCCGGATGATCATCGTATATCATTGCTTTCCTCACCCGAAGAAAAAATTGAGGAGCTTCGAGCTGCGGGCTTGGATCATTTGGTAGTATATCCTTTCTCAACCGAACTTTCCAGATTATCAGCCTTCGAGTATGTGCGCGACTTTTTGGTGAAAGGAATTAATGCGCATACGGTTGTCGTCGGGCATGATCATCGTTTTGGACGTAATCGAGAGGGCGATTTTAAAACACTGATCGAGTTGTCCGATGTGTTTGGTTTCAACGTGCAAGAAATTCCCGCTCTGGAAATTGACGATATTGAAATAAGCTCCACAAAAATTCGAGCAGCACTCGAAAGGGGCGATGTAGAGGAAGCTGCCGCTTTTCTGGGGCGACCTTACAGTATAGCCGGTACTGTTTTTCAAAACCGACAGTTGGGTCGTCAAATTGGTTTTCCAACCGCCAACATTCAGTTGTCGTTTGATCATAAACTCATTCCTGCGTTTGGAGTTTATACCGTAAAGGTCCAAACGCCTTTCGGAATCTTTAACGGTGTAACCAATATTGGAATACGTCCAACCGTTGACAGCAGTGGTAAAGTTCACCTCGAAACTCATATCTTCGATTTCGACGAAAATCTGTACGATGAAGTAATCTGCTTAGCGTTTTTACACCGACTCCGCGATGAGCGGAAATTTGACTCGGTTGACGCGCTAAGAACCGCCATAGAAGACGATTGTCGAACAGCAAAAGAATGGTTATCAAAACACTCATAGCGTTCTTGTTAACGTTAGTCCTGACGAGTATGCACTCACAGGCGCAAACCTTGTCGCTGAAAGACTTGGACACTGCCCGCGTGTACACTTCAGTGGATGCAGCTATGGCGAATCCGCTCAATGTGTTGCGTCTCGATTTGTCCAAACAAAAAATGCTGACACTGCCGCAAGAAGTATTCGAGTTGACCAATTTGCAAGAACTGAAGCTCAACAAATGCCGACTGTCTGAATTACCAAACAGTTTCCGATTACTTCCCAATCTTCGGATATTACAATGCCAACACAACGATATAACCACGATTCCGTCAAGTGTTTTTCAACTGAAACAGCTGAAAACACTCGATCTTGCAGATAACATTATCGAAATTATTCCGGATGAAATTGATCAACTTGGTGAGTTGGAAACTCTCGCCATGTGGGACAATCCGGTTACTTACTATCCAGAGGTCCTGAGTGAAATGCAGCAACTCAAAGTGTTGGATGTGCTCAACAATGCAATCAGCAGAGAAACGCAACAGCGCTTGAAGTCTTCGCTCCCCAACTGTAAAATTATCATGTCGCCACCTTGCTCCTGCATGGATGGTGATGAATAGAAGCTTTACTGAACTTGCCCTTCGCCTCCTTTCGGCGGAGAGACTCATTGCAATGAGTCCCTCATTCCGCATTATTTTAGTCGCATGAAATTAGTTTCTTTTCTCCAGAATTACAACCCGCGTGTGCTGCATAACCCCTATGTTATTGCTGAGGCGGGTGTAAACCACGAGGGCTCCATGGAGCTCGCTAAACGCCTTATAGATGAAGCTGCTGAAGGTGGTGCTCAAGCTATTAAGTTCCAAACCTACAAGGCTGAAACCATCGCCAGTAAAGATTCGCCCTACTATTGGGATATCACCAAAGAACCGACACGCTCACAGTTTGAGCTCTTCAAGAAGTATGATAAGTTCTGGAAGAAGGAATACGAAGAGCTCGCGCGTTATTGCGAAACAGCGGGTATTGAATTCATGAGCACTCCTTTTGATGTGGAAAGCGCAACTTTTCTAAACGACCTCATGCCGGTGTTCAAAATCAGCAGCAGCGATTTGACGAATCTTCCTTTCATTGAATACCAATGTTCATTTGGAAAGCCGATTATTCTATCAACCGGCGCCGCCTATAAATGGGAGGTGATGCAGGCTGTGGAAACCATCGAAAAACACGGAAACAAATTGTGTTTGATGCACTGTGTGCTCAACTACCCAACGATGGACGAGAACGCAAACTTGGGCATGATTAAAGACATGATTCGACTGTTCCCCGATGTTGTTCCGGGATATAGCGATCACACGTTGCCGAAGGACATGCATACGCTTGAAGTAGCAACCTTGCTTGGCGCTGCAGTGTTAGAAAAACACTTCACACACGATAAGACGCTTCCAGGCAATGACCACTACCACGCCATGGACAAGGAAGACCTCAAGCATTTCCAAAAGCGCATGCATCGCACCTTTGAATTGCTGGGTACTTTTGAAATGAAGGCGCTTGAAAGCGAAGCTCCTGCGCGCGCTAATGCACGCAGAAGCCTCGTAGCAGCAAAGGGCATTCCGGCAGGAAAGCCAATTGAAATGAGCGACCTTACGTGGAAGCGCCCTGCAAGTGGTATTTCTCCGAAGGATATCCATGCGGTGATTGGCAAGAAAGCCTCGCGCGATATCGGTGAAGATGAAGTGATGAAATGGTTTTTACTTAACGACTAATCCATGCGCTACCAACAGCTCTCGGCCGATTTCTACAACGGCGCTCGCAAACGATTCGCATCGCATATGCAGAAGGGCGGTGTTGCCGTTTTCTGCAGCAACGATACCTATCCGACCAGTGCCGATGGTCATTTTGCTTTCAAGCAAGCAACCGATATTTTTTACTTGTGTGGTGTTGATCAGGAAGAAAGCATCTTGCTTCTGTTTCCGGACTCTTTTCACGCTCACCACCGTGAAGTATTATTCTTGAAAGAAACAAGCGAAACCATTGCCATCTGGGAGGGTGCGAAGCTTACGAAGGAACAAGCGCGTGCGCAAACGGGAGTGAAAGCGGTGTATTGGTTGAGTGACTTTGAACGCGTCTTTAAAGCAATTCTTGCCGAAGCATCGTGCATATACCTCAATAACAACGAGCATACACGTGCGGTTGTCGAAGTGGAAACACGTGAAGCACGCTTCTCGAAGTGGGTTCGCGAGCATTATCCGCACTATCGCATAGAGCGCAGTGCGCCTATCATGCATCGCTTGCGTGCGGTGAAGGAGCAAGAGGAAGTTGACCAACTTCAGCGCGCCATCGACATTACGCGCGGAGGTTTTGAGCGCGTCATGAAAATGGTCAAGCCCGGAGTGATGGAATATGAACTCGAGGCAGAATACATGCACGAGTTTTTGAGCAAGGGTTCGCGCGGGTTTGCCTACACGCCCATCATTGCCAGCGGATTTAGCGCTTGTGTGCTGCACTACATCGACAACGATAAGCCATGTAAAGACGGCGATTTGTTGCTCATGGATGTAGGTGCTGAATATGGCAACTACAATGCAGATATGACGCGTTGTATTCCGGTAAATGGAAAGTTTTCGGATCGTCAGAAGGCGGTATACAATGGTGTATTGAACGTCATGAAGGGAGCGAAGGCATTGCTCAAGCCGGGCGTTATCATGCATGAGTACCACAAGCAAGTGGGAGAGTTGATGACGAAGGAATTGGTAGATCTGAAGCTCATCTCTATGGATGACGTGAAGAACCAGAACTCCGAATGGCCAGCATATAAAAAGTATTTCATGCACGGCACATCGCACTTTTTAGGTCTGGATGTTCATGACGTTGGCGACTGGACACAACCCGTTGCAGAAGGCAATGTCTTTACCGTTGAGCCTGGTATTTACATTCGAGAAGAAAGTCTGGGTATTCGCATTGAAAACAACATCGTCATCACCAAAAACGGCAACGTCGATATGTTTGAGCGCTTTGCTATAGAGGTGGAGGAAATCGAAGAAATGATGAACACCGGTAAATAGAATTCGTTAGTTCTGTTTAGCCTTACCGTTTTCATATTCAATGCGCATCAATTCTTTGCCGGTCTTTTCATCGTAACTGATGTAGGTGCCATCTAATTTGTTGTTCTTGTAATTTGATTCTTCGATAACGCGTCCGCGCGCGTCGTAAACCAAACTCTTGCCATTCAATTTGCCTTCTTTGAATGTGCAGTCGCGCATGGGCGCACCGTGCGGATGGAAGTACGACCACTTGCCATCCGGCTTGCCATTCTTGTAGCTTCCTTTGCTGTCGAGCCTTCCGCTGTTATAGGATTCATAAGGCCCGTTCAATGAGCCGTCCGACCCGTAGGTTTCCATTTTTTCGACGCTGCCTTTATCGTTCCAGTAGGTCCATTTTCCTTGCTTCACATCGCCCGACTTAATCTTCGCTACGGTGTCGGTTTTGATTTTGTACAAGTCGCTCATCGTTTGCGCAAATTGGTCTTTGCTTTTGATGATGCTCCATTGGCCTTCATAGCTTTTCACGCCGTTCGGGTGGTTGCCGGTCCACTTGCCATTCATCTGCCCGTGCTCATAATTGCCGATGTCTTGAATGTATCCGTTGGTGTACCACGAGGTCCATTCACCTTCTTCCAGATCGTATTTGAAATTGCCTTCCATCATGGGCTTGCCGCTTTCATACCAGTACTTCCACAGGCCGTGCTTCTTGTCGTTCACCATGTCGCCCGATTTCCACTTCTGACCTTCCCAGTATTGCCATTGCCAGAAGCCGTTCATTTTCCCTTTCTCATACTTGCCCCAGTACTCGCGCTCACCATTGCCGTAGTAGAATGTCCACTCGCCCTCTTGCAGGTCGTTGTCGAAATCGCCTTCCATGTCTTTGGTGCCGTTTTCCATGTACCAGGTCCAGTGCCCGCTCTTCTTGCCTTCGTTATAGGTTCCCGTGATGGAAACCTGTCCCTTGGAATACTTCTCCGTGAACTGACCGTGCAGAACACCGAGCTTGTAATGCGAATGGCGCTTCATGTTGCCGGAAGGGTAAAGCTCCTCCCATAATCCGTCTTCCTTACCCTCTTTGTAGCTGCCCCGAATGCGCGCAGAACCTCCGTTATAGTTTTCCAGGTAAGGACCATCGAGCCTGCCGTTTTTGTAGGATGAACTGCGCAGAATTTTACCGTTGTCGAATTTCTCTTCCATTACTCCGGATCCTTGAGTAACAGTCCGCAGCTTGTTGGCATCACAATACAGCCACAACAATTCTTCATCACCCACAAATTCCTCCACCATCATCGTATCACCCGCAGGAAAGAAGTAATTCCATTTGCCGCTCTTTTGCCCCTTTGCGAAATGGCCTTCTTCCACCAGGGTGCCGTCTGAAGTATAGGTGCGTTGAATGCTGTCTTGAACCCCGGCCTTGAAGTACCCGTCTACCATGAGCTTGCTGTTGGTGTGATAGCGTTTCACACTGCCATTCAGCTTCCCCTTTTTGTAGTTGGCTTCTTCTTGCAGCGTTCCTGTTTCATAGTAGTATTTCCACAAACCCTCTTCGAAACCATTCACATAGTTCCCTTCGCTGCGTGTTTTGCCGTTTGGGTATTGGTCCTTGAACTCTTGTACTTGCGCGTCAAGACTTAGGCTAGTGAAGAAGATAAGAAAGAAAAGAATGAGCTTCATTGTTGTCTGGTTGTTCGAGCAAATTAAAAACTCGAATCACCTTGCTCTTATTATCGCCCATGTTGTTTATGAACACAGTTAGCCACTAGTCATTAGTCACTATTTACTATTCACCTATTCCCGGTCACGCGGAAATGGTGAAAAGTAAATAGTGACTAGTAACTAGAGAAAGGCCTCTAAGAAAGCTTATCCGTTAAAATCCTCATCTCCATCACCGGAGAGATTTTCTCATACAGAATCCGATACACTGCATCGGCAATCGGAATGTCGGCATTGAATTTCTTGTTGATCTCGTGAATACCACGTGCGGCGTAATAGCCTTCTGCTACCATGTTCATTTCGATGGTCGCCCACTTCACACTGTAGCCTTTTCCGACCATAGTGCCGAGTGTGCGATTGCGCGAGTAAGGTGAATAGGCAGTCACCAACAAGTCGCCTAGATAAGCGCTGCTCTTCACGTCGCGGTGTATCTCGTGAACTGTATCGATGAAGCGCTCCATCTCGCGAATGGCACTGCTTATAAGTACTGCCTGAAAATTGTCGCCATACCCTAAGCCATGGCAAATTCCCGAAGCAACGGCATATACGTTTTTGAGAATGGCCGCCAACTCCGCTCCGAAAACGTCTTCAGTCGTGTGTGTTTTTAGGAACCGACAACCAAGCATGGAGGCCATGCGGTCGGCCTTTTCAATGTCAGAACATCCAATGGTGAGGTATGAAAGTTTTTCCATGGCTACCTCTTCGGCATGGCAAGGCCCACAC
>CANIAA010000032.1 GCA_947465255.1 Flavobacteriales bacterium | reverse complement strand
CAGTTGTTTGCCTTCGAATTGGACAATAATGGGTTTCTGATTCCGCCAATAATAGGGCTGCTGGCACTTCATCAGTTGCTGAAATAGAGATTCCATTTCCGGACTGGTCAGCATTTGACCGTATCGAATGCTGCCGGATGAAGCGAGGCGCCAGCACAAATTTTCTCTTGCAGTAGTTCCCGTCTCTGCGTCTTCCTCCAGTGAGGCGAGCGCTTCTTGAATAACCCAAGCGCTATTGCTTTGACTGCACTCTGCGGGAACGCCATCAAGCTCCAGCGTATTGGGATGGGAATGTTTAAATCGAAAACCAATTGATTCGAGTTCCGATGCAAATGCAAGAATGAGAGAGCTTTGAACAGGTGTCAATTCTATGGACTCAGGGAAGAGAAGCTGTTGAACGGCGCCTTGTCCGTCCTCCATTTGACGAAGGAAATTTTCAAAGCGAATTCGTTGATGAGCGCGCTGCTGGTCGATGAGAAGCATTCTTTCTCCGGAGGAACAAATCAGGAATTTACGGTTGTGCTGTAAGAAGCAGATTTCATCTTGAACATCCATTTCAATCTGAACATTTACCTCTTTGTTGCGGTCTATTTGCGCAGCTACTTCCATCAAATCTTGCCAGCCGGAAGCGGATGTTTCCTTTTTATCGAACCAGCCTCTTAGGTTGATGGAGCGGTTTGATGATGGGGAACCGGCGCCAAACGGATTGAACTCGGGGTTGATGTCAATTTTGGGTGGTTGAATATCTGAGTTGGCTCGCAGTGGTGAAATGGAAATGGAGGTCTCTTGCTCAAAGTCGAGGCTTGGCGCAATACTGAATTTACCCAGTGCTCTGCGAACGGCAGCGTGAATGATGGCATACACCGCACGCTCATCCTGAAACTTTATTTCCGTTTTAGTGGGATGAATGTTGATGTCAATCTGCGCCGGGTCTATTTCCATGTATAGCAAGTACATGGGAAAGTAACCTTGCGGAAGCAGGTCCTGAAACGCATTAGTGACTGCATGATTTAAGTAGGTATTCTTGATGAATCTGCGGTTGATGAAGAAGAACTGCTCGCCCCGCGTTTTCTTCGCCATCTCCGGCTTGCTGATGAATCCGTTTACAGATACAATGTCTGTGTGTTCTTCAACCGGAACAAGCTTTTCGTTGTACTTCGACCCAAACACATGCACGATTCTTTGCCTGAGCGCACCCATGGGAAGCATGAAAACTTCGGCACCGTTGTGTGTGAATTGGAATTCAATTTCAGGATGGGCTAATGCCACGCGCTGAAACTCGTCAATCATATGCCGCAATTCAATTGCGTCGCTCTTCAGAAAGTATCTTCTTGCCGGTACATTATAGAATAAATTCTTGACAAAAAATGTTGTCCCCGTTTGTGATTGAACAGGTTCTTGTCTCTGCACTTTCGAGGCTTCTATGGTAACCTGTGTGCCTACTTCTTCATGCGGCATGCGTGTGCGCAATTCAACCTGCGCAACAGATGCTATGCTCGATAGCGCTTCACCGCGAAAGCCTTTGGTCTGAATGTGAAATAAGTCTTCGGATCGGGTTATTTTCGAGGTGGCGTGTCTTTCAAAGCAAAGTCTCGCATCAGTCTCGCTCATCCCTTTGCCGTTATCCGTTATCTGTATGAGCGTCTTACCTGCATCTTTCGCAAACAGCTTGATAGAGTCAGCTCCGGCATCAATAGCGTTTTCCAGCAATTCTTTGACCACTGAAGACGGTCTTTGCACCACTTCACCTGCCGCAATTTGATTGGCTACGTTTTCAGGAAGAAGTTTAATGATGTCGGACATGCAGAGCAATTATAGGTCTGCACAAAACTAACGCGAATGAGGGTTCTATGAAAGTTCTTGTTATGCCTCTTAGGACATAAAATGCGTAAGTCCTTCTTCCGGTGAAATAGCGGATGGCCGCAGCTCTAGAATGCGATGTATGACTTCTTCCATCACCGTATCCGGACAAGAGGCGCCACTGGTAACTAAGATGCGCACATTTTCTTTTTCAGGCAGCCAGCCAAGGCTGGTTTCAAGCTTGTGTTCGTTGTAATGAAAATGTTGAATGCTCTCGGCAGAGATGATTTCACGGGCATCCTGAATAAAATAGGCGGGAAAGGCAGACTCAAGAATCGTAACAATTTGAGACGTGTTCGAACTATTGTACCCGCCAATTACCAATTCTAAATCGGCTTTACAGTTCAACGCTGAAAGTGTCGATTGCTGATTGTCGTTAGTGGCATAACAGAGGGTGTCGCGCGTGTCGGCAAAGTGGTCTTTCCATTGTTCACCATGCGCTTGCAGCATAAGCGACTTGAAGTAATCGGCAATTTCCTGTGTTTCCGTGGCAAGCATGGTCGTCTGGTTCACTACACCAACTCGTTTCAAATCTGTTTCCGGATTAAACCCCTTGGACACTTTCGTACTGAAATGCTCCATGAAGGTGTTGGTGTCCATTTCGCCTTGCATGAAGCGCCCGATCTGCTTGGCTTCTTGGATGTCACGCACAATAATCGAAGGAGCGTTTTGATAGCTGTGAGAAAAAGTAGCACGTGTTTCTTCATGCTTGTGCTTGCCATGAATAACAATAGTGAAACCGTTGCGACCAATCTCTGTTGATCGTTTCCAAACCTTTTCAACGAAGGGGCATGTGGTGTTGTAGCGGGCAAGTTCTACGCCCTTGGAAGCGAGCAATTGCTCTGTTTCTACCGTGGTTCCGAAGGCCGGTATAATCACAACGTCGTCGGCGTGAATGTCATCCCACGGGTGTAATTGTTTGCCTTCCGTGTCCATGATAAACTTCAAACCGCGTCCCTCCAGATCCTCATTCACCGCCGGATTATGAATCATTTGGCTAAGAAGAAAAAGCCGCTTGCCGGGGTTTTCGCGAATAGCTTTGTAGGAGCGTTCAATCGCATTCTCTACGCCATAACAAAATCCAAAGTGACGAGGGAAAATGAACGTGATATTGCCGAGCGAAAGTTCGGATGGCGTAAAGTCTTGCTTGCGCGGATCGTTGTTTCTCCTGCGGTTCTTGATTTCCCCAATTATGGCAGACCTGAAGTGCTCCGGAATGTCAAATTTTTTCACTTTTCTTCTGTTTTTGTAATCAACGATTCAACATATGATTCCATCTTGTCGCGCTTGTATGCCTTGTATATAGGCTTGAGCTCTTTTGCTTTTTTGAGTCCTTCGGTTGAACCTATCTGAAATGCAACAGCATTATAACCACTTACAATAGCCTTCTGTTCATTACATGGATCGTTTTTCGCAAGCTTGCACTGTGCCATACCAAATATGTAAGCGAAAAGCAGGTCGGGATAGTTGGCATAGAATGGAAGGACCTCTGAGTTTATCTCCAATTTCATGCGAGGGGTGCCGCATATCCATTCCAGAACGAATAAATTGGCACGGCCACGCACAGATACCTCGTTACTCATAGGGGTAGTATTGAGCCATTGCAGGGTTTTTAGAACCAGATCTTCGTCGCGCTTGTATTCTCGAGTATTCTTCCATTCATAATTCTCGGGAAGTTTTGGGCACTTTCCGGGTTGAGCCCAAGACATCACGGGACCAATGAATAACATGATGAAAACAAGGGTTCGCAAAGTGCGCATGTTATACCGGAAGTTCAGATTCTGAAAATCGAATGCCCAGTGATTCCAATTCTTGCAGCACGGGCTCATAGATATCCGGGTTGGTTGGTAATTGAACTCCGCTCAAATTCCAACGTCCCTCCAGAATATGCTTAGCGGCTATGGCTATGGGTAGCCCAACCGTTTTGGACATTGCGGTATGGACAGGATCGTCGCCGTAGCTTATAAGTTTCGACTGAAGTTCAACGTGCTTATGGTCGATGGTATATCGGAATCGATGCCACATCACAATCATGTCTTTATCATGGTCACCCAGCACCCAGCGTTGTTCAATGAGGCGCTGGAGCACCTGCGCAGGGCTTCCTGATGAAACGCCTATGGGTTTGTTTTCGAATATGCCCAACCATTCGAGCATTTCCAGATTTTGCTCAGAAACATGGAGGTAGTTTTTCAGACGAAGCTTAACATCTCCTTCTCCCGGAGGAAGAAACGAAGAAGTGAAGGATTCCCAAGTCATTTCCGGCGAATAATCGAGCGCGAATGAATCATCGACAAGACCTAGTTGCACAAGCACATTCCATGCTTCGCAGTACCCTGCTCCTCGCAGTGTTCCGCGTATGAGAGTAGGTATAGCTTCCAGGTCATAAAGCTTAAGGTATTTCAGCGAGTCACGATTGCCATACCCCGTGAATGATCCATCGGTTCCTAAATCGACATGAGTGAGACGTTCAAACAATCGATGATAGGGAATGAATTTAACGGTTCCGTTCTCTTTGAAGCGAGCTGTGCCTCCGTATCCGGCCAACACCACGTTTCGCGGATTCCACGTTATTTTGTAGTGCCAGGGATTGTTGTCGCTTTCGGGTGCTATGAGCCCGCCTGTAAATGATTCAAACGAATCGAGTTGGGCGCCTTGTGCTTTTAGGCGATGAATGATTTTCATGGCCGACATGTGGTCGATGCCGGGATCAACGCCCATTTCATTCAATATTACGATTCCTTTTTTCTTGGCAGCATCATCCAGTTCCCACATCTCATCCGGAATATAGCTGGGCGTAATGACGTTTTTACCTAACTCAATGCAGTCTTTTGCGACTTTCATGTGCATGGATGCAGGCAGCATTGAAATAACAAGATCTGCCTTCTCAATCTCACTTCGACGTTGCTCGTCGTTTGATGCATCTAGCTTGAATGCCGTGGCGTAAGCGGACACTCCTATTTTGCCTTCGGCAAATGAAACATCCATGTCACCAACTCGAATGCGCCAGTTGTATTGGCCTGCATGTTCCAAGAGGTATTTGATTAGGTTAGCGCTACTCCTGCCTGCGCCAATAATGAGTATGTTTTTCATAAACGTGAATGGGTCAAAAATAGCGGTCTTTTGCATAGCGGCTAGATAACGTTTCCGTATTTTTGGCACGACCTTCGCCTTGCGCGATTATCACTTACCATTTCAAAAAAATCAAACTATGAAACACGTTTTTACGATTTTGTTGGGTACAATGCTCAGTATTCAGTTGTTCTCTCAGGCTTCTGCTGTAGTTTTTTCAGAGGCAGGCGAAAAATTTACGGTTTATCTCAACGGTGAGAAAAAGAACAATACACCCCAAGCAAATGTGAAGATTTCCGGTCTTACTTCTGAGTTCTACCAGGCTAGAATCGATTTTGAAGATGCGATGATGATGGATTTTGCAGAGAATAACTTTGCGCTGCAGCTTGGATCGGAGGTTACTTATGTTGTGAAGAAGAACAAGAAGGGCGAATATGTTTTGCGCTACTATGGTCAGACAGATGGTGCCGGTGGAGGCGAAATGACAGAAAATCATTCGGAAGTGAAGTCTTTCGCTGAGGTTGATGATACTGAACATCAATCAGAGGGCTTGCAGATGAATCATACTATTTCTATTGAAGAACAACCTGTTGCTAAAACAACAGTTACTCAAACCACAACCACCACCACGAAGGCTCAACCTGTGAAAACAGCTCCCGCTGCCGGAGGCAACGTGTCGATGGGCATCAATGTCGAAGGTGTCAATATGGGTATCAGCATCAATGCCTCCGAATTGGGCGGCAACCTGGGCATGAATGTAGATGTGGAGGAAACTCATCAAACAACAGTAACGACTACTACTACCACAACCACCACCCAACAAGAACCGGCTCCAAAGCCAGCTCCTCGTCCGGTTGCTAAGCCCACACCAGCGCCTGCACCTGCACCTGCACCGGCGCAGCCTGCCGGACGTTGTGCGAGTTCAATGGCTTCTGCATCTTTCACGAAAGCTAAGGACAACATTTCATCCAATAGCTTTGAGGATTCAAAAATGACTGTGGCTAAGCAAGTAACCAAGGCCAATTGCATGACAGCTGCTCAGATCGCTGAAATTATGGGCTTATTCAGCTTCGAAGACAGTAAGCTCCAATACGCTAAGTATGCTTATGATTATTGCTTTAATCAAGGTGATTATTATGAGGTCAATGCAGCCTTCACTTTCGAATCGAGTATTGAAGATTTGAATCAATACCTGGAATCGAAGTAACTCCCTGAGATTTCATTTTTGCTTGTATGAATAGGATTTGCTTTTTCCTTCTTTGGGTTTCGTTGACTATGGCTTCATGCCATAGCAGCAAGTATTTTTATAAAACAGGAACCAAGCAGGAAGAGGGCGGACTAGTTAATGAGGCAGCCGAAAGCTATTACACGGCGCTGCAGCGCAAAAGAACCAATGTCGATGCGCAAATCGGAATGAAGCGCACCGGACAGCTGGTGTTGAACAATATGCTGAATGATTTCTCGAAGCAGAAAAACTTTGGTGATTATAAGTCTGCGGTGTATGCCTTTCACAAGGCACGCAATTATCGTGACCGAATTCAAAGTGTTGGTGTTACCTTGTTACTCTCGGATTTTTACGAGAAGGACTACCTGGAAAGTAAGAACATATACTTGAAGGGCCTATACGATGAGGGTAACACTCTTCTGCAAGAAAAGAAGTTCGCGGAAGCTGAGAAGAAATTTGCTGAGATTAAGCAGATTGATCCTTCATACAAGGACGCTGGTGACCTTGGTGATATAGCCTATTTGGAGCCGCTCTATCAACAAGGAAAGGCAGCGATGGCTGTCGAACATTACCGCGAAGGATATGAGCTATTCGAGAAGGTAATTGCAAGGAGGAGCTCATACAAGGATGTTGCCGCCTTGCGAAGAGAGTGTATTGATAAGGGTAGATTTACAATTGCGTTGGTCGATTTCAAGAATGCGAGTGGCGCCCCTGGCATGGAAGCCAAGATTGCCGCCTATACGCTGGATGCATTGACATCGAGTCCGGATCCTTTCATTCATGTTGTTGATCGAGAGAATCTGCAGAATATCATTAATGAACAGCACCTTCAGATGACAGGAATTATCGATGAGAATACGGCTGTCACGGTTGGCGAGCTTGTCGGTGCGAAGGCTATTTTAACAGGAACTGTTCTCAGTTATACGGAAAACAAAGGAACCCTGAGAAGTAAACAACGAGAGGGCTACACATCTTATCAGGAAAGAGTGCTGAACAGAACAGATGGCAAGTATTACATGCAAACACTTTACAGGCCTTGTAGCTTCACGGAATACTATAACGCGAATTCCTGTACGGTTTCGTTTCAGTACAAGTTGACGAATATTAAAACAGGAGAGATTATTGCAACCGAAATCATTGAGAAGTCCCTGAATGATGAGGTGATATATGGGCGTTTTGATGGAGATGTGAACACTCTTTGGCCGGCCGGTCAAGGTGGGCCGAACATGAACCAAAACGACCGCAAGGCACTGCTTGCAATGATGAATGCTAGGCAAGTGTCTAAATCAACGGGCGAATTATCAAACGCTTTATTCAATCAAATATCCGGTCAAATGGCAGGGGCAATTGATAAGGCCATAAAGGAGATTGTGAAATGAAATATGGTGCTTTCGTTTTAATGTTGTCGGTGTTGGTTTTCGTTGCTTGCAAAGGAAGCAAGGAGTCAACCTCAACCAGCCAAAAAACGACCGTAGAGGTTCCTGCTCCTGAGTGGGTAGGTAATCGCCCGCATTCTCCTTCTTATTACATCGGTATAGGATCGTGCAGCAAATTTTCGCAGCCTTACGATTATCAAACCATAGCCAAGAAAAATGCGCTCAATGATTTGGCCTCTGAAATCAGCGTGCGCGTTCAGGGTCAAACCTTTTTGAATTCACTGGAAGTGAACAAGAGCTTCAGCGAAGAGTTCATCTCCAACGTGTCTACTTCTACGGATGCCAAAATCGAAGAGTACGAAATTGCAGGTACATGGGAGAACAAGAATGAATTCTGGGTTTTCTATCGTCTTGACAAGGCTAAGTACCAGGTACAGAAAATGACCAAGAAATCGGCAGCGCTCAATTTGGCAAACGACTTTTACCAAAAGGGTATAGATGCTGAGAAAAATGCGAATGTTACCGCGGCATTTGACTTATATATGCGTGCCATTTTCGCTCTGAAGGACTATTGGAATGAAAGCAATGAGTACATGTCGGCTACCGGTAACGTGTATCTCGACAATGAGATTTTTGGCGCCATGCAGAAAATGTGCGGCAATTTGCGCTTAACTACCGACAAGAACAAGGTCCTTCTTTCTTCGGAGAATAATTTTACTCAAGATGTATTAGCAACGCTGTCGTTGGATAATCGCGCGGTGAAGGGATTGACGGTAAAGTATTCATACGAAAAGGCGCAAGGCCCTTTCCGCTCTGAGGTATTGACCACCGAAGTTGGCCATGCGGCCGTTCCCGTCAATGAAGTGAACTTCTCGAATTCCGGAAATACAGTAACGATCGAACTGGATTTGAGCAAGCTGAAGGTGCTGGACCTGGACCAAAAGGTACAGGATGGTTTCATTCAATCATTCAAGACAGATAGAAAAGTAATCCCGGTTGAAGCCGTTCTTCCTTCTTTCTTTATTAATTCAAGCGAGCTGATATTCGGAATGGCATCTTCCGGTAAGGTGCTTCAAAGTGCTTTATCTGGTGCATTGGTTTCCAAAGGTCTTCGCATTGCTAGTAATTCCGGTGAAGCTGACTTCATTGCCACGATTGAATCAAATACTAAGGAAGGTGGTCAAGCCAATGGTTTCGTTGTGGCTTTTCTTGAAATGAATCTTGTCGTCAAGAACCGCAAGACCGGCGAAATAGCCTTTAGTGAAACGCTTTCATCTATCAAAGGCCTTCAGTTGAATAAAGATGCTGCCGGAATTGAGGCATATAAAAAGGGCAAGGAAAAAGTGGAGCAACAGTTGACACCTAAACTCCTTCAGGCAATTTTATAAGCGAAATTGTCTTTGGCATGATTGTAGAAATTACTTTAGCAAAACCAAACACGAATATTTAATAATTTACTTCCTATGAAAACTCGTCATTTTACACTTGTAATGCTTGTTGCAGTTGTTGCTCTTATGGCCACATCCTGCAAGAAGAATAAAAAAGCCGTTGAAACTCCCAAACCAACAGGGGAAGTTCTCATTAATGAATATTGCACCGGCGAGCAATATCAAAGTAACAAGGATGCATTCCGTGCAACAGCCACAGGTGAGAGCATGGACCGCGAAACTGCCAAGAAGAAGGCTCGCTCAAATGCACAGTCAGAGTTAGCGAAAACCATTAGCAGCACCATGAAGATTGTTGGTGACAACTATGTAAACTCTACTGAGTTCAATAACAAGGAAGAGGTTACCGAGACTTTCCAGGAAATGGCGCGTACAGTGGTGGATCAGGAATTGCGCGGAGCAATTGAGATCTGCGAAAAGCTTACCCAGCGTGAAAACGGAACCTTCGTTAGTTACGTTGCAATTGAATTGAGCGGCTCAAAGATTGCGGATGCCTACAACTCAGGTCTTTCACAGAACGAGAAATTGAAAGCTGATTACAACTACGAAAAGTTCAAGGATACCTTTGAAAAGGAAATGGAAAAGATGGCGAACGGTAAATAATACCGCAGTCAGAAAAACAAAAAACCCTCGCAAGTGCGAGGGTTTTTTTATGGTCAGACTTTTTTACTTTGACATGCGGTTGCGCAACTCGGCGTCGATAGCATCCAGGAAGTCCTCTGTGGTGAGGTAATGTTCTTCCTTGGTTTGCTCGCCGTGAATACACACAGCCAGGTCCTTGGTCATCTTGCCACCCTCGACTAAATCAACACACACTTGCTCCAGTGTTTTGGAGAAGTTCGCTAGTTCAGCATTCTCATCTAACTTGGCTCTGTGAGCTAGTCCTTGCGTCCATGCGAAGATGGATGCAATAGGATTAGTAGATGTTTTCTTGCCTTGCTGATGCTGGCGATAGTGACGAGTTACTGTTCCGTGCGCAGCTTCCGCTTCCATCGTTTTACCATCCGGTGTTATCAAAGCGGATGTCATGAGTCCAAGTGAGCCAAAGCCTTGGGCGACAATATCACTTTGAACATCGCCGTCGTAGTTTTTGCAGGCCCACACAAAACCGCCTTCGCTTTTCATGCAGTAGGCTACCATGTCATCAATGAGGCGATGCTCATAGGTAATGCCAAGCTCAGCGAATTTGCTCTTAAACTCTGATTGATATACCTCTTCGAAAATGTCTTTGAAACGGCCGTCATAAGCCTTCAAGATAGTGTTCTTGGAGGAGAAATACAGATCCCATTTGCGTAAAATCGCCTGGTTGAAACAACTGCGCGCGAATCCGTAAATACTCTCATCTGTGTTATACATGCTGAGGGCAACACCATCGCCTTCGAAATTGTACACTTCCCACGACTTTGTTTCACCACCGTCTTCCGGTGTGAATGTCATAGTAAGCTTCCCTTTTCCTTTGATAACAGTGTCGGTAGCGCGGTACTGATCGCCAAATGCGTGACGACCTATGTTGATAGGTTTTGTCCAGCCCGGAACAAGTCGCGGTATGTTTTTGCAAATGATAGGCTCTCGGAAAACGGTTCCTCCAACAATGTTGCGGATAGTGCCGTTCGGGCTCTTCCACATTTTTTTCAGATTGAACTCTTTTACTCGTGCCTCGTCGGGAGTAATCGTGGCGCATTTCACTGCAACATTGTATTTCAAAGTTGCCTCGGCACTTTCGATTGTGACACGATCATCCGTGGCATCGCGATTTTCCATGCCAAGGTCATAATACTTGATGTCCAATTCCAGATAAGGGAAAATCAACTTGTCCTTGATGAATTTCCAGATAATGCGGGTCATTTCGTCGCCATCCATCTCAACGATGGGGTTGGCTACCTTTATTTTATTCATTGCAAAATGAGTTATACAGCGGGATGATTATGCGTGTTCGCGAGTAGTGAAATAGAAAGCTCCTTCGATAAGGGCATTTTCGTCGCTGTCGCTTCCGTGCACGGCGTTGGCTGCAATGCTGGTAGCAAACATGCGGCGAATGGTGCCTTCTGCTGCCTTCTGAGGGTCAGTAGCACCTATCAAGTTGCGGAAATCCTCAACTGCATTGTCTTTCACCAAAATGGCCGCTAGGATTGGGCCGCTGGTCATATAATCAACCAACTCGCCATAGAATGGACGCTCTTTATGAACTTCATAAAATTTGCCTGCTTCTTCCTTGCTTAGGCGAGTCCACTTCATTGCCTTGATAGTGAAGCCTGCTTCTAGAATTTTGTCGATGATTTTTCCGGTGTGTCCCGCAGCTGTTGCATCGGGCTTAATCATAGTAAACGTTACATTTCCTGCCATTGGTTTATAGAATTTGTTTGGAGCCGCGAAAATAATGCATTTGTTGTAAGGCAGCCATGGCAATCGATCACTTTCGGTCAGCTTGTGCGGGCATGCCCGTTGTATCTTCGCAGAAAATACCCGTATGGCAACTTTGGCTCAAACTACTTCCAATGCTACACAATACATGGATTTGGAAGATAAGTATGGTGCGCATAACTACCACCCGCTACCCGTAGTACTCGATCGTGGAGAAGGCGTGTATGTGTGGGATGTAGATGGTAAGCGCTATTATGATTTTCTTTCCGCATATTCGGCCGTTAACCAAGGGCATTGTCACCCGGTTATTACACGCGCCTTGGTTGATCAAGCCTCAAAGCTGGCGCTCACAAGCCGTGCATTTCACAATAGCTCTTTGGGCCCATATGAGAAGTTTATCTGTGAGTTTTTTGGTTACGATCGGATACTGCCCATGAATACGGGGGCTGAGGGAGTGGAAACGGCTATCAAAATTTGCCGTAAATGGGCCTACGAGAAAAAGGGTGTTGCCGAGAACAGAGCAAAAATCATCGTATGTGAACACAATTTTCACGGTAGAACGACCACCATTGTTTCCTTTTCGACCGACCCCGACTCGAAGGGCCATTTTGGTCCATACGGCGGCGGATTCATCACCATTCCCTATAATGATTTGAATGCGTTGGCTGGTGCATTGGCTGACCCCGATGTTGCCGGGTTTCTGATAGAGCCAATGCAAGGCGAGGCCGGCGTGGTTGTACCCGATGATGGTTACCTCAAAGGAGCTTTTGAATTGTGCCGCAAGGCAAATGCGCTATTTATTGCCGATGAAATTCAAACAGGTATCGCTCGCACCGGAAGAATGCTCGCATGCGATCATGAAGAATTCAAGCCGGATATGCTCATACTAGGTAAGGCACTGAGCGGTGGAATTTATCCGGTAAGTGCAGTGCTGGCTTCCGATGAGGTCATGCTCTGCATAAAGCCCGGTCAACACGGAAGCACATACGGAGGCAATCCTCTTGCCGCCTCTGTTGCAGTTGCAGCATTGAGTGTTGTTCGTGACGAGAAACTGGCCGAGAATGCTCAGCGATTGGGAGAGGTCTTCCGAAGAGAAATGAATCGCATTATTGCAGCTCACCCCATTGTGAAGCTGGTTCGAGGTAAGGGTTTGCTAAACGCTATCGTAATCAATGATTCGCCGGAAAGTAAAACAGCTTGGAATATGTGCTTGGCATTCGCTCAAAATGGATTACTTGCCAAACCGACGCACGGCAACATCATCCGATTTGCTCCGCCACTCGTAATTACTGAGGAGCAGCTTATGGAGTGCGTTCATATCATTGAAAATACAATTCAGGCTTTTTCGTCCCATTCATGATCATTGTAGGCAATACGCTTGTTAGCGAAGATTTATTTGATCAACAGTTTGTGTGTGATTTGAATGCCTGCAAAGGAGCGTGCTGCATTGAAGGCGAGAGCGGTGCACCTCTCGAGCAGGACGAACTGCTGCGCATTGAGGAAAATCTGGACGCAGTCAAACCCTTTATGCGCAGCGAAGGCATTCAGGCCTTAGAAGAGAAGGGCCCCTATGTGGTGGATGATGACGGTGATTTTGTAACCTCATTGGTGGGCAACCACGGGGAATGTGTATTCGTGAATTTTGATGAAAAGGGTATTGCCAAATGTGCCCTCGAACAAGCTTTTAATGCGGGTGCAACGAATTGGAAAAAACCAATTTCTTGCCATTTATATCCGGTAAGGCTGGCGAAACTCACCGAGTATGTTGCCGTAAATTATCATAAATGGCAAGTGTGTGAGCCGGCATGCGCATGCGGAAAGTCCCTGCAAGTTCCTGTTTATCGCTTTCTGAAGGAGCCCTTGATTCGACGCTTTGGTGAGTCATGGTATCAAGAATTAGAAGAGGTCGCTGCGCAATGGACCGCTCGCTAAAGTCGTTTTATAGATGTTCACTTTTGTTCGTTAATAGTTAATCGGTTGGTTTCGAAATCGCATTTATCGCGTGTGCTATGTTGCACGTCATAACTCAGCAGAGAGACCACCATGATGAGATTCTTATTGGCTTTTGCGTTTTTGGGATTCATTGCAACTGTATTTGCCCAGAACGCTCCCGGAAAAATATCCTATCAGGCCGTTGTGCGCGATACACAGGGCAATGAATTGGTAGATCAAAGTGTATCCGTAAATTTCACCATCCACAGAGCAAGTGCTGACGGAGAGGTCGTTTATTCGGAAAATCACAACTTGGTACAGACTGACCAGTTCGGATTATTCAGCACGTTGATTGGCGATGGCGTATCAACAGGACAGGGAGATTTCAATTCATTAGGTGAAATACCGTGGGAATCCGATGAGTATTTTTTAGAAGTGAGTGCCGGCGAACCGGGAAGCCCCTTTCAGGTATTGGGCGTATCTCAAATAATGGCAGTGCCTTATTCCTATTACTCCTCTAAGGCCGGTTCAGTAGTAAACGAAGCTGACGGTGATGTTCAGAATGAATTAATTCAAGATTTTACACTTGATGGGAATACACTTCAGATTACGGAGCAAGGTGTTACCTACGCGGTTGATTTGAGCGGAGTGATGGCTGAGAATATTGAAGATGAGGTTATCAGTCAGTCTTATCTAAGTAACGAACACCTGCTCACCATTCAAGAAGGAGACCACTCAAGTATTGTCAATCTTTCGTCGGTTGCTTTTGCTACATGGAATGAGAACGACCAGTCTGTTTATACGGGCAATCAATCTGTGGGTATCAATACTCCCAATGCTAAAAGCACCCTTCAGGTAAATGGTTCTTTTGCTGTGGCTGTTTCTAAAATCAATACGGGAACATATGATTTGAATGATGACGAAGTGTTGGCTCAAAAGGCAGTATTCATTGGTGATGTGAGCGATGGAAATATTCAATTGTTGTTGATGCCGGCTAGCTCGTGTCCGGGCAGAACGTATAAGTTCCGCAAGTTTGCAGAACAAGCAAGTACTCCGAATAATCTTACGATAACCGCATTTGCAGGCGATACCATCGATGGTTTGACAGGATATATCATGAGCAGCTCCGCCGCTGAGTTCTTAACCATTATCAGTGATGGCGAAGCGTGGTATGTAATCGATCATTATCATGAATAAGGCTATTCTTGTTATAGCAATACTGGCTTTGAGCATTTCAGCGGAGTCGCAGTTTGTCTTGGGTAGACAAACTATTTCGTGTTTTTCGATTCGCGCCTGCGACGAATTGTGCATCAACTCTACGGCCGGTCAAATTGACTTTGGAACGATGACCAATGACGGGACAATTTTCACTTCAGGTTTTGAGCAAACAGAGGGAGCCGCGAATCTTTACCCCGATGTTGATTTCAAACGAGATGAATGCTCCGGATTGATTCTGGCCGATATCACAAAGACGTCCGGATGTGAAAGCGCTGATACGGTTTATGTTTTTTGGGATAATGTGCCGGCCGATTTGAGCTCTGAACTCAGCGGATCATTGCATACACTGCGCCTTGAAACGAATACGGGTTGTGCGTTCGAGAAAGTGTACGATTTCGCCTTGTTGGATGTGCCGGTCCTACTTTGTGGTCTTGATTTTTATAACTATTTGTCGCCCAATGGTGATGGTAGCAATGATAGTTGGGTTATTGGAAAAATCGATGCTACTGATTTTGCAGTGAACGAAGTTGTTATCATGAATCGCTGGGGAGGCGAAGTTTGGAGTGGTAAGAATTATGACAATCACGATGTTTGCTGGAAGGGCAAGGGAAGCAACGGACAGGATCTTCCCGATGGCACCTATTTCTATCGAGTGACGACGGAGCAAAGGGAGTATTCAGGTTACATTGAATTATTACGCTGATGAGAAGATTGTCATGGACATATCGTATCGTTTGTTGCGCATTGCTATGTGCTCTTAACCTCGGTTTTGGCAATTTAAATGCGCAACAAGAATGGTCATACACGCAGTATCAATTCAATTTGTATGATGCCAATAGTGCTTATGCCGGAAATCATCAAACCTTGAGCATGGCTGTTAGGCACCGGTCTCAGTGGATTGGTATGGAAGGTGCTCCGGTAACAGATCAACTTTCTGTTCATGCTCCATTGGCCGGCAACCGTTTGGGTGTTGGGTTTCGCGTAGTTTCAGATCGTATCGGGGCACGCAAACAGCAATTATTTAAAACTTCGGCCGCCTATAAAATCGAAACTTTGGGAGGCCAAATAGCGGTGGGCATTACTGCGGGTTTACTTCGAAGCTCAATTGAGCGAAGCGATTTGACCGCATTTGATATGAATGACGCTCAACTTATGCAGTTGGGCGTAGCTCAAGTTACACCGGTTGTTGGAGCTGCTTTTTTCTACTCTGCCAAGCGCGTATTCTTTGGAGCTGAAACCGGTTCGCTCAACAGGCCATCTATGAGTGATGCCGAGGGGTCGCTGGCACGCCTGTATCGAAACGCGAATGCGGTGGCGGGCTATATGCAACCTGTGGGGGAGAGCGATTTGCTCGAAGTGTCGACTCAAATCAAATGGAGTGAAGGGCAGCAATGGCAGTCGGAAATCAATGCGCAGTACCTCTATCGCAATAAATTCCGTCTGGGAGCGGGATATCGTCTTGGATCAGCCTGGCAAATGTTATTCTCTTGGATGGTGAATGAGCAGTTGAGAATCGGAATGAGTTACGATAACACTCTGGGAAGTAGGATGACCTGTAATCAAAGTTCAGCGGAGTTATTCATTGGGTACACTTTACACAAACGGACAGCCGGTGCGGTTCGATATTTCTGATTATGAAGAATTGTATTGCTCTCATATTTCTCAGTGTGTTGACGAACTTGGCGTTGGGTCAGGAGAACTACAGTATTAAGCCGCTTTTTGATTTGAACTCGTGTAATGATGAGCTCGCTTGCACCGTGTTTAATGACCGATTGATTGTCATGAAGGCCGGTCAGGCTGATTTGGTCAATGACTATCAATGGAATGAACGACCCAAGTATTCGTTGCAGTCTTGGGAGCGAGGTATTGACTATTCGAAGTGGAGTGATTCTGAGTATTTCTTCCGTGGCGCATTGCATGATATAGGGCCTGCGACCTATTGCGAAGAGGATTCCATGTTGTTCTTCTCTTCCGTTCAGAATTTCGGCACCGCAAAGGGCCATCATCTCAAGCTATACTCAAGTCAATGGAACGGCTGGCGATGGGAAACACCCGAAGTGTTGCCGTTAGTTGATTTTGCATCCGACTTCACGCATCCACATTACACCGCTGAGCGTCAAATGCTGGTTTTTTCGAGTAACTGCAACGGAGGGCATGGTGGAATGGATTTGTGGTATTGCATGCGCACTCCGGAGGGTTGGTCGCAACCCGTTAATCTTGGGCTAGGAGTAAATACAGCTGCCCATGAAATTTTCCCGACCTATCACCAAGGAGATATCTTTTTTGCAACCAACACTACCGACACATGGGGTGGTTATGATATTCGAAGGGCGCAGGGAAGCACGCAGTGGAAGACAACGATTGCCGAAGGAGCTCCTATCAATAGCGCAGCGGATGATGTGTGTATTCTATTTTTGAGTAATGATAAGGCCATTCTAACTTCCAATCGTGCCGGGGGAATGGGCGGTGATGATCTGTTTCTGCTTACGCGTGAAGCACGACCGGAAGAGTTGCACGACATGACTGCTGAACTTGAGTGCGCCGGCCAAGCCATGCCCGGCATAGAGCTTACAGTGCGCAACGATGCGGGAGAGATTGTGCAAATAGCTCCAACGGATAATCATGGTAAATTGGATATTCGTGCATTGCGGTTAAATCAAACCTATTCATTTCAAT
>CANIAA010000031.1 GCA_947465255.1 Flavobacteriales bacterium | reverse complement strand
CGTGACGATGTAAAGTAGTATAAGCAGCGGAATGATGAAAAGCCAATTCTCAAACAAGCCATAAACCGAAATGGATAGTATGGCTCCGATAATAGCAAAAGCTGTTTGTGTTTTATTCGCTGCAATGCCGCCCGGTTTAAACTTGAATGAAAACATTTCTACTTGAGAGATCATGAGTAGTGTAGTGATAACAAGGAAAGTGATAACTATGTTAGAAGGCCACACCCACTGATCGCCAGGTAACATGGCCGGATGATGGCTTTCCACTACTATTGCTAGCAGCGATGCCCAGAAGATACCATTGGCGGGCGATGGCATGCCATTGAATGTTTTACCGGACGATTCCGAGACGTTAAATCGCGCAAGGCGATACGCTGCTGCAAGCACGTTCGCGAAGGCGATATATTTCAAGGGTTGGAGCGATACGTCGAGTGATTGCTCGAGCATGGTAAAGATGATGAGTGATGGTGCTAACCCAAAAGAAACTACATCGGCGAGCGAGTCGAGTTCTCTTCCCATATCGCCATTAACTCCTAGTTTACGAGCGGCAGCGCCATCAAACAGATCGAAGATGGCTGCAAGGAAAATCAGATAAACCGCCTGAGTGGCATCGAAGCTATGAGCGATGTTATAGGCCGCAATAGACCCGCAAGCCAAGTTGGCCAGAGTGAGTGCGTTCGGCAATAGCCTAAGTACTTTCATGGGCAGCCAGCCTTACAGTGTTTGCTTCACCTCTACTTCTTCGAATGCTTCTACATTGTCGCCCACTTCAATGTTGTTGAAGCGATCGATGTTAAGACCGCACTCGTAGCCTTTCACCACTTCTTTCACATCGTCTTTGAAGCGCTTCAAGGAGCCGAGTTCTCCTGTGTAGATTACGATACCATCGCGGATTACGCGCACTTTGCTGGTTCGTCCGATTTTTCCGTCGAGTACCATACAACCCGCAATGGTTCCAACCTTGCTGATTTTGAATACTTCGCGAATTTCGGCTGTACCGGTAATCTGCTCTTCGATACGAGCTGAGAGCATTCCTTCCATCGCTTCCTTGACCTCTTCGATGGCCTTGTAGATGATGGAGTATAGCTTGATTTGAATTTCTTCGTTTTCGGCGATTTTGCGGGCAGGAGCGCTGGGTCGAACCTGGAAGCCGATGATAATAGCATCGGAGGCGCTAGCCAACAATACATCAGACTCGCTGATTTGTCCAACACCTTTGTGAATGATGCGAACCTGAATTTTCTCGGTCGAAAGTTTCTGTAACGAATCGGTGAGTGCTTCCACAGAACCATCCACGTCACCTTTAACGATGAGGTTAAGTTCTTTGAAGTCACCCAATGCGATACGGCGACCGATTTCTTCGATGGTGAGGTGCTTCTTGGTGCGCAAGCTTTGTTCACGCTGCAGTTGCTGACGCTTCAATGCGATGTTGCGAGCTTCGCGCTCGTCTTCCATCACGTTGAACTTATCACCAGCGTTAGGAGCGCCTTCAAAACCGAGCAGCGATACAGGAGTAGCTGGTCCGGCTTCATTTACCTTTTGTCCGCGCTCGTTGAACATCGCCTTCACTCGGCCACTGTGGTGACCGGCAAGAATTGCGTCGCCAATGCGCAGGGTTCCGGCTTCAACGAGCAAGGTGGTCACATATCCGCGACCTTTATCGAGCGTTGATTCGATTACGGTTCCTACCGCGCGTTTTGCGGGGTTGGCCTTGAGGTCGAGCATATCGCTCTCGAGCAATACCTTTTCCAAAAGAGCATCGATATTGAGACCTTTTTTGGCTGAAATTTCTTGAGTTTGGAATTTACCACCCCATTCTTCCACCAGAATGTTCATGGCAGAAAGCTGTTCGCGGATTTTATCCGAGTTAGCTCCTGGCTTATCAATCTTATTGAATGCAAAAATCATAGGCACACCTGCCGCTTGAGCGTGCGAGATGGCTTCTTTGGTTTGAGGCATCACGCTATCGTCAGCTGCGACAACGATGATGGCTAGGTCGGTAACCTTGGCACCGCGTGCACGCATTGCAGTAAATGCTTCGTGACCCGGTGTATCGAGGAATGTTATCTTTCTTCCGTTCGCAATTTCTACGCTGTAGGCACCAATGTGCTGGGTGATACCACCCGCCTCACCGGCAATTACATTGGCTTTACGGATGAAGTCGAGCAGCGAGGTTTTACCATGGTCAACGTGACCCATCACCGTGATTACAGGCGGACGCGTAATCATAGTGTCCGGGTTGTCTTCCTCTTCCGCAATTTGTTCGATTACGTCTGCGCTTACGAACTCCACTTCAAATCCGAATTCGCTTGAAATGATATTGATGGTTTCCGCATCGAGACGTTGGTTGAGTGAGGCGAAGATGCCGAGTTGCATGCAAGCCTTGATGATTTCAGTGGGCTGAATGTTCATCATGGAAGCCAATTCACTCACGGTAACGAACTCAGTAAGCTTCAATACCAGATTTTCGGCCTGTTGGCGCGCTGCTTCTTCTTCAGAACGACGCGCTACGAAGTCACGCTTTTCACGACGGAACTTACTTGACTTCGACTTTCCTTGTCCACCGAGGCGGGCCAGAGTGGCCTTTACCTGGTTTTGAATGTCCTGTTCGCTGAGTTCCGTTTTCTTCGGCTCTGCAGGCTTCGCCGTGTTGCGTTGGCGTCGGTCAATTTCTTGTTGACGTTGGATGTCCACCTTACCCACGCGTTTACGCTTACGCTTTTCAGCTTCGGAATTGGCGGCATCTGCTTTTTTCTTTTCAGGTTCTGTAGGCAGTTCGATTTTACCCATCAGTTTTACGCCTGTAAGTTTTTGAACATTCACGCGGATGAGTTCCTTTTCAGGTTCCGGCGCTTTTTCCGCCACGGGTTCCGGCACAGGTTTTACAACCGGAGCAGGCTCTTCTGCGGGTTTTTTAGGTTTCCCTTTTGCAGCTGGCTTCGTTTCTTCAGGAACTTCCGGAGTAACTTCAGTCTTTTTGCGACCTTTCGTTTTCGGTTTTTCCAGACTGGAGAGGTCAATTTTCCCTACTACTTTTACTTCGCTAACTTTTTCTTCTTCCTTAGCAGGTTCTTCCTCTTTTTGCTTGTGGGGGGTAGTGGAGGTAGTTTCTTCGACAATTTCGGCAGGAACTTCAGCCACGGGCTCAGGAGCTTTAGGAGCAGGCTTCTCTTTTACCTCTACTTTTCGCTTAAACTTACTGTAATCGATTTCAGGCTCTTCATCTTCCTTGGACCCGCCTTTGGTCTTTTTGGTGTCAGCTAGGGTGATTGTTGAGCGTGATTCGCGCACTTTAGCCGCAGTTGCTGCCGCTTTTTCCTTGGCTGCCTGGTCGCCGGCAAACTCGCCCATAAGCATTTCATAAGCATCTGCTTCAATCTTAGCCATCGGGTTGTTCTCTATCGTAACCCCTTTTTTCGAGAGGAATTCTACGATAGTGTCCTTACTAACGCCGAGCGTTACTGCTGCTTTTCCAAGCCTTTGTGGTCCTTTTACTTCAGACATAATCCAAAAAGTTGTCGAGGAGAGCACAACGCAATGGCCAGATTCAGGGAGCTATATGTTTGCTTCTGCTTACTGTTTCATTGCTTTATACTTCGTTGACGTTTGCCGTTGTGATAAATTTATTTGCCGGTGCAAGTTAGTTTGTTTTGACCGGTTTTCTCATAAAATCATGAATTTCATAGTATTTTTAAACCGAAGTCATAAAGTGGAGACGCTCATCCGAAAATGTCGAAGTTTCGCATCATATTACTTTTTGTATTGCTGTTCTGTGCAGCAAAGGGAGCTCATAGCCAACTGAAAGTCATGTTCTTTTTATCGCCAAGTTGCACGATTTGTCGGTTCTATGCGTTGGAGATGCGCTCACTTTATTCGGATTACCATGCACAGGGTGTGCAGTTTGCCGGTTATGCCGTAGGTCCTTTGTTGAATGATAGCGTGGTGGATGCGTTTCGAATAGAATATCTAATACCTTTTCCCATCGAACGTGACGATGTAATGCATCGCCGGTTGAATGCAACGGTGACTCCGGAAGTGTTTGTAATGCACAACGATTCCGTTGTGTATCACGGCCGCATCGATGATAGCTTCGTGCGAGTAGGGAAGAGGAGGGCTCAAGTAAAGAACAGGGAGTTACGAAACGCGCTAGATCGTATATTGCAGGGTGGTATGGTGGAAGTAAACCATGTGCCCGCTGTGGGTTGTATCATCGAAAAATAATAGCCATGAAAAAGGGAATAATTGTTTTAACAATGCTTTGGTCGGCGCACGTGAGCGCGCAGGTAACGTTTTCAGAAAACATTGCCCCCATCATCTTTGAGCATTGCACCAAATGTCACCGCGAAGGCGAGATTGGCCCTATGCCGCTTACGAGCTATGCTGAGGTTTCCGCTTCGGCTAACATTATTGAGTACGTAACGGGTATTCGCTATATGCCGCCATGGACTCCCGATCATACGTACCGTACGTTTCGTGATGAGAATGTGTTAACAGACACCGAAATATCGCTTATTGCCGAGTGGGTTGCCGCTGGCGCGCCAGAAGGAAACCCGGATCTTACTCCGCCTGTACCGGTCTTCCCCGAAGGCTCTCAAGTTGGGGAGCCCGATTTGGTTTTGACATTGGAGGAACCTTTTCTGCACTTGGGCAATAACGCGGATATGTACAAAGTATTTGTGCTTCCAACCGGGCTAACGGAAGACACGGATATAGAAGCTATTGAAGTACGTCCGGATAACAAGAACATATGCCACCACGCAATTTTGGGAGTCGATGTAAGCGGCGAAGCAGCCCAGCTCGATGCTGCGACTCCAGAATATGGTTACACGCAGTTTGGTGGATTTGGATTTAATCCAATTGATAATTTCTTCAGCGCGTGGGTGCCCGGCACGAGTCCTCTGGTCTTTCCGCCTGCTTTGGGCAAGAAGCTGTATGCCAATTCTGATTTGCTTATCCAGATGCATTATGGCCCGTCGAGTATTGACCAAACGGATCAAACCAGCGTGAATATCTTCTTCGCGGATGAACCGATTACCCGCTATGTTCAAACGGTGCCGATTAACCCAAATAATCTTGATGAGCCATTTATCATCTTACCCAATACGGTGAAAACATTTCATGGTACGATAGAAGTACCGGTCGATGTTTCGCTTATCGACGTAGCACCTCACGGACACCTCATATGCAGTAGCTATGAAGTTTATGCGGTAAGCCCCGATGGTCAGGACACCATAAACATCATTAAAATTCCGGAGTGGGATTTCAACTGGCAGGGATTGTTTGCCTTCCCCAATTTGCTGCGCATTCCGGCAGGCTATACGGTGCATTGCCTAGGCACCTTCGATAATACCGCTCAAAACCCACTGAATCCGAATGATCCTCCGCAGGTAATGACATGGGGAGAATCAACTACGGAGGAGATGTATTTGTGCTTCGTGCAGTTCGTCATCTACCTGCCCGGCGATGAGAACATTTCACTTCCTACTTTGAACGAGGAATACATGATGGTGTACCCGAAGGAGCAGTTGTTTGCATGTTATCCTAATCCGGCAAACACCGAGCTTGTCATTGGATATCATTTGATGAAGCCGCATGAGATGACACTGGAAGTACTTGACATGCAGGGCAAGCGAGTAGCCACGATTTTCGACCGCAAGTCGATGGGAATGGGGTATCACCGCGAGCGATTCATGCTGAATGATCTGCAGAATGGAACGTATGTGTACCATTTGTTTGGAGATGGGTTTGATGAGTCACAGCGGTTTGTTGTGAGTCGATAGTGTTTCTAGGGCGCACAGTGCGAAGTGCGAGGGTAGTGGACGCACTGCAGTGCGTCCGAGAACCTTGGCTTCTGATGAAGAGCGCCCTGTGCGAAAGGCGAATGAACCTTGGCTTTTGATAAAGGGCGCACAGTGCGAAGTGCGAGGGTAGGGACGCACTGCAGTGCGTCCGAGAACCCTGGCTTCTGATGATGGGCGCCTTGCGCGAAAATCGAATGAACCTTGGCTTCTGATGAAGCGCGCCCTGTGCGAAATGTGAGTGGATCCGAAGGGGGAAACACTATAAAAAGCAAAGGGGCTGCATCCATTGATGCAGCCCCTTTTATCTTCTTGGAAGTGAATTATTCGAATTCCGCTTTCAGAATACGCACTACTTCCTCTACCGTTTCTTCTTCGAGGTCGGTACGCTTCACGAGATCTTCTTTTGGAATTGCTAGCACTGAGCGAGCTGTGTCGCAACCAATGTTCTTCAGCTCATCGATAATCCATGCATCGATTTCGTCTGAGAATTCTTCCAAATCCACATCATCGATGTCGGTATCTGTTTCGCGGTATACATCGATTTCGAAACCGGTAAGACGGCCTGCGAGTTTGATGTTGTTACCACCTTTACCGATGGCGAGTGACACTTGATCAGGCTTGAGGAATACATCCGCCTTCATATTGTCGTGGTCGAGGTTGATACTCGAAATTTTGGCAGGAGCCAGTGCACGAGTGATGAGCAGTTGCTCATTGGCGGTGTATTGAATAACGTCGATGTTTTCATTGCGCAATTCACGCACGATGGTGTGAATGCGTGCGCCTTTCATACCAACACAAGCACCTACAGGATCCACGCGGTCGTCGTAGCTTTCAACAGCAACCTTGGCGCGCTCGCCCGGTTCACGTACAATTTTCTTGATGGTGATGAGGCCATCGAAAACTTCCGGAACTTCTTGCTCGAACAACTTTTCAAGGAACTCAGGAGCTGTGCGGCTCAAAATGATTTGTGGCGAGTTATTGCGCATGTCCACTTTGTATACAACAGCGCGAATAGTATCTCCTTTCTTATAGAAGTCAGAAGGAATTTGCTGTTCCTTGGGCAGAATCAACTCATTGTCTTCATCGTCGAGTACGAGCATTTCTTTCTTCCATACCTGATAAACTTCGCCGGAGATAATATCACCTACACGCTCACGGTATTTCTGATAGAGATGGTCCTTTTCGAGGTCCATGATGCGCGACTGCAGGTTTTGACGCATGGCCAAAATGTTGCGACGCCCGAAATCTTCAATCTTGATTTCCTCAATTAATTCTTCTCCTACTTCCAGATCGGGTACAATTTTTTGTGCCATGCCCACCTCGATTTGTGCTACCTCGTCGTCGAGTTCTCCATCGGGAACTATTTCACGAGTACGCCAGATTTCCAGGTCACCACGGTCGGGGTTGATGATGATGTCGAAGCCGTCGTCGGCGCCCCAGCGCTTGAGAATCATGCTGCGGAAAACATCATCGAGAATTTGGTTCATGGTTTCGCGGTCGATATTCTTCAACTCTTTGAAGTCGCCGAACGCATCCATCAGATTTAAACCTTTCATCGGATTTGATTTTTAATGATCGTTATAGGGTTTTTCTACTTTCTACTATTTAAAGCGAATCATGACTTTCGCTTCTGTTATGTCGGTGAATGGAATGGTAATTTCCCGTTCCACCAATTTTTTTCCTTTTTTACCCGGTACTTCTTCCTTTTGGGAGGTAAGCAGTGTTACGTCTTGTTCTGTAGCCGCAACGAGTTCGCCTTCGGTTTTGCTTTTGTCGGCTTTTTTCACTGAAAGGTCACGGCCAATGTTTTTCAAGTATTGGCGGAATACTTTCAAGGGCTTGGTGAGGTCCGGTGACGACACCTCGAGCGAATAGTCTTCCACTTCACGGTCCATCGAATGAAGCAAGTGGCGATGAACGTCTGTGCAGGCTTCAATGGTGATGCCTGTATCGCTGTCGAGGGTAACATCGATGACATTGCCCGGGCGCACCGTGACATCCACAATGAACATGTCTGTTCCTGCGATTTTCTCTTCGATAAGTTGTGTGACCGATTCTCGGGTAATCATTGTTTAGGGTTTGGGAGTTGATACCAAAGAAAAGAGGGGCTTGAGACCCCTCTTCACTTCTTTATTATCAGTGCCAAAAGCGAGGCAAATATAAGCGCGATTGATAAAGTCGCCAACAATTTTCTATTTCGTTGAGAATGAGGAGGAATTAACAACCCGCTGTTTTCTTTTATTTCTGTTTAACGTTGTAGGCCGTTTGGTTGACGTACATTGCCGGCGCATTCAGGAATTAACGAATGCAGAATCAAGGAAATCACCATGTCATTTGTTTCATTCAATACCAAGGAACATCCGTTCTTTGATGAGCTCAGGAAGCGTGTAGACGCTTACTTCGAGACAAACAACCTATCACGTTGGGGTAACTGGAAGATCTATCTAAAGACAGCCGTTTTCCTCTCGTTACTCGTTGGTATCTACACCTGGCTGGTGTTTTTCACCCCGGGAATTTTGTTGAGCATAGGTCTGTGCGCAGCTTTGGGTATAACCCTAGCAGGTATCGGCTTCAATGTCATGCATGATAGCGCGCATGGCAGTTTTTCAAAGCATGAATGGCTCAACAATGTGATGGGTTATTCGCTCAACTTGATGGGTGGTGACGTGAACTTGTGGAAGGCTAAGCATAACATGATTCACCACAGTTTTACGAATATTGATGGTTTGGATGATGATATTGACATCAGCCCTGTTATGCGCATGAACACCAACCAAAAGCGCTACTGGATTCATCGCTTTCAGCACATTTATGGCTTCGTGTTTTATGCGTTGAATTACTTTTTCTGGGTGTTTTACTTCGATTTTCTGAAGTATTTCACAGGAAAGGTTGGTGAGACTAAAATCAAGAAATACAAGTTTTGGGATCATGTGAGCTTCTGGACAACAAAGCTTTTTTACTACTTTACATTTCTGGCCTTGCCAATGATGATGATTGGGGTGTGGCAAACGATTATAGGGTACTTAATCTTGACAAGCACCTGCGGAATTGTGATTGCTGTTGTGTTCCAATTGGCACACGTAGTTGAGGAAACTGATTTTCCGGTAGCGCAAGATGGCAAGCTCGATGTTGAATGGGCTGTTCACCAGATTAACACTACCAGCAATTTCGCAACAAAAAACAAAATTGTATCGTGGTTTACAGGCGGTCTCAATTTTCAGGTTGAACACCATTTGTTCCCGCGTATATCACACGTTCACTATCCTGCGATTAATGAGATTGTGAAAGAAACGTGTGAGAAGTTCGGAATTGGCTACAATGAGCATCGTACAGTGCTTTCGGCTGTCCGTTCGCACGTGGTTCACTTGCGTGAGGTTGGTCGACGCGACTAATTTCCTTCGTCTTTCCACGACCAAAGTGCCAGGCACGCATACGTGCGGAAGGGTTTCCATTGTTCGCTAATGAGCTGCATTTGTTGTTTAAGTTCTTTGGAGGAAGGAGCCTCTATCTTATACAAACGAGTCATGGCTTTTTGAATGCCCAAATCATCCGGAGCAAAAACGTCTTCGCGGGCCATGGCAAACATGAGTAACATCTGTATGGTCCAGTTGCCCACACCTTTGATTTGAATGAGTGTTTCGGTCACTTCTTCATTGCTCATGTCCTGCAGTCTCTCATCGCTGAGCTTTTGTTCCGCAAAGAACTCGCAAACGTTATGAATGTAGTTGCACTTGGACTCGCTCAAGCCTATGCTGCGCAAGGTGCTTTTTTCCACCTGGAGAATACGCTCACAGCTGGGTTCTTCTCCTGTAAACAATTCCAGAAAACGATCACAGATTACACGTGCTACGCGTGTACTTAACTGTTGACTGATGATGGATAAACACAGATACAGAGCAATGTTTTCCTCGCGTTTTACTTTTTCGAATGTGAAATTTTTCAGCGCCAGGGCAAGAGTCTTGTCGCGCTTCAAATGTGTCAATGGGTTGTTGGTCATTCCACCGAGAGTTGGACCGTTTTTGCGCTCGACCCACAGCTATAAACGATACTGGTTGTGTTGAAGTCATTTCCTGAAATGATGTCGAGCGTCTTTCCGTCGAAGCCTTCCAACTTGCTGGTGCACACCGCTTTTGTTTCGCCCGTGCGTTTGAGGAGTTGAATGTTTCCCTGGTCGCTCACAGTTACAATGACATCGTCAGAACCGATTTTCTGTGTTTTTACGGCAATGATTTTTTCGCTTCCTGTGCCACTGAATTTCCACCCGGAAGTTGGCTTGCCGTCTACACCGAAGTTGAAAAGCAATCCGTCGCCTGCGGCGAATATGAGGCGGTACTTTTTCGTGTTGTCGTAGTCGGCTGCCAGCAGTGGCGACGAGATGGGAGGCTTTGTATGGTAAGGGAATCCGGGTAGTGCGTTTCCGTTTCTATCCAGAATATAGACCGCGCTTTGAGTGGTGAAAGCCATTTGCAGTTTGTTGTTTTTCAGTGCGTCGATTTGAACGACATCACCCAATATCGGGCCTTCGATTTCAATGGACCATAGAGACTTTCCATCGGCACCGATAAGCTCCAGCTTGTTATCGTTGTTTTGCTTCAGCGTTTCTCTTTCATTGGTGTTGTGGTTTATGACTGACCACGAGCGTTCATTTACAGCGATGGCTTCACTTGTATTGTCGGATGTGATAACGGGCTCTGGAGCGGCTGGAGCTTGAATAGGTGCAGCCTCTTTGATTCGAACGGGAATGGCTATGCTGATGAGTATTTGGTGTGGCTGACTCCACTCAGTCGTGAAACTACTGCTTCCGCTTCCATCGATGAGCGCGGTTAAGGAGGCAGGTAGTAGCGCAACTTCAGAGTTCGATTGGTAGACGAAACGACCTGATGATTTGCCGGATTGATTCAGAAACGACGTGAATTCGTTTTTGTCGCCAAGTTTCTTGGACGCATTTCGAATGGCTCGCAGAGGTGCCGGTGACGATGCGCTAAACAGGAAACCATCCGACTGCATTACAAAGTTGTTTTCGACTGTGAGCGAAGGCATGGCATTCCGCATAAAAGCTTGAGGAAAGGCAACGGTGTAGATGCCATCGGCAGGTGTGGCCTGATTTGTTAGTGCAGGCCTCAAGAGGTTTATGACATTGGAGCTATCCGACACGCCGAAGAACGAAACGGCTTCAGACAAGCTATCACCCAATTCGACAACCGCGACACCTTGCTCGCCGGTGCGCCAACCGAGCAAGATTTCATTTAGATCACATTGGCAGGAGTCACCCAGGTCTTGCCATGCTTGCGACCAGTATAATTCAGCCTGGGATCCTTTGTAGTAATCGGTAAGAGCACTCCAGGTGGAATCGAATTCTGATGAGTGCAGAACGTCTACAAAAGATGTGCTCTCCGGTAAAAATTGTTGTATTGAAACTTCGCCCGGAAATGCATGGATGGCTAATGGTTGAGGTTGACCGGGAAGGGAGGGAAGAAAGCCATTGAGTAGTGTGCCCGCAGCAGTGAAAACCGGCTCAAGCGTGAGCCAACCCATGTCGGCGATGCGTGTTGAAATGTGAAGAGGCACGTCTTTGCTGCGGAGATCGTAGGAAGAGTTGAAAGCTTCATTGGTAGCGAGCACGTTTTTTTTGTCGACTTGAATAACCACCTCTTCCAACACGGCGGCTGAATGCGAGAAAACAAGACAATGACTCAATTCGCACCAAGAGGCATTTGAGCCGATGAAGAGCGAAACACCTTTGAAGTCACGTTTTGGTAAATCGGGTAGCCAGTCTTTCATGAACTCTGAAGCGGAAGCATTGGACGGCAAAGCGATGGAGAGCGACCAGTTTTCAGGATTAAGTGCGTCGGGCGTTTGAAAAGAAAGACCGCATGTTTGCAGCCAGTCATACCATTTGCGGTTTTGAGTACGAAGTGAATCTAACTGACGAACAGTTTGAGACCACCCCTTGAATGCAGTTCGTTGGCCGGCATTGTTTAGGAGGGTTTGAAATAAGGTGAGTTCATCTGTTGATCCATCAAGATGATCGATTGTGCAAACCAGCGCCGAGTTGGCAGGAACGACAGAAAGGGGGTTGCCTTTTTCTACAGCAGGCTGCGAGAGTTGAAAGTAGGCGAAGGCAATCAGAGTAAGTGCCACGAAGACAGTCGCCCATTTGGCAATCTGGCGGGCATCGAAGGTTCGCTCATTCATGACTCAAAGTTGCATTTAGTTAAGCGAGCTTACTCTGCTTCGAAGGGCGTAGTTTGAACAGCGCTATGTTGAGCCGAAAAAATGCAGAAAAAACAAGGGCTGCCAATAAAACTCCACACAAAAGTGAACCAACAGCGAAACAATTTGTTTAGATGTTTTCCAAATCAATTAAACACATTATGAGAAAAGTACTTTACTTCATTATGGCGTTGTGTTTCGGATTGCAGATGAAGGCCCAGACAGTGGTCGACATCATTGTAAACAGTCCTGATCACACGACGCTTGAGACAGCTGTTATTGCTGCAGAACTTGCCGATGATCTTTCGGGTCCAGGTCCATTCACTGTTTTTGCACCTACTGATGCTGCCTTTGCTGCTTTGCCTGCAGGAACAGTTGATGCGCTTCTTCAGGATCCAACTGGCGCCTTAGCGTCTATTTTGTTGTATCATGTGTTGGATTTCCAAGCTCTTTCAACCGACTTAGCTGATGGTTTGATGGTCACTACAATGCAAGGTGAAGAAATCACCGTTACCATTAATGGATCGGGTGTTTTCATCAATGAAGCACAGGTAACTACAGCAGACATACAGACAACGAATGGAGTGGTTCACGTGATTGACGCGGTATTGTTGCCGCCGGTTATGCCAACGAATACCATCATGGATATCGTGGCTAACAGCGACGTTCACAACACACTCGAAGCTGCTCTTAATGCAAGTGGTTTGAATGAAACCCTTTCTAACCCGGGTGATTTCACACTTTTCGCGCCAACGGATGCTGCTTTTGATGCGCTTCCTGCCGGAACAGTAGAAGCGTTGTTGGCTGACCCAACAGGTGCTTTGGCTAACATTCTGTTGTACCACGCATTGAGCGGTACTGTTCTTTCAACTAGCCTTGCAGACGGTATGATGGCTGCAACCATCCAGGGAAGCGAAGTGATGGTTACCATCAATGCAGATGGTGTTTTCATCAATGATGCCCAAGTAATTCTTGCCGATGTAATGGCCGACAACGGAGTAGTTCACGTAATTGATGCAGTGTTGTTACCACCGGCACCTCCGACCAATACAATTTTGGACATCGTTGTAAACAGCAATGACCACAATACTTTAGAAGCTGCAGTATTGGCTGCCGGCTTACAGGGTGCCCTTTCAGGTCCTGGCCCATTGACTGTTTTTGCTCCAACGGATGCTGCTTTCGCGGCACTTCCAGCTGGAACTGTGGAAGCTTTGTTGGAAGATCCAACAGGAGCGCTTACTCAGGTATTGCTTTACCATGCAACAAGCGGAGTGGCTCTTTCCACTGATTTGACTGATGGTATGATGGTTTTGACTCTTCAAGGTGAAGATGTAATGGTTACTATTAATGCTGATGGCGTATTCATTAACGATGCTCAAGTAATAGTTGCTGATATCATCGCAGACAATGGAGTAGTTCACGTAATTGATGCAGTGTTGCTGCCACCGGCACCTCCGACCAATACAATTTTGGACATCGTTGTAAACAGCAATGACCACAACACACTAGAAGCTGCAGTATTGGCTGCTGGCTTGCAGGGTGCCCTTTCAGGACCCGGCCCGCTTACACTTTTCGCGCCGACAGATGCTGCCTTTGCCGCACTTCCTGCTGGTGTAATCGACGCTTTGTTGGCTGACCCAACCGGTGCTCTTACCGAAGTATTGCTTTACCACGTTGTAGGTGGTCCTGCATTGTCAACCGACTTGTCGGATGGTCTTATGGTGATGACCCTTCAAGGTCAGAATGTAACAGTTACCATCAATGCTAATGGTGTTTTCATCAATAACGCACAAGTTATTGTTGCGGATATTATCGCTGATAACGGAGTTGTTCACGTAATTGATGCAGTGCTTGTGCCTGCAGCTGAGCCGACCAACACTATTCTGGATATCGTTGTAAACAGCAATGATCACAACACGCTTGAGGCCGCTGTAGTTGCAGCAGGTTTGCAGAGCGCTCTTTCAGGAGAAGGTCCGTTGACTGTTTTCGCTCCAACTGACGCAGCATTTGCTGCCCTTCCTGCCGGTACAGTAGACGCTTTGTTGGCTGATCCAACAGGAGCCCTTACGCAGGTATTGCTTTACCATGCAGTTGCCGGTCAAGCTTTTTCAACTGATTTGACTGATGGTATGATGATCGCGACTATTCAAGGTCAAGACGTTACAGTAACGATCAACGCAAATGGTGTATTCATCAATGATGCGCAAGTAATTGTTGCAGACATTATCGCTGACAATGGTGTTGTGCACGTGATTGATGCAGTGTTGGTTCCAGAACTCAATCCTGAGCCTACAACAGTAGTTGACATTATCGTGAATAGCGCTAACCACAACACATTGGAAACAGCTGTGATAGCGGCTGGCCTTGCTGATGATCTTTCAGGCGATGGTCCATTCACCGTGTTTGCTCCAACAGATGCAGCGTTTGCCGCACTTCCTGCTGGTGTAATCGAAACTTTGTTGGCTGACCCAACGGGTGCTCTGACACAGGTTCTTCTTTACCATGTTGTTGGCGGAGAAGCTCTTTCGTCAAGCTTGAGCAACGGTCAAACCATCACTACTTTGCAAGGACAAGATGTTACCGTATCTATTACAGGTGGTAACGTATTCATCAATAATGCACAAGTGATAATGGCAGACCTAGTAGCTGATAATGGAGTAGTTCACGTGATTGATGCTGTTCTCACACCGAGCACTTCGGTGAATGAGTCTGACATCAACACAGCGACTATATTCCCGAACCCTGCCTCTGAGCAGCTCACTGTGAGTGTGCCTGCAATGACAGGAGCTACTGTATACACTATCTACAGTGTTACCGGTGAGTTGGTTACTTCAGGAAATTTCTACTCAACTACAACATTATCGATTGATGCCTTGGCTCAAGGTATGTATCAATTGAAACTGGTAAATGGAAATGACTGCGTGACTCGCAGCTTCATGAAGAAATAAGCTTTCAAACTCTATTGAAAACCCCGACCATCATTTCGATGGTCGGGGTTTTTTATTTTAAGTGTCCAATAATGTAAGTGGAAATTTCTATTATGAATTGGAACCGGTGAACTTTGAAACTACAGTCTTGTTTAATCTGTTTCCAAATCAATTCAACAAATCATGAGAAAACTATTTTACCTACTCACGTTGTTGTGTTTCGGTTTACAAATGAAGGCCCAGACAGTGGTCGACATTATTGTAGGCAGTCCTGATCACACAACGCTGGAATCTGCGGTTATCGCTGCAGACCTTGCCGATGACCTATCCGGTCCCGGTCCATTCACTGTTTTTGCTCCAACAGATGCTGCTTTTGAAGCACTTCCTCCGGGAGTAGTTGCATCGTTGCTATCAGATCCTACGGGCAGTTTAGCAAACGTGCTGCTTTACCACGTTCTGGGTCTCGAGGCCTTTTCCACTGATTTGACGGATGGTATGATGGTAACCACTCTTCAGGGAGAAGCGGTAACGGTTACGATTGATGCCGGCGCGGTTAGCATCAATAATGCGCTGGTAACTGTTGCAGATATTGACGCTTCGAACGGAGTTGTTCACGTTATCGACGCGGTGCTTTTGCCCCCGGTAAACGTTACCAATACCATTATGGATATTGTTGCAAATAGCGCGGTTCATAACACTCTCGAGGCTGCTTTGATAGCCAGTGGCTTGAATGACGTGCTTGCCAATCCGGGTGATTTTACCTTGTTTGCACCAACCGATGCAGCATTTGATTTGCTGCCTGCAGGAACAGTGGATGCTTTATTGGCTGATCCTACCGGTGATTTGTTGAATATTTTGCTTTATCATGCATTGAGTGGCACCATCTTGTCGACCGACTTGGTTGACGGACTTTTAGCAACCACTATTCAGGGAAATGATGTTGTTGTAACAATCAATGCTAATGGAGTATTCATCAATGATGCTCAAGTAATTGTTGCTGATATCACAGCTGATAATGGCGTTGTTCATGTGCTTGACGCTGTGTTGTTGCCGCCTGCGCCAACTTCTTCTGTCCTGGATGTAATTGTGAACAGCCCCGATCATAATACGTTGGAAGCTGCTGTTATTGCTGCGGGTCTTGCTGATGACTTATCAGGTGCTGGACCATTCACTGTTTTCGCACCAACAGACGCTGCGTTCGCGGCCTTGCCTGCCGGAACAATTGATCTTTTGCTGGCTGATCCAACAGGTGATTTGGCCAACATATTATTGTATCACGTACTCGGATTCCAAGCATTGTCGACAGACCTAAGCGATGGAATGATGGTGACCACACTTCAGGGTGATGAGATAACTATTTCGGTAAATGCCAACGGCGTTTTCATCAACGATGCTCAGGTTACTGTTGCTGATGTTCAGGCTGATAATGGTGTTGTGCACGTTATTGATGCAGTGTTGTTGCCGCCGGTGACGCCAATCAATACCATTATGGATATTGTAACGAACAGCGCCGATCACAACACGCTAGAGGCTGCGCTTCTTGCGAGCGGTTTAAACGAAACCTTGGCTAGCCCTGGTTCATTCACGTTGTTTGCGCCAACTGACGCAGCGTTTGACTTGCTGCCTGCAGGTGCAGTTGACGCGCTTCTTGCAGATCCAACAGGTGCATTGGTTGATGTGCTTTTGTACCACGTTTTGGATGGTACCATCCTCTCGACCGATTTATCGGATGGTTTGATTGCTACTACGTTGCAAGGAAGTGGAGTTACTATTACGATCAACGCCAATGGTGTATTCGTAAACAATGCTCAAGTAATTGTAGCGGACGTTTTGGCCGACAATGGCGTGGTTCACGTTATTGATGCGGTGTTATTGCCTCCGGCACAAACATCAACCGTTGTAGATATCATCGTAAACAGCGCTGATCACAACACATTGGAAGCAGCGGTAGTTGCAGCCGGTTTGGATGGAGTGCTTTCAGGTACTGGTCCGTTTACCGTGTTTGCTCCAACAGACGAAGCTTTCGCAGCGTTGCCTGCAGGAACAGTAGAGGCGCTGTTGGCAGATCCAACAGGAGTTCTTACACAGATCTTACTTTATCACGTTGTAGGCGCAACAGCCCTTTCAACAGATTTGTCTGACGGACAGGTTATTGCCACCTTGAATGGTGCAGACGTAGTTGTAACCATCAACGGTGGTGTATTCATCAACAGCGCACAAGTAACTGTTGCTGACATTATCGCTGACAACGGTGTTGTTCACGTAATCAATGCGGTTCTTATTCCACCCGCTCCGG
>CANIAA010000030.1 GCA_947465255.1 Flavobacteriales bacterium | reverse complement strand
TAACCCTATAGGAAACAGACTAGGCTTTATCAAAGGCTGGGACAGCAATTGGTATGGCGGTAACAACTACGGCGATAAGATCGTTGAGGATGATAAAATCCGCAAGTATCTTATGGCTCGTTTGAAGAAGGCTTCGGTATCGAAGATCGTTATCGAACGCACACTCAAACTGGTTACCGTAACTATCAACACGGCTCGCCCGGGTGTTATCATCGGTAAGGCAGGTTCAGAGGTGGATAAGCTCAAGGAAGAGTTGAAGAAGATTACCGGTAAGGATATCCAAATCAACATCTTTGAAATTAAGCGCCCTGAATTGGATGCACGCCTTGTAGCAGATGGCATTTGCCGTCAGATCGAAGGCCGTATCTCTTACCGTCGCGCTATCAAGATGGCTATCCAGACTAGCATGCGCATGGGTGCAGAGGGTATCAAGGTAACTGTTGCCGGTCGTGTGAACGGAGCTGAGATCGCTCGTAGCGAAACCTACAAAGAAGGTCGTACTCCTTTGCATACACTCCGTGCTGACATCGACTACCATCACGCAGAAGCTCACACAGCCTACGGCCGTATCGGTTTGAAAGTGTGGATCTGCCGTGGCGAAGTTTATGGCAAGCGTGACTTGTCGCCGAACTTTGGCCAAGCAACAGCAGCTCGTCGCCCGGGTTCAGGCGGTGGTCGTGATGAGCGTCCGAGTGGTGATCGTCGCGGTGGCGGAGATCGTCGTGGAGGCGGAGATCGTCGCGGTGGCGGTGAGCGCAGAGGCGGCGGACGTGGTAACGCATAATATCCACGAAAGAAAATTGAATTAAGACATCAGGATAATAGAACGTCATGTTACAACCGAAAAGAACGAAATACAGGAAGCAGCAGAAGGGTAAGATCAAAGGAATCGCCCATCGCGGATCACAACTCGCGTTTGGAAGCTTCGCTATCAAAACCCTCGATGAAGGCTTCTTGACTTCACGTCAGCTTGAAGCTGCGCGTGTTGCTCTCACCCGCTTCATGAAGCGTGAAGGTAAAGTGTGGATCCGCGTGTTTCCGGACAAGCCTCTTACCCGCAAGCCTGCTGAAGTACGTATGGGTAAGGGTAAAGGAGCCCCCGAATTGTGGGTGGCTGTTTTGAAGCCCGGCCGTATCATCTTCGAAGCAGAAGGGGTGCCATTGGCAACAGCTCAAGAGGCATTGCGTTTGGCAGCACAGAAATTGCCATGCCGCACCAAGTTCATCGTTCGTCCTGATTACACAGAATAAGAAAAGCCATGAAAGCTACAGATTATACCAAACTTGCAGACAGCGATCTTCACGATAAGATTAAGGAAGAAAAGGCTGCTTTGGCAAAAATGAAATTCAGCCACACCGTGGCTGGCACTGAGAACCCGATGCAATTGCGCATGAAGCGCAAAGAAGTTGCTCGTATGTTCACCGTGTTGAACCAACGTAAAAACAACGGGAAATAATTACACACCATGGAAAGAAACCTTCGTAAAGAAAGAATTGGTATCGTTACCTCGAACAAGATGGAAAAGTCGGTGGTGGTAATGGTTGAAACCAAAGTAATGCACCCTAAGTACGGTAAGTTCGTGAAGTATTCGAAGAAGTTCATGGCTCACGACGAGAAAGGGGAGTGTGGTATCGGTGATACTGTTAAAATCATGGAGACTCGCCCAATGAGTAAGCTGAAGCGCTGGAGATTGGTCGAAGTCGTTGAGAAGGCGAAGTAAGCTCTACGCCGGTATATCCCGGATACAGTTACGGCGGAATTCCGTAGCATGAAAAAAGAGAAGTACAGGTTGCAAGTCAACCATTAAAAGAATAATAAAATGATACAGAACGAATCACGACTGAAAGTAGCCGACAACAGTGGAGCCCGAGAGGTACTCGTAATCCGCGTGCTAGGTGGTACACGTCGTCGTTATGCCTCAATCGGCGATCAGATCGTAGTAACCGTGAAGGATGCACTTCCAAGCGGTAACGTGAAGAAGGGGACCGTGTCTAAAGCGGTGATCGTGCGCACCAAGAAAGAAGTGCGTCGCGCAGATGGAAGCTACATCCGCTTCGATGACAATGCTGTGGTATTGCTCAATGCTGGTGGTGAATTGCGCGGTACACGTATTTTCGGTCCGGTAGCACGTGAGCTCCGCGAGAAGGATTACATGAAAATTATCTCACTCGCACCTGAAGTAATCTAAGAATCAATAAGGCGTGCAAACGTCCAAAATGAATAACCGATGTTCAAAAGAGTTAAAGTAAAAAAAGGCGATTTGGTAGTTGTTACTGCCGGCGACAATAAGGGCAAACAAGGCCGTATTGTTGAAGTGAATCGCGACAACGACCGTGTGGTTGTCGAAGGTGTTAACATGGTGAAAAAGCACCGCAAACCTTCTGCCCAAAATCCACAGGGTGGCATTGAATCAATCGCTGCCGGCATTAACATCAGCAACGTGAAAGTAGTTGATGCTAAAGGAAACGCAACACGCGTTGGTCGCAGAAAAAATGCAGAAGGTAAACTAGAACGTTTTTCTAAGAAATCAGGGGAGACATTGAAATGAAATACACTCCACGCCTAAGAGCGAAATACCAGGAAGAAATTGCTCCGAATTTGAAGAGCAAGTTCGAATACTCTTCGATCATGCAAGTGCCGAAGATTACAAAGATTTGCCTCAACCAGGGGTTGGGTAAAGCAACCGGTGATAAGAAGATTATCGATGCAGCGGTTGATGAGATGACAATGATTGCAGGTCAGAAGGCTACGCCGACGGCTTCTGTGAAGGATATCTCTAACTTCAAACTCCGCAAGGGCGTTGCCATCGGAGCGAAGGTTACACTGCGCGGTGATCGCATGTACGAATTCCTCGATCGTTTGATCTCGGTTTCATTGCCCCGTACACGTGACTTCCGCGGTGTGAAGTCATCAGGTTTCGATGGTCGCGGGAACTTCACATTCGGTGTGAAGGAACAAATTATCTTCCCGGAGATTGACCTCGATAAGATCAAGCAGATTAACGGCATGGACATCACCTTTGTTACAACTGCCCGCACAAACGAGGAAGCAAAGGCGCTTCTCGAAGAATTTGGATTTCCTTTCACAAAATAAATAACAGGAAAAAGAACAATGGCCAAGGAATCAATGAAAGCTCGTGAGCGCAAGCGCATTGCACTTGTGGAGCGTTACGCTAAGAAGCGTGAAGAATTAAAGAAAGCAGGTGACTGGGATGCTTTGCAAAAGCTTCCTAAGAATAGCAGTAAGGTTCGCGTGCGCAACCGTTGCCAGCTGACTGGTCGCCCTCGTGGTTACATGCGTCAATTCGGTCTTTGCCGTAACCAGTTCCGTGAACTGGCATTGGAAGGCAGAATTCCGGGCGTGAAAAAAGCAAGCTGGTAATACCGGCCCTAACACAACAAGAACAAGTGTCCGTGCTTTCACGGAAATGATAAAGCAACGTGGCCTAGCCACTAAAAAAAGCAAACAGCAATGTTTACAGACCCAATTGCAGATTATTTGACCCGCATCCGGAATGCACAGTCAGCCCGCCACAAGGTGGTTGAGATTCCTGCGTCAAACCTGAAAAAGGAGATTACAAAGATCCTTCACGACAAAGGATACATTTTGAACTACAAGTTCGAAGATGGAGCTCCGGGCACGATTAAAATCGCGTTGAAGTACAACATGAAAACCAAAACGCCAGCTATTTCAAGCATACAGCGCATTTCATCACCCGGTCACCGCAAGTATACCGGAGCTGACGAATTGCCTCGTGTATTGAACGGTTTGGGAATCGCCGTTGTATCGACTTCGAAAGGAGTAATGAGTGATAAAGAAGCTCGTACCCACGGAATCGGCGGAGAAGTATTGTGCTACGTTTATTAAACCACTGAAAAATTTCTGACCCATGTCAAGGATAGGAAAATCACCAGTCACCATTGCTAAAGGCGTTGAAGTGTCTTTCAATGATGGCGTATTTAAAGCGAAAGGTCCAAAAGGGGAGCTTTCACAGGAAATCGACGGATCAATTTCGTTGGATATCGCGGAGGGTGTTATCACTCTTACCCGCGGCAGCGACCACAAAGACGCTCGTTCAAAGCACGGTTTATACCGTTCACTCATACACAATATGGTGACCGGCGTAAGCACAGGTTGGACACGTCAACTGGAAATGATCGGTGTAGGTTACCGCTGCAAGGCCACAGGCCAGCAGTTGGAACTCACTCTCGGATTCAGTCACCCGATTGTGTTCGAGTTGCCCCAGGAAATCAAAGTCACTGCGAAAGCAGAGAAAGGGGAGAACCCATCTATCACCCTGGAGAGTCACGACAAGCAATTGTTAGGACAGGTGGCCGCGAAGATTCGCAGCCTGCGTGCTCCGGAGCCATACAAAGGCAAGGGTGTTCGTTATGTTGGTGAATATGTACGTAAAAAGGCTGGTAAGTCAGCAGCTAAATAAAACTTGAATTAAAGCAATGGCATTCAGCAAAGAAGCTCGCAGAGCGAAAATACGCACACGAATCAGGGCTAGTGTGAAGGGAACGGCTCAAAGACCACGTCTTTCAGTTTTCCGCAGCAATAAGCAGATTTATGCCCAATTAATTGACGACCAAAAGGGAGTAACAATAGCATCGGCATCATCTATGGTGATGAAGGACGCACAGTCAGTTGCTAAGTTGGATCAGGCTAAATTGGTGGGTAAAACCATCGCTGAGCGTGCTCAGGCGGCCGGTATCAATGAAGTGGTTTTTGACCGCGGAGGTTACCTCTATCATGGACGTGTTAAATCATTGGCCGAAGCAGCCCGCGAGGCAGGCCTTAAATTCTAATAGGAGATGGCAGAAACAAAACCGGTTCGCTCTAGCGAAACAGAATTGAAAGACCGCTTGGTTGCGGTGAACAGGGTTACCAAGGTGACCAAAGGTGGACGTACATTCGGATTTGCCGCTATCGTTGTAGTAGGTAATGAAAAGGGTGTTGTCGGTCACGGTCTGGGCAAGTCGAAAGAAGTTGCTGAGGCGGTAACCAAGGCCACTGAAGATGCGAAGAAGAACTTGATACAGGTTCCTGTTCGCAAGGGCACTATCCCTCACGAGCAAGATGGAAAATTCGGCGGAGCACGCGTTTTCATCAAGCCTGCCTCTCACGGTACCGGTGTTATTGCCGGTGGTGCGATGCGCGCTGTGTTGGAATCGGCCGGTGTAACCGACGTATTGGCTAAATCGAAAGGTTCTTCAAACCCACACAACGTGGTGAAAGCAACCCTCGATGCTCTTTCAAAATTGCGCAATGCGCATGATATTGCCAAAATGCGCGGTATCAGTGTAGATAAAGTTTACAAAGGATAATAAAAGACCATACCATGGCTAAAGTTGTGATAACACAAGTGAAAAGCGCTATCGATCGTCCTGCTCGTCAAAAAGCAACGATACAGGCGTTGGGAATTAAAAAGCTGAATGTTCCGGTAGAACACGAGCTTACACCTAACATTGCCGGTATGATCCGCGCGGTTCGTCACTTGTTGAAAGTAGAGAACAAATAATAACGAAGAATTAAAAGATGTCGGTCCAAAGCCGATAGCAACACTCAAACGAATATGAAACTTAATAATCTCAAGCCGGCAACAGGTTCTACGCAAACACGCAAGCGCGTAGGTCGTGGTCAAGGTTCAGGTCTGGGCGAAACTTCAGGCCGTGGTCACAAAGGTGCCGGTCAGCGCTCAGGTACTAAGCGCAAGCTCGGATTCGAAGGTGGTCAGATGCCGCTTCAGCGTCGCTTGCCGAAATTCGGATTCAAGAATATCAATCGTGTAGAATACAAGGGTATTAATTTGGACTTGCTCCAATCCTTGGTTGAGAAACTCAACGTAAATGAAATCAATCACGATATTCTGGTGCAGAATGGAATTTGTGGGAAGAAAGACTTGGTGAAAGTCTTGGGTCGTGGTGAACTGAAAACCAAACTGAATGTAAGCGCTCACGGATTCTCGGCTACAGCAAAATCGGCTATCGAGAAACTGGGCGGAACTGCAACTACCCTCTAAACCATAACTATGAAAGGTTTTATTCAGAAAATTAAGGACATCTGGAGTCACGACGAGCTTCGTAACAAGATAGGGTACACCCTGCTTCTGTTGCTTATTTATCGCATCGGTTCGTTTATTGTTCTTCCGGGTGTCGATTCGAACCAGCTAGAGACAGGCGCGCAGGGTGGACTTCTGGGCTTTCTTGGACTGTTCACAGGCGGTGCCTTTAGCCGTGCTTCGATTTTCGCCCTCGGTATCATGCCGTACATCTCGGCTTCGATCATCATTCAGCTACTAGGTTTGGCTGTGCCAACTATCACCAAAATGCAGCGCGAAGGTGAAAGCGGTCGTAAGAAAATCAACCAGTATACCCGAATGCTGACAATCGCTATCGGATTGGTGCAAGCACCGGGTTACATTAAGAGTACGCTTCCTGTTGGAGCTTACCCGGAAGGATTTACCTGGTTATTCTCTGCTGTAGTGATATTGACTTGTTCAACATTATTCGTAATGTGGATGGGAGAGAAAATAACCGACAAGGGAATTGGTAATGGTACTTCATTGATTATCATGACGGGTATCATCTCTGACATCCCGAAGGGCTTTATCTCTGAATTCAAACTGCAATCACCATTTTTCTTCCTCATTGAGTTGGCAACGCTTCTTATCGTTGTAGGCTTGTGTGTAGCTGTAATTCAGGCGGTGCGACGCATTCCTGTTCAAATGGCTAAAATGAACATGAGTGGTGGTGGTTCTAGCATGCCTCAAGGTGAAGGTGCACGTTCATACATTCCGTTGCGTGTTAACTCAGCAGGCGTTATGCCGATCATTTTCGCTCAGGCAATTATGTTCGTGCCGCTCTATCTGAGAAATACCGAGACTTTCCAAGACAGCGAAATCTTGGCGAGCCTAACCAACATTCAGGGATGGGGTTACAACATCCTCTTATTCTGCTCGATTATCCTGTTCACGTTCTTCTATACGGCTATCGTAACCAATCCTAACCAGATTGCTGATGACTTGAAGCGTAATGGTAATTTTGTTCCCGGAGTGAAGCCGGGTAAACCCACCGCTGATTTTATTGATGAAGTAATGTCTCGCATTACACTTCCAGGTGGTATCTTTGTCGGCTTAATTGCAATTCTGCCTGCCTTGGTAATGATGATAGGTCTTACAAAGGCTCAGCAGTTTTCGATATTCTTCGGTGGTACATCCTTGTTGATCACAGTTGGTGTTATTCTCGATTTGCTTCAGCAGATTGAAACTCACCTTGTGTCGCGTCACTATGATGGACTCATGAAATCAGGTCGTGTGCGCGGTAGAAATACCGGTGCGATCAGTTCATCGGGTTACGCCGGTTAATGCCGTTTTTTGGGTACAATGTCATCCAAGAAACCGATTATAAAAACGGATGATGAGGTAGAACTCATCAGACAAAGTTCTTTACTTGTTGGAAAAACTTTAGCGGAACTAGCCGCTCGCATTCGTCCCGGAGTAACAACTCTGGAATTGGATCGGGTAGCGGAAGAGTTCATTCGCGATCATGGTGCTTACCCCGGATTTTTGGGATACAACAGTTACCCGAATTCGATTTGCGCCAGTGTGAATAGTTCAGTAGTTCACGGAATACCTAATGAACGCCCTTTGCAAGAAGGTGACATTGTTTCTTTAGATATTGGAGTTGTGAAAGACGGTTATTGGGGCGATTCGGCTTACACTTTCGGTGTGGGTTCTTTATCTCCTGAAGTTCGTCAATTACTGAAGGTGACCAAAGAGAGTCTGTATCTGGGTATTGAGCAGGCGATTGCAGGTCATCGCACCGGCGATATCGGCCATGCAGTTCAATCGCATGCAGAGTCGTTTGGTTACGGAGTAGTGCGCGATTTGGTTGGTCACGGAGTAGGGAAGAACCTGCACGAGGCTCCTGAGGTACCGAACTTTGGAAAGCGAGGTCAGGGGGTGTTGTTGCAGGAAGGGTTAGTGATAGCCATTGAACCGATGATCAACATGGGAACACGCAATGTGAAGCAGATGAAGGATGGCTGGACCATTGTCACTGCCGACTCAAAGCAGAGTGCACACTTCGAGCACACCATTGTGGTGCGAAAAGAGAAAGCTGAAGTTTTATCCAGTTTTGAATTGATTGAAAAGGCAGAGGCTCTGCTAACTATATAGCAGGCCCGAAGCGAACGATAGATAGAGATATGGCAAAACAAACATCCATCGAATTAGATGGAACAATTATCGAGGCCCTTTCCAACGCGATGTTTCGCGTGGAGTTGGAAAACGGCCACATAATTACAGCACATATCTCAGGTAAAATGCGCATGCACTACATACGCATCCTGCCAGGTGATAGAGTGAAGGTGGAAATGTCGCCTTACGATTTGACAAAAGGAAGAATTAGTTTTAGATATAAATAAGAACTGCCGAAGGTAATTCGGCCAAAAGTTAAAGACATGAAAGTTCGTGCATCCATTAAAAAGCGCTCAGCCGACTGCAAAATTGTAAGCAGAAAGGGCAAGCTCTATGTGATCAACAAGAAGAACCCTAAGTTCAAACAAAGACAAGGTTAAACGTTTGGTCCGGCACATCCGGCCCTAAAAACAATAAATAAATGGCTCGTATAGCAGGTATTGACTTACCAAGAAACAAGAGAGGTGAAATTGGTCTCACCTACATCTACGGAATCGGTCGTAGCACCGCACGCAGAATTTTAGAAACTGCAGGCGTGAGCTATGACAAGAAAGTTCAGGAATGGAATGACGATGATTTGTCCAAAATCCGTGGTTTCATTACCGATGAGCTGAAGGTGGAGGGTGCGCTCCGTTCGGAAGTGCAGATGAGCATCAAGCGTTTGATGGACATCGGTTGCTACCGTGGTGTGCGTCACCGTGTTGGCTTGCCGGTTCGCGGTCAAAGTACCAAAAACAACTCACGTACCCGTAAAGGAAAGCGTAAGACTGTTGCAAACAAGAAGAAAGTAACCAAGTAATAATTCGTACGGTTAGTTGCTCACCGAGCACCGAACCCAAACAACACGAAAAATGGCTAAAGTCGAAAAGAAAAAGAAAAAGAATGTACTCGTGGAGTCAGTGGGACAAGCTCACGTTCAGTCTACATTCAACAACATCATCATCAGCCTTACCAACAACACCGGCCAGGTTATTTCATGGTCATCAGCCGGTAAGATGGGCTTCAAGGGTTCTAAGAAGAATACCCCATATGCCGCCCAGTTGGCTGCCGAGCAAGCTTCTAAGGAAGCAATGGATCTTGGTCTACGCAAGGTAAAGGTGTTTGTTAAAGGTCCGGGCGCAGGTCGTGAATCTGCCATCCGCACCATCCACAACACTGGTATCGAAGTGTTGGAAATCGTGGATATTACTCCACTTCCTCACAACGGTTGCCGTCCACCCAAGAAAAGAAGAATCTAATACTATCTCAAGAAATTATCAGCAATGGCCAGATATACAGGACCCAAGTCAAAGATTGCGCGTAAGTTCCGTGAGCCGATTTTCGGCCCGGACAAAAATTTGGATAAGCGTAATTATCCACCCGGACAACACGGACCCAACAAGCGTCGTGGTAAGCAGTCGGAATATTCCGTGCAGCTCAACGAGAAGCAGAAGGCAAAATATACCTATGGTATTTTGGAACGTCAGTTCGAAAACCTCTACAAGAAAGCTTCAGCTCGTCCGGGTGTAACCGGTGAAATCTTGCTTGCTCTTTGTGAGTCACGCTTAGACAACACGGTATATCGCCTCGGTTTGGCTGCAAGCCGCATGGGTGCGCGCCAGTTGGTTGGTCATAGCCATATCACCGTTAACGGTCAGGTTGTGAACATTCCTTCCTACCAGTTGCGTCCGGGTGATCGCGTTGGTGTGCGTGAGCGTTCAAAGTCACTTCCAACCATCACCATGGCACTGGCCAGCCGCAAGAAGTTCGATTGGCTCGATTGGAATGATGCCGACAAGCAAGGCGTATTCTTGAACTTCCCGGAGCGTGTGCAGATTCCTGAGAACATCAAGGAACAGCTCATCGTCGAATTGTATTCTAAGTAATAGTCCAGAACCAAAATAACAATTACACTATAAATGGCAATCATCGATTTCGTAAAACCAGACAAGGTCGTAATGCTCGACAGCAACGACTTCTCAGGATCGTTCGAATTCCGTCCGTTGGAACCCGGCTTCGGTATCACCATCGGCAACGCTCTGCGTCGAATTCTGCTCTCTTCATTGGAAGGTTTTGCAATCACCTCAATCAAGGTTGAGGGTGTTGATCATGAGTTCTCTACAATCAAAGGTGTGGTGGAAGATGTAACTGAAATCATCCTCAACCTCAAGCAAGTACGTTTGAAGCGCCAGATTGAGACAACCGATTATGAGAAGGTAACAATCAATATCTCAGGTCAGGAGCAATTCAAGGCCGGCGATATTAGCAATTTCACGACAGCATTCCAGGTACTCAACCCCGACTTGGTGGTTTGCAACATGGATCCCAAAGTGAAACTGAATATTGTCATTACTATCGGCAAAGGACGCGGATATCGTCCTGCTGATGAGAACAAGTCTAACAGCGCACCTGTTGGTACTATCGCTATCGATAGTATTTTCACTCCTATCCGCAATGTGAAGTTCAGCGTAGAAAACTTCCGTGTTGAACAGAAAACCGACTACGAAAAGTTGTTGGTGGAGATTCAAGGTGACGGCAGTATCACTCCTAAAAATGCGTTGCAGGAAGCAGCAAAGATCCTCATCCATCACTTCATGTTGTTCAGCGACGAGCGTATTACACTCGAGCAGGAAGCGAAGAAGGAAACAGAGGAATTCGATGAGAGCTCAATGCACATGCGTCAGTTGTTGAAGACCAAATTGGTTGATATGGATCTTTCAGTAAGAGCACTTAACTGCTTGAAAGCTGCAGACATAGAGACCTTGGGTGATTTGGTTTCATTCAACAAAAACGATTTGTTGAAATTCCGCAACTTCGGTAAGAAGTCGCTAACAGAATTGGAAGAACTCGTGGAAGGTAAAGGCTTGCAGTTCGGAATGAACGTGAGCAAGTACAAGCTCGACCGCGACTAATTGGTAACTTGGTGCGAAGGCACTTAATAAAAGAATTTATTTAAAGAACCCGAAGTAGTTGTAAAAGAATGTGGCATATGCAATGATTCGCTACGAATAGATGCACTAGCCAATTGCCAACGCTTCACTACCAGAAAACATTATGAGACACGGAAGAAAAGTAAACCATTTGAGCAGAACCCGCGAACACCGCGCTGCTCTTTTGATGAACATGGCTTGCTCACTAATCGAGCACAAGCGCATTAACACCACACTAGCCAAGGCGAAAGCGTTGCGCGTGTATGTTGAGCCACTTATTACCAAGAGCAAGACTGACAGCACACACAGCCGTCGTACTGTATTCAGCTACTTGAAAAACAAAGAAGCGGTTACTGAATTGTTCCGTGAAATTGCTCCAAAAGTTGCTGATCGCCCAGGTGGTTATGTGCGCATTATTCGTACGGGTTTCCGTCCGGGTGATAATGCTGAAACAGCCATGATCGAATTGGTCGACTTCAATACCATCTACACGAAAGGTACTGCAGCAGCATCTGAAGCAGCTCCTAAGAAGCGCACACGTCGCAGCTCTGTTAAGAAGGCAGAGGGTGCAGAGGGTACAGAAGGCGCTGAAGCACCGAAAGCAAAGGCTCCTCGCAAGAAGGCTGAGCCTAAGGCGGAAGGTGAAGAGAAACCAAAGGCTACTCGCAAGAAGAAAAGCGAAGAATAATCGCTCATTCCATAAAACTGAAAAGACCGCCTTGTGCGGTCTTTTTTATGGTGTCCGGTATAATAAATGGCCACTGAAGTATGTTCGAACGCAATCCAAGTGTGGACAGTGACCTGTCATTGCTTTTTACCTATACCTTCCCCCACCGCACATAGCTCGTGTTCGATGAAACGTAGATTTTCCATTTCAAGCATACTGAAGCATTTCATACTGCTCATTGTTTGGTGCGTAATTCTATCAACTGCAAGTGCGCAAACCTGGAGTTTAAAAGTTTGTGACCACACGTTGATCGATACGTTGGTCTATCGCTTTTCATCGAAACAAGAAGCCTTAAGAGAGGCGAATGATATTTACTATCGTGCACTCGACGACGGCTATTTCTTAACTCAGGCTGATACTATTATAAGTGACAGTACTGTATTCCTGTTTCTGAAAACCGGTGAACGATTTATGCTTCATGAGGTGCATCTTTTTCGCGATAGCATAGAGAAAGGTGAAGTACGTTCAAAAGAGGTGTTAGCCGGTAGCGCATTGAACCGCGTATTCACCAAGTCATTAGCTGAGTATGAAAATGAAGGTTATCCGTTTGCATCGATTCGACTTGATAGCCTAATTCAAATTCCGAGGAAGAAAAGAGCAGAGGTAAGAACGGACGTTTATGCCACCCTTGCTCTTGGCCCGGCTATCGTGAATGACAGTTTGTATGTGAGGTCTATGAAACCCTTGCCTACGACATACATCAGTAACTACATCGATTTTAAAAGTGGACAGTTTTACAATGAGCAACGATTACAGCAAACAGAAAGGCGCTTGCGAGAGATTGCCTTTCTTCAAGTAAAACGTTCGCCTGAGGTGAGATTCAGTCAAGGGAAAGCGGATTTATTCCTTTTTGTTGAGCGTAAAAAAGCGAACTATTTCAATGGCGTTATTGGTTTGCGACCTGACGAAGAAACAGGCTCGACCAACATCACCGGCGATGCTGAGGTACGACTTCAAAACGCCTTCAATCGTGGTGAAGAATTGGGACTTGTTTGGCGGAAACTTCAACCACTCACACAAGATTTATCGGTTAGGACCATGGTTCCTTATCTGTTTAAGTCTCCACTGGCAATTGACGGTCGCTTACAGATTTACAAGCGAGATACTTCCTTCACAACCGTGAAACTTCAGGCTGGTGCGGGCGTTATTTTGCCGCGGAATCAGCGCTTACGTGTGTTCTTGGAACGCAACAGGACTGATCGGCTCACTAACTTTTATACGGCCGGAGGGCTGGCCAATGCACAACATACACTCTATGGTTTAAGTGCGCAGATTGAATCGCTTGATTATAGGTGGAATCCAAGAAAGGGCTATTCCTTTCAACTGGAGTGCGCAACAGGATATCGCATCACGAGTTTACCCGTATCGGAGTCGGTTCTTTCAACGCGCAGGACACTTAATCGAGCAGAGGCACAAGCGGAGTATTATTTGCCTGTTTTGAAAAGACATGCAGTTCTGATTGGAGTGAAGGGGGCTGCTATGTTAAGTGATTCGCTTTTTGAAAATGAGGTTTATCGTATCGGTGGGCTACGCACTATTCGAGGTATCAATGAGGAAAGCATTTTTGCAACTGCATGGGGCGTAGCAACGTTGGAGTTTCGTTGGTTACTGGAGGAAAATTCGGCCCTTTTTGTTTTTATCGATCAGGCTTGGTATGAGTATAAAAGCACGCGCGGGTATATTCGTGATATCCCTGTTAATGCAGGTGCTGGTTTCAACTTTGAAACCAAAGCAGGCATATTCACCTTCAATTATGCTTTAGGTAAGCAATTCGACAACCCTGTGCTGGTGCGTAATGGAAAGATTAGCTTTGGATTCAGAAGCTTGTTTTGAGGAAGACAGCCACATAGGTGTCATATTCCGGCGGAGGAATCCTCAAAAAGCTTCTTAATGGCCACCGGTATTTCTAAGGCCATTACATTCATCGGCACTCAGCCATCAATTAAATCCAGGTAGAGATTGAGATCTGTTACGGAAACCAATCCATCTCCATTTAGATCAAGTTCAGGGCACTGTGCGCATCCAAACGCATTGAGAAGCATTTGCACATCAGAGGATGTCACCTCCCCATCTCCGTCAAGGTCGCCAGGGTCTTGTGTCAGATTGAGTGTCACCAAAAAGGAGTTACCGCTGCTGCTATTCGGGACATCGAGCACGCCGGTACCAATTCCCAAGTCGAAGTCGCATACGCCTTCCATGTAGCCACCGAAGATGAGTTTGTTTGGGGCCTTTAAGGCAACAGCTTCAACAGAGTAAAGAAATTCTTCTCCTGTTATCGCGTCGTCTTCACCACCATAGCGCTTGAACCACGCAATGGTACCGTTCGGATTGACCTTGCACAATATGGCGTCATTCAATCCTAATCGTTCAATAGTAATGGTTTGTCCGTTGATGACAACTTGTGTGTTTTGTGCTAAATGATAGCCTGCGTATATAGTGCCATCAGCTGTTACCAGCATGTGATTTTGTATGTAGTCGCTAGCCGGTGGCGGAGCATCGCCAAAGGGAATTTCAAGTGCCCATTGCAGGCCAGCACCGATCGAGTCTTTCAAGTAGATGTAGCGCTCTGCCGTGTCTTGCGCAAATGCGAATACACCCGGCCCTGCATCTGCATCGATTTGAGTGTCGTAGTTAATTTCTGCATACACACTTCCGTTGCGTTCAAACGCATGGCTTCCAAACTGGCCGCCCGGACCGCCATAAATGCTGGCATTGATATACTGCCCAAGGCTATCATACCGTGCGATGAATGCGTCGGCGCCATTCGCTGTGAAGTTGGCATTACCTGCACCGGGATCCAGGTCAGTGGTTTCGAAAAACGTTCCTGTAACGAGTATGTCGCCGTTGTCAGCAGCACTCACGTGAGAGCTCCAGTCGTTTGCCCCTGAACTGCCAACATTTTTTACCCACTGAATGTTTCCACTTTGATCCAGCTTAAATAATGCGATGCTGCTAGAAGTTCCCGTTGTTAGAAGGGTCGACGTTGGATTCGTCTGCATGTTAAGCGTTCCCCGGTAGGTGATTGCAGCTATCAATTCGTCATTGGGGCTTATTGCAATGTCGATACCGTCTGCGTAGATGGTGCCATATCGTTTACCCCATTGAAACACCCCGTCGGAGTTGAGTTTTACGACATATACATCATCGGCAAAAAGGCTTAGCGAAACTTGTAGGTTGTTGAACGAGGTGACGTTCGTTACGCCACTACCCGGATCGAGGTCAACGGTTTCGTAAAAATCACTTGCCACATAAATGTTCCCTTGCGAATCAACTTGAAGCTGAGCTTCGAGATGGCGTGTGGGTAATTTCTTGGCAAAGACTAATTGACCGGAGCTATCAAACTTCTGCAGAAAGAGTGCGTGCTCAATACCGGAGTTCAGATTTGCTATTCCCGGCCCGGGATCGAAATCACGAGAGCCCAGAAAGGAACCTATGACAAACGTATTGTTGTCATGGTCGGTGACGATGTTTTGAACCTCCGCTGTTGCTACTCCGAACACCGATTGAAAACTTTGAGCATGACTCAAAAGGGACGACAATATAGAAGCAGAGAGCAAGCAGAAAATGAAGCAATAACGAGGTTTCATGTCATTTGAATCTTGGAGCTGTATCTATGATGAAGGATTCGTCATAATCTTCTATTTCCTATTGCGTCCGCTTGGCTCTTCGTCCTTCGCCCTTCGCCCCTCGCCCTTCGTCCTTCGTCCCTCATCAAGGGCTGACCAAATTCACAGACAACTGCGCATACCACGTTCCCTTAAACTCATTCTCTTGGGCGTATGGTTGATCACCAAAGAAGCCGCGGAAGAATTCCTTGTCGGTCGAACCGAAGTTGTCCACGTTGAAGCTGTAGCCATAGCGATAGCCGGCTTGGAGCGACATCCAGATGAATTGATACATCGAAGTTTCCCATACAGCGCGGAAGCGTAGTTCTCCTCTTCGCAGCTCATAGCCGAGCGGATTGTTGACATTGTCGCGAAGCACACGGTAGGAGTTTCCTTCAAGTTCATAGCCAAACATAAGAATGTTACGAGCAGAGAGGGACTTGCGTACATGGGCTCTGGCAGGAGCTAACATTTCAACTCCCCATTTACGATTGGGTGCTGTCCAGTTCAACAACATTACCGGAATGTAGTTGAGTTCTCCTACACGATAGGTACGCGCCAGTCCAAATCCAATCATCTTGCGATCGCTTTTCTTTTTTCCGTAAATCAAAGCTGCACTGTATCGCGTGTATTGCAGCGGTGTGAAGTTGTCGAGGTAATAATCACCATTTAAATCGGCCGAACCTTGGGCAATGATGAATTTCTCTTCGCCAAGTGGTTTGAATAGCGTTGTGTGAATGCCTGTAGTGGTAAGTCCATTGCTACGCAGCGTGGCATCAAGTGGGTTAACTGCTGTTTCGCCCTCACCGCTATAGGCGGTGCGCGCATAATTGAATCCCAACTGCCAAACCACATTCGTTTTAGATATCACCGGAATGTTGGCACCCAGGCGCAGACCACCGGCACCGGAGAAATTCCCCGGTCCTGATTGCCATGTGCTATCGCTAGCCGTACCATAGTCAATGCCGAATGATCCCTGGTAATCATAACCAATCGAGATAAGTTTAGCAGGACTCAAATCAAACACTTTCGGTGTGCAAAAGCGCTTGGCGCCAGCATCGGCAAAGTCCAGATTCTCATACATCGAGAAATCTTCCTCGTCAGTTGCCGTGCTGTCGGTTTGTGCATAGGTCCAAGCCGGTATGACCAGCAGGAGCAGGAGAGAGCTTAGTTTACGCATAATAAGGTAGGAGGCTTATTTTTTAACTTCCAAACGCTTCCAAACGTCGGTGCGTCCGAGCGCTTCAACACCGATGTAGCCTCGGATGTCGAGCGTGTTGTTGTCGCTCATTTTGATGATGCACTTATACGTGCTTCCGTTTTCCGGATCGTAAATCGTACCGCTGTCCCATTGGTCTTTACCCAAGAATTTAAAGTCTTTCAACATGCGATAGCCCTTGAGCGGCACAGTGCGTAAGCTCGCGTCTGGGTTGTTTTTGTCGACTTTCGGCTGGCCGGTATTCGGATCATTAGGCTCACGCAGCCACACAATTTTGCCGTAGTATTTCTCGCCGATTTTTTCAATCTTTACGCGGGCCTTGCCATTGCTGGGTTCCCAAACGCCGAGCAAGCGGTCGGCTTCTGTATTCTGTGATAAACCAAGTGTTGCAGTCAGAAAAAAACTGCAGATAAAGAGTAGTGCTTTCATCGTTTATTTTTTGTAGGTGATTTCGAATTCAAAATTGCCGGTATAGGTCAGGCTCTCATCGCGGTCGCCTTCCAGGTCGGCATCCAAAATGATGATGAGTTCTTTTTGTTTGAAGTTGTCCGTGAGTTCGGCTTCGGCAGATGGCGTCAAT
>CANIAA010000029.1 GCA_947465255.1 Flavobacteriales bacterium | reverse complement strand
TAGAAAGTAGCAGCCACGAATCCAGGATTCGTAAATCGTGTTTGATATGCCTGATTACCGATTACCTGATTGGAGAAGCACGACTCAACAATGATATTCGACGTACCATTCCACACAAATGGGGTGGTAAAAGTGTGAGTATTAATAGTGTTGAGCGTTGGTGTATAGTTCACCGGGCCAAACACGGTGGTTGCACCAGTCTGGAATGTGGTGGTGGCTGTTGTAGCCGTCACATTGCCCATTTTAATAGTAAAGCCATTCAACGTTAACGGATCCCCTGTAGCTCCCCCAACATCAAAGCCGATAGAACCGATACTGCTACCGGCAGTAAAGCCCAGTGTTGTAAGTTCAGATGCGCGGATAATATACTGCTGACGACCGTTACCATAATAAGTAGCATAGGCAGCACCCGCTCCACTCGTGAGCGAGTTTAAGGTCGTTCCTGTTCCCAAATTATAGAATGTTGGACAACTTCCTGCGGTAGTAACCTGACAAGTAACAATTTGGCCATTTGAGAGTGAACTGCTGCTGTAGGTGTTACTGTTCGTACCCACATTTGCACCATTCACTTTCCACTGGTAGCTTGGAGAAGAACCGCCACTCACAGCTGCAGTAAACGTAACCGGTGTACCGGCACATATACTACCTGAAGCACTCGAAGTAATAGAAATACTTGGGGTGGAGTTAGTTGTTATTGCAATCGTAATCTGATTCGAAGTTGCCGATACGGTGGTAGGGCACTGTGCGTTTGATGTCATGATACAACGAACAATGGCTCCATTGGCTAACGTTGTAGAAGTAAACGTGCTGCTATTGGTTCCTGCATTAACGCCATTCACCTGCCATTGATATGCAGGAGCTGTTCCACCGTTGGTTGGGGTTGCAGTGAAGGTAACTGCTAGACCCGGACAAGTTGGATTTGTTCCCGCCGTTTGCGCAATAGAAACGGAAGGTGTAACTGAAGTAGCTACCGAAATTGTTATCGCATTGGATGTTGCCGGGTTGGCTGTTACACCCGCCAAATTAGAGGTCATAACACACGTTACTACTTGACCGGCTGTCAAGGAAGAAGTTGTGTACGTTGAGCTATTGGTTCCAACGTTCACACCGTTTACTTTCCATTGATAGCTCGGAGCTGTTCCACCATTATACGGAGAAGCCGTAAATGTCATGGATGCTCCGGCGCAAGTTGGGTTAGTTCCGGAGGTGACATTAATGAAAACGGAAGCGTCTGTTGTACATCCATCAATCGTGTACGAGAAAATACGGGTACGTGCAGCGCTTCCTCCGCTTGTTCCGCCCATGTATTCGCTGGTGCTCCAGAAAGTCAAACCATCCGGATCCAAACAAGTGTGTGCGTAATCACCATTGCGATTGGTTCCCGTTTGAAAACCGGTTCCTGCAACTACCATTACTTCGGTGATAGGCATGGTTCCCAGCGGGTCACATTCACGACGCCCTGTGTAGTAGAGCCCCGGGAAGATGGATGTAGCATCCGACTTCATATAGCTCAAACCGATAGAGCCGTTGTTGTCCATGCAGATAGCTCCCATCCAGCGCGTAGCCGCATCGGGAGTGTAGATACCCTCTTGATACATGCTCCAGGCTCCGGTTGTTTTATTTTGACGCAGTTCGCACCACTTGATGCTTCGCTGAGTAGTGCTGATGTTAACAGCCCAATTCAATACAACAGAGTTGTATGTTGGCCAAGTTTTCCATTGAGCACGGTACATAATTACACCACCAATACCATCCAGTTTCTGGGTGGTACCAGGCTGCGAACAGTCGTTCCAGCTAGCATTGTAAGACGCATCAAAAGCTGCTGCAGCCACATCCGGCGTTGCCGTAATAGTTGCAGTTGGAGTTGTTGGAGCCCAGTTCACCACCATGTTATAAATCTTCACAGCGTCGATATTGGTTCCACCCCAAGCGTTATCACTATAAGAGAAAATGGGACAAGGTGTTCCGGCAGGAGGCAAAATCCCATCAGCCGCGCAACCCGGAACCGGGCAGAAGAAACCGCCGCCGGTTGGAGGAGCAAAGTTCACAATAACAGAACGCGCACCGGCAGTACCTGCCAACATAGCTGTGCGTTCAAACGCAAAAACCTTCTGCTGAGATTGGTTTGAGGTCATGTAATATCCATCGTGCCAAACACCGAACTTCAAGTAATCAGGGAATTGGGGCGAAGTGAATGTGTACGTATAATAGGTTCCGGTGGGATCCGGCGAAGTAGAGATAGCTATATAGATATTGTTGTTACCTGAGCCGAACTGCGCTAAAAACCAACGATCAGCAGCCTTATCGTACATCACGATAGGGTCACCCGCATTTGCTGTTGCAGGCGTCCAAAGGTTACCCAGCGTGGCTGTTAACGAAACCACTCCTGTAGTCTTGTTATAAACCTTGAATGTGGTTGAGTTAATCATTTGCACGTAATGATTGGGGCCTACCGCACCCGAAGGGTCGTATGGGCGGAAACCACTTGCTGTTTGACCGAGAAAGTTTGCTCGTGTCTGAGCACCCTTGATAACCCCCATGCGTGTTTGCACAGAGGCAGGATCATTACCATAAGCCGGCCCATCTTTTTCAGCGCTGAACTCAAAAAACTGGGGCTTTCGAATCTTCCGGTCGCCTGAAGTCTTTGGTTTGAAAATGAGCTCCTCACGCACCGGGTTTTCAGCGAAAATTTCGCTCAGCGGACGGGTAACTCCAAATTGTGTAGCAACGACGTAGGTCGATTCGGTGAATTCTTCAGGCTTTTGGGCTAATGCTGTCGTCACAAAAGCCAAAAGAGCCAACGACAATATGTAAATCTTCTTCATAAAGACTTTAAGTTAATGAATATAAAATTTGTTGGTTTCGGTGCAGTGGATTTCAAAGGTACAAAACCGAATTGATATCCGTTAACTTTTTTTTCACTGAATTGAATCAACACTAGGTTTGCGACATGAAAAGAACACTCAGCATCCTGTTCATCCTAATCCTCACGCACGTTATTCAGGCGCAGCAATTGACAACCAATGGCCCGATTCAACAAATAGATAAATTGGCACAAAGTGCTTTGGAGCAGTTTAATGTACCGGGCATGGCAATAGCCATCGTTCAAGATCAATCTGTTTTGCTTTCGAAGGGTTATGGAGTTCGCAGTGTGTCGACATTGAAACCGGTTACAGACAGCACCCTATTCGCCATCGCAAGCAACAGCAAGGCATTCACTGCAGCTGCACTTGCGATATTGGTAGACAGAGGCCAGATTGCCTGGGACGATAAGGTCCGCAAGTACCTGCCCTACTTCACCTTATACAACCCGCATGTGAGCGAAGAATTCACCATTCGCGATTTGCTTTGCCATCGCAGTGGGCTTGACACATTCAGCGGCGATTTAATCTGGTATGGCTCCACACATTCGCGCGAAGAAATTGTTAAACGCGCTCGTTTTCTTGCGCCTAGCTTTGGTTTTCGCGAGCAATACGGATATTCCAACATTATGTATCTCGCAGCAGGGCTCATTGTCGAGCGCTTGTCGGGCATGACATGGGATCAATTCATTGCTGAGAATTTTCTCCGCCCACTTGGAATGACACAATCCAATACTTCGGTAATCGATTACACGACCCATAAAGGTGAAGTACAATCAGGGAAAAGCAAAAACATCGCATCACCCCACAATGAAGTGAAGGGTAAAAATGTAGCTATAGATTACGTGAACTGGGACAATATTGGTCCTGCCGGCAGCATTAACTCCTCTGTTGCGGAACTGGCAAACTGGATTCAACTGCAACTCGGAAAAGGCACTTGGAATGGTCGAACCTATTGGAAAGAACAGCGCTCTTGGGAAATGTGGGAGAACTACACCCCAAAACCGGTAAGTAGATGGCAGCGCGAGAACATGCCATCCCGACACTTCAATGGTTATGGCCTTGGTTGGGAATTGATGGAATATCGGGGACATAAAATCGTCAGTCATGGCGGTGGATACGATGGAATGATTTCGAAAACAGTGCTAGTTCCTGAAATCAATCTGGGATTTGTAATACTGACGAATAACATCAACTCGTTGCCAAGTGCTCTCACATTTGAAATTTTAGATGCGTTTTTAATGAAAGCCGATAAAAAAGGAAAACGCATTGGCGAGAAGAAAGATTGGATTGGGTTGTTTCAAGGTTTTCGAAATGACGATCTAAAAAGTGCACAAGAAGCACTCGTGGCCGACTCAACAGCCCGCCGAGCAAACACCCGTATGTCATTACCACTTGCAGAGTATTGCGGCGTATATAGCAGTGAGATGTATGGTGACGTTCTCGTTACAATGGATGATAACCCGCGAAGTCCGTTTGGCGGATTGAAAATTGACTTTGCACCCACAGCATTATTCAAAGGACAGCTCACTCATTGGCACTACGACACTTTTGAACTAACCTGGAGCACGCAGATGATGTTGCCAAGCGGTAAAGCCACATTTGTGCTGAACGAGAAAGGTAAACCCTGCGAGTTAAAAATTGTGATTGACAATCCGGACTTCGACTTTACCGAGCTTGTCTTGCTCAGAGAACAACCCAATTAGTTTGAATCAAACCCGCATTTGCTGCCAAAAGCACAGAGTATTTCATGAAACATTTGCAAATGTGCAAAGACGAACTATATTTGCGCCCCGTTTTGATGGGCTCGCTCTTATCAAAGCAACGATGTCACCGTAGCTCAATTGGATAGAGCACTTGACTACGGATCAAGAGGTTTGGGGTTCGACTCCCTACGGTGACACAAAAAAGCCAATCGCAATGATTGGCTTTTTTTTATTTCGAACATATTTTCATATCGAATAACACGATGCGTTCAAGCATAAAATCACAACACCGATTGCTACCGCTGCATTTTTTTCATTACCGAAAGTGGCTGTCTACCAAAGGCAAGGATTTCTGACGCCAAACTATTCAACTCTCCGCGTCAACAACAAGGCCTCTGCCTGTCGTTTATCGTTTTCATCCAAGGAGGTTCTCAAATCATCATACTCCATAGAGTCACGATTACGCTCCTCTACATCCAATACAGAAGGTTCGTGCACACTTATAACCGTTTCGCTGCGGCCATCCGATTCTATTTCGAACAAACCGTTGCAAACAAATCGAACGCTGATTAATTCACAGCGATTTTCATTCAAAAAACGGAGAAGATCCTCCTTTTGAACCAAATTGGCTGAAGTTGTTTCGTGAAAAACACCATCCAGACTCCAATAGATGGATAGATCCTGAATGTGTTTGATCTCCGTAATGGCCAAAAACTGACTAAAGGGAATATCAATGGTGATGTAGCTTTTAACCAAGAGCGGGCAGGATTTAGTGGGTTTGTTTAGTGGTTGGTGACTTAAAATGCCTGTCAAAAGTCAACCGCTTCAAATTTAAACGAATCTCGTTACACACCGCCGTTATGGATGCATTAATTCAGAAGAAAAGTCAATTTAACAATTTAGCATTCAGAGAAAACCACTGTTATCACCAATTTTGATACGATTGAAACAAAATACAAACCGAATGTCCACTACACTCAACTATTATCTGATTCCCGGCATGGGCGCCGACAACCGCCTGTTTCAGCACTTCCATTTACCAAACGGAAAAGTTCATCATCTCGATTGGATTCCTCATGGTTCTAGCACCAATTTGAGCGAGTATGCTTCGCTCATGGCAGAGCGCATAACAACAGAGCGCAACATAATCATCGGCTCCTCCATGGGTGGAATGGTGACCGTTGAAATTGCCAAGCAAATAAATCCATTGGGTGCTGTCCTGGTTTCTGCGCCAACCGGGCGACATGAATTCCCGAAACGCCTAAAGGGATTGAGCGCGCTCAAACTTCACCGGGCATTAAATGCAAAACATGTCATGCGTGTATCGAGACTATGCGACTTATTCATGGGATTTAAGACTAACGAGCAGCGGGCAATGTTTTATGATATGCTCGAAGGCAATGGACCTGAGTTTCTTCACTTCTCGGTGGGCGCAGTGCTCGAGTGGCAAAACACAACTCCCCCGCCGGTTCCATTCATTCAAATATTGGGATCAGAAGACAAGCTCTTTAACCCCAAAAAAATTCCGAATACCATAACACTTGAAGGTAGCGGACATTTCACCGCATTTGAAAAAGGGAAAGAAGTCTCTGAAATCATTGTGAATTGGTCGCAGCGGCTGATGTGAATATTGAACTTCCTTTTGACTATTCTTCATCTGCTTTTCACTATGAAAACAGACATTGGCTCAGCAGCTTAAGGGCGGTGACAGAAATTCTGTTGCTGACGTAAAACGTAAATTCCTATTTTCGCTTTTGAAGTAAAGTTGAAAATGAAAGTTATTCTCCGGAACATTCTCGTCACCATTGCAGCCATCCTTATCGGAGCAATGGTTAATGGTCTACTTGTAGAACTCGGATTCATGGTGATTGCTCCACCGGCCGGCTATGATTTCAACACCGAACAAGGAATGGCCGAGGGAATGGCTGCGATGGAGCCCCGGCATTTTTTATTTCCTTTTCTAGCGCATGCTGTAGGAACCCTACTAGGTGGTTTGATTGTGGCCCGATTCGCTGCGAATGGGCAATTCCGATTGGCAATGATCATCAGTGCTATCTTTTTTCTCGGTGGATTATACATGGTGGTAACACTACCCAGCCCGATTTGGTTTACTGTATTGGATCTTTCGCTAGCCTACTTCCCGATGGGGTGGCTGGCCTATCGACTAGGTCGAAAGTAAAGGATTGTATTCATTGATTAAAGTCTACCCCTGCACAGACCGCAGTGGAATGTGTGTATGTTGAGTAATAGATGAATCAATCAAAGTCAGAATTTTTCCAATTGAAGCCACACGCGATTCGTCCGCTCTATAAAAACAACATCACGTAAGTTGAAGGTTTCGCACAAATGGAATAAACACATCAAACGAATTGTCATGCCCTTTCGCAATTGGTTTCATGCATTGCTCATGATGCATGCATAATTCACTTTTGGTAACAACTTTACAGACTAAAGCGCGCTTGTTTAATTATTTTTAATAAAAGTTAAACAAATCGCCCTCGCTCTTGTTCTATGTCTGGAATAGGTAATGATACCTAAATCCGGAGTTACCGAAAATCCTTAAGAGTAGGCTTAACAAAATTCATTATCTAAATGGAACACTTAACAATTGCTAGCGACAACTATGTTGCGTTTACATTCTTCATTGGCACAATGGCCATGATGGCTGCATCTGTATTCTTTTTCTTCGAACTGAACAACACTTCTCCGAAATGGAGAACGTCTGTTCTTGTATCAGGTCTCATCACTTTCATTGCAGCCGTGCATTATTATTACATGCGCGGTTACAACTTGGAAACAGGAGAATCACCTACATTCTTTCGTTATGTAGACTGGATTCTCACCGTTCCATTGATGTGCGTTGAGTTCTATTTGATCACCAAGAAAGCCGGTGCCAAAATCGGATTGTTGTGGAAATTGATTTTCGCATCATTAGTAATGTTGGTAACAGGTTACATTGGAGAGGTATTGGATCCATTAAACAGCGTTCTTTGGGGAGTAATTTCCGGAGCTGCCTACTTCTACATTGCCTACCTAGTTTGGTTTGGTGAAGTGGCAAAATTGTCACAAACTGCAGGCCCACTAGTAGCAAAAGCTACACGCATTTTGGCTTGGTTTGTACTCGTAGGTTGGGCTATCTACCCATTGGGATACATCCTCGGAACTGAAGGCGGTTTGTTTGGAATGAAGTTGGTTGCAGACAAAGCTGCTGCTTTGCACTCAATGGACATCGTTTACAACATCGCTGACGCCATCAACAAAATTGGCTTCGGTTTGGTAATCTACAGCTTGTCACGCAACGCTGAAGATTGATTTAACCTAGTTCATTGAACTAGCCACGAAAGGGAGGATTCGCTGAAGGTGTATCCTCCCTTTCTTTTTTAGCATAGAGGCAATCAACACTCATCCGTTTGAAAAACATTCAACCGAAATATGACTATGTATTCTGTGGCTCAGGTGCCTCGGCATGCCTCATGCTATTGAGCTTGCATCGTTTGGATTTACTGAAAAAAAAGAGCGTATTGCTCATCGATAAAGAGCGAAAAAATCGTCGGGATAAAACCTTTTGCTTCTGGTCACATCGCGACGAGGCGATACAAGACGACTTGCATGAAATCATTTCTCAAACATGGGATACCGTCATTCTCCCCGGTGAACATGCATCTTCACTCGGCCCCCTGCGCTATAATCACGTTTCGAGCATCGATCTCTATCAATCCATCGATAAGCTCACTCTTCAATATGGATGGCAACGTTGCATCGGTGACGTTAGTGAAGTTCATTCATCAAGCGAAGGGTCGTATGTGATGCTCAATGAGCAGCGTATTTCAGGTGAGCTGGTATTCGACTCGCGCACCCCGTCATACAAGCAACCTCAGGATGGTCAAACGCACATTCATCAGAGCTTCGTCGGATGGCACATTTCCCTGCCCGACATCAGCAAGGCTGCAGTTCCCTTTCGATTCATGGATTTCGACATCGACCAACAGGGACATACGCAATTCGTCTACGTTCTACCCTTCAGCGATGGGACAGCGCTGGTAGAAGTAACACGCTTCGGAAGTGAGGTCTTCAAACCATCCGAGGCAGAGGCATTGTTGTCGGAATATATTAATCGCCGCATAGGGAACTATACGAAGCTCGGCGACGAACAGGGTTGTATACCCATGTGCAACGCACCAATCAAAGAAGAACGGTCTTCAGGCATCGTTCAACTCGGTGCCAGAAACTACAGCATCAAATCGAGCACAGGGTATGCCTTTAAAAACATGTACCTGCATGCAGCATGTATTGCGGAAAACATACGCAAAGGACAACATGCTGATGCCTTCAATCGACAATACAGCGATGTAAAGCGCGGTCGCTTTGCCTTCTATGACGCCCTATTGCTCGACATTCTTCAAACGCAGCCCCGCAGTGGCAAACCCATTTTCGAGGCGTTGTTCAAGCACACCGATATACAGCGTATTCTTACGTTTCTTGACGAAAAGACACATGTGAAAGAAGAGATTGCCATTTTCTCTCGTCTACCGATCCGTCCCTTCTTAAAAGCAGCCTGGAGAAACATCCAAACATCGCTGCTTTTCAGACCGATGATCTTGAGTCTACTTTGTATTGTGTTGGGCTTTCTACCGGAAGCGGATGCGCTGACGCTTCAAGCAGTGAATGCAATCATAATCGTAGGAATGGTCGCTATTGGTATTCCGCACGGTGCGGTTGATCACCTGCTGGATTCCGGGCAATGGAATCCGCGAGGGCTGCCCTTCTTTGTTGTGAAATACCTGTCAATGGCCGCTATCATGGGTGTGGTGTGGTATGCAGCCCCCACCTTGGCACTCATCGCCTTTCTGATTTATTCCGCCTGGCACTTCGGACAAGCCGATGGAAAGTTGTGGTCATTGCATTCACTCTCCTCCTTCTTGTGGGGCTCTTCTGTCCTGCTCTACTTGCTTGGCACGCATGTCACAGAGTCGAATGCTATTCTGGCGGAAATGGGCTGTGCTTCCCTTCCATTTGAAATTCCCACGCTAGGGCTCGTGCCTTGGTTGCTTTGGTTTGTGTTGAAGGGAAACAAAGCCGCAGTGCTAACTACCTTCTGGTTGACCTTGAGCTATCAACTACCACTCATGCAGGCCTTTGCATTATACTTCATCGGCCAACATAGCTTTACAGGTTGGAAGCACATTAAACAACACTTGCGTATGAGTGATGGGGCCATTTGGATGCACGCCTTGCCCTTTCATGCGGGCGCTTGGGTCTTGCTGGCAATATTCTACTTCCTTTGGCCCTATTCAAGTGTAGCTTCAGGAGAAAGCCAATGGGGAGTCTTCTTCATTTTCATTGCATGCATCAGTTTACCGCACGCGCTGGCTATGCAGTCGGTATATGCTTCTGGTTTGAACAAGCAATAGTCGCATAGGCTAAGCTATAAAGCGCGACCCGCTTGTTGACCCGAACTCATCGGAGATTCCATCCACTTAATTATTCGATACTGAAAACCTGTATTGAATATCGCATGATCATTGAGTACTTCTATGGATTGCAGTAATCGCAGTAGCGAGGCTCCTCCGTTTCCTTTCCTTTCGGGTGAAACAGTTCGCGAGAAAATCCACATGAAGCACAGTTATAGATATGACTCAGAGTAGACTGTGTGGGCATGCCGCAATCGCCGCAGGGTAATCCAGATTTGCGATCCGTTACGTCGAAACCCGGCCAGGCGCATGACGGACACACAGACAGAATCTTTCCAATGAGTTTCGATGTTGCCTGTTCAATCACGTTCATACGCGTCGGATTGTGCATGGCACGCATATCCGTTTCGACATAGGCCGCGCCGAAACGCTGCATCAATTCGTTGAAAGCCTCGTGAAGGCGCTCCTCCGTAATGATTCCTTTGTGCATGCAATCGGCCCCCGAAGAACTTTCGCGCAGAATAACGGCATGCGAGGGAAAACTTGAGGCCTGAACGAAATCCAAGAGTTCTTCGCTGCTCTTGACCTCCTTACCATTAAAATTGGTCTGTGTTGAAAGTTCGCGCGCCCAGATTTCGATGCCATGCTTGCGATCTACAAGCAAAACGATTTCGTCATCGGCCTGTGCGAAAAAGTAAATGGGATGAGGTCCGAAGGAACCTTCACTGGCCACAGCCAAATCGCAGCCGACGGCATCCATGGCCGCGTAGCACTTCATACGGGCCGTTTCGAGTGGCTCCCTATCACGCTTCACCTCGCCGGAAAACATGCCGAAACGATCCGTATTTAACTCCGGGCAAATAATGCATTGCACACCCAATTCTTTCTCCAGTAAAGGAGCCATGACGGCTTCTTTACCGTGCATGGTTGCGATGACAAGCTTGCGTGATTGGAACATGACTAATGACTAAACTAAGAACTTCATAAAGATCAGATGCATAAATAGTTGGGCTTCTTCAAAAATCGAAAAAAACAATACAGATAATATTGACAAAGCAAAGGTTGCAATCAAAAGGTTCTGTTGCTTCATCAGCCTCGAGCCTCGCGGATACGCATGATAAATTCATTGAATTAATACGGTCAGCAGCACCTCAGTTATTTTTGCAGCCGTTGAACGCACCACCACAAGCACACTCTACACCCGTGAGCGCCCGCATCCACCACTCCCCTTTCAACATCGTCGTGCTGGCGGCTGGTCTTGGATTTTTCATCGACACGTTCGACATCTTTTTGTTTAACGTATACCGTGTAGCATCGCTAAAGGAACTCGGGCTAAGTGGCGAAGCCTTGACGCGCGCCGGGGAGTATTTGCTATCGATGCAAATGCTGGGGATGATGATTGGCGGTGTATTGAGCGGAGTAATTGCCGATAGAAAAGGACGCGTTTCGGTGCTCTTCGGCTCCATTGTATTGTATTCATTGGCTAACATCTGTAACGGCTTTGTGCAGGATGTTGACACCTATGCCGTCATTCGCTTTTTAGCAGGCATGGGACTAGCGGGCGAGTTGGGCGCAGGCATTACCCTCGTGGGCGAAAGCATGAGCATTGAGAAGCGCGGCTATGGGACCATCCTGGTGGCGACACTCGGCGGCTTGGGAGCTGTAACAGCTGGATTGGCCGGAGACTTTCTTCCTTGGCGCAGCGCCTTCATTGCAGCCGGCATCATAGGCTTTCTCTTGCTGTTACTTCGTGTGAAAGCGATGGAGACCTCCATATTCAAGGCCACACAATCATCGCAACATCCGCGTGGATCGTTTATGCATCTGTTTCGCAAGCGCGAAAGAACTTGGCGATACATCGCGTGCATCATCATAGGTGTACCTATTTGGTATTCTGTCGGTTTGCTCATCACGCTTTCCACGGAGCTGGCTGCGGAGCATTCTATAAGCAACCTGCAAGCGGGATTGTGTTTCATCCTTTTTCAATGCGGTGTGACTGCAGGTGATTTGTCGAGCGGTGTGCTTAGTCAGGTTCTGAAAAGTCGCAAGAAAGTGCTCATTGGTTTCATGAGCCTTGCCATACTCGCCACCGGATTGCATTTCTTACTTCTGCGGCTATCAACGCCCTTCTATGTTAGCGCACTGCTTATTGGGTTGGGTTGTGGCTACCTGTCCGTTTTTGTAACGTCTACCTCTGAACACTTCGGAACGAACCTACGTGTCACCGTTACAGCCACTGTGACCAACTTCATGCGTGGAGCTGTTACGTTGCTTATCCCCTTGCGGATTCTCATAGATAATTCCTTCAACACCGGTATTAGTGCGTCGTTGATTATCGTTGGAATATTGGTTTGGGTTCCGGCTTTGATTGCAGTTTGGTGGCTGCCTGAAACCTATGGGAGAGACCTTGATTTTATAGAAGAATAAATCCGAGAACATCAGGCGTTTGAGAGAAGTGCAGAAGCGAAAGACAATGCCACAATGGAAATGTGATTAACAAAGTATAAGGAGTTTCACATTGTGCAGAACGCAAAGACATCCTAGAATTGACCCGTCAATTTAGACGAACAACATACATACTCATGGATAGCGAAAGCTATTTGAACAGCAAACAATACAATCCATCTATGAAATCTAACCTGCTTGCGTGCCTTATGGGATGTGCCATCACTCTGATGTTTGCATTTACCATGAGCAACACTAATCCGGCAGCATCATCTGCACAAGTTGTATCGATAGAAGGTCTGTACATTTTTACAGACAGCAAGCCACTCATGCCCTATGATAGCTTGGGCACAGTCGATTTAGGTTTTGTCTGGGACACGCAATACGAGTCAGTTCGAAACAACCTGATTAAAAGGGCGAAAAAAGAGTATATGCAAGCAGACGGGCTTATCTTGAAATTAGACAAGAAAGGAGTCGACAAGTGCACTGTAATTAGATTCAAGTAACTCGGATCATGCATGATGTTACTCAGAAAGAAATAGCAACATTCGTAATGCGCTACATTGTCCTCAATTAAGCATCAAAATCAAGTTGCATTAAACTCTATTGATGATCTCTAATCCTCCAAGTAACATCCCGGTAACGATATTACGATATACAGCGCTCATCATTTTGATGATGTCGATTCAAGATTTTACCGCGCAAACCTTGAACATAGGCAGTTGGAATATCTTGAACACAAAATATAACTACAATGAGCAGTGGAGCATATTCGGCGAAGCTCAACTGCGCTCATTGCGCTTTTATGATGACTTTCACTATTACGAATACAAGGGAGGAATCAACTACAAAGCTGGAAAAAACATCGCGCTAACCATTGGCGCAGGCAGTTACCAGACCTACGCGGAAGGCGGCGACTTTGTCGTACCCAAAAACAACGACGAGTTTAGACTCTGGCCACAAATCACCTTGTTTCAGTCTATCGGAAAAATCAAAATTGAACAGCGTTACCGCGCTGAACAACGATTCACCAGCAACGGCTACCGCAACCGATTTCGCTATCGGTTGGGAGCTTCTTATTCATTCGGAAAAGAACGATCAGGTTATAAACCCTATCAAATTAGCGCCAGCAATGAAATCTTCTTCACCGATAACGAGCCCTACTTCGAACGAAACCGAGCGCTAGTCGCCTTCAACCTGAAAACGTCCAAGTGCACAACTATACAAGTGGGCTATTTAAAACAATTCGATTACAAAATCAATGACGAAACCGGGCGCGATTTTCTGGTCGTGGGGCTTTACTTTGAACTGTTCGGAAAAACCGCTCTGCAAATAGAGCAACCGGAAGTGTTGAAAGAAAACTAGCCGTCCCAGATGCAACGCTCTCTCTTAAAAACCATCAATCTACTTATTGTAACCATCGGGATTCTCTCCTCCTGCTCTACCCTTGAACGAGCTTCCTTGCACGGATTGAATGATGGTTTCTATCAACTAAAATTGGATAGCGCGGAAAAGCAAGCTGTCTATCTCGACGTGTCGGAAGACGCCATTAGTGCGTATCCAACTACAGACAAACAACCACAGAGCAAGCCATGGTTGATCATTCCGCTCGCCTCGACCGACAGCATTCCCTTTCAACAAATCACGTTCAAAAAGCAAGGGCTCGATATCGACATCAGCACAGTCCTGATGAAATACAGACCATCCATCGGGGACTTGCCGGCACAATTGACCACGGATCTTAATCTCGCTCTTTACGCAGGCTGGCGATTCGATTACTATACCGCGGAAGCTAGAAAAGATCCACTCAAAAGGAGTTACGCTAAAATTGCCAATCGTGGATTCGATTTCGGATTCTTCGCAGGGCCGGGAACCACGCTCATCAGTCCATTCACCACGCGCAACAAGCGAAGCGACGAATACAACGCGATGATTGTTCAAGGCGGATTTGCCGGCTTTATTGAGTCTAACATCGCAAGCTTTGGATTGGCCGTTGGCTATGACTATCTGCTCAGTTCGGATCGCGATAGTTGGATTTATCAAAACAAACCGTGGGTAGGGTTTGTCGTTGGTGTAGCGCTCAATTGAGGACGACTTCGTTGAACACGGGAGGTGTTATTGAATCAACGAATAGCTCTACGCTTTAGCAAAATTCTTACAAGGTTAAATCGCTTAATTTCGCACGGTCAATCTGAAAGGACGGTTCTCTGTGCTTTGTGCGCTTGTAGTATTGTTCCATCTAAACCAAAGCATTCGATTATAACTACCATCCCAAAAACAACACAAACATGGCAACCGCACTCATCACAGGAGCTTCCAACGGCATCGGACTCGAGCTAGCAAAAATTCATGCAGCCAAAGGCGACGACCTCGTGTTGGTTGCCAGAAACAAACAGAAGCTGGACGAACTAAAAAGCGAACTTGAAGCAGCGCATAAAGTAAAGGTCTGCACCATCGGCAAAGACCTTTCCTTGCCGAATGCTGCCAAGGAAGTCTATGATGAAACGACCCGCCAGCATATCCGTATCGACTACCTCATCAACAACGCCGGCTTCGGTGATTTCGGCATGTTTGCCGAAACGGACTGGAACAAAGAGTTGCAGATGATCAATCTGAACATTACTGCACTGACGCATTTTACGAAGCTTTACTTGCAAGACATGGTAAAGCGCCGCAGCGGAAGAATCATGAATGTGGCATCGACGGCCGCTTTCCAACCAGGTCCTACCATGTCCGTTTACTGCGCAACCAAGGCTTATGTGCTGAGTTTTTCGGAGGCCGTCAACAACGAAGTGAGCGACAAGGGTATAACAATCACAGCACTCTGTCCGGGCCCCACAGAGAGCGGGTTTCAGGCTGCCGCAGCGCAAGAGGAAAGCAAAATAGTAAAAGGCAAAAAGATGCCTTCCGCGAAAGCAGTCGCCGAATTTGGCTATCGGGCAATGATAAGCGGAAAAACAATTGCCATTCACGGAATGATGAACGCCATCCTGGCTAACTCAGTGCGTTTCATGCCGCGATTGCTTGTGGTGAAAGTGACGCGGAACTTGCTGGATAAGGCGCAGTAAACTTGCAGCCATGTCTTCAACCGCCAAACACCATCACTACTCCACCACTGTCCGCTGGACGGGCAACACGGGTTCAGGCACATCCGATTACCGCGCCTATGAGCGCTCGCATGAGATTACTGCAGAGGGAAAACCAACCATAGCAGGCTCATCCGACCCCGCCTTTCGGGGTGATGCTGCGCGGTACAATCCCGAAGAGCTGCTGGTGTCCTCACTATCCGCTTGCCACATGCTCTGGTATTTGCATCTATGTGCCGATGCAGGCGTGGTGGTTACCGATTACAGCGACGAGGCGCGCGGTGTAATGGAAGAAACCACAAGCGGAGGACGTTTTACAAGCGTAATCCTGCAGCCTCGGGTTACAGTTGCGTCACCCGACATGACCGAAAAAGCACTGCAGCTGCATGCCAGCGCTCACAAGCATTGTTTCATTGCCAACTCGGTCAATTTTGAGGTGCGTGTGGAGCCGGAAATAGTCTGCATATAAGAATCTCCCTCACACTATTGAAACCGCGATAACCGATGCGACAATAGCGAGACTCACTGAACTCACCAAAGGCGACCTTCAATTGATTTCTGTCATAGCGATCTAAGCAGCTCAAGTCGGAAACCTGTCAATATATTTGAGCGTGATTTCATCTATTATACTAGATGATCAACCCTTCGATTCAATGGGATTATCCACGCTAATAACGACAAGAGTTAACATTCAGATACTCCTCATTTGCACACTTCTTATGCAGACCACATTCGGACAAGTTTCAACGGAAGTAAATAAGACAGAAAAAGAGAAAGCGTTTCAAGCTGTGCTTGATAATGTAATCGATGGAAAAAAAGTATTTGGGACTTGCTTTGCCGTAAAAACGGACAGCTTGTCGTGGATTGGTTCCTCCGGTGACTTATCTGCACAGCAACCCTACTTCATTGCGAGCACCACTAAACTATTTACGACAGCGATCATTCTACACCTGAGAGCAGAGGGCAAATTAAACCTTGATGACAAAATCAGTAATTATATTGATTCTTCCATTTTGTCAGGGCTACATCTCTACAAAGGCAAAGACTCATCGGAAGAATTGACCATTCAACAACTACTTTCTCATACATCCGGCCTACCCGACTATTTCCAAGGAAAAGGTGCAGGCGGAAGAAGTTTGGAAGATGAGATTACGGAAGGCAAAGACCAAAGTTGGACATTTGAACAAGCTATGGAGCGGACGAAAAAAATGAAACCTCTATTTGAACCCGGAGCCCGCAACAAAGCCAATTACTCTGATGCCAATTTTCAGCTATTAGGCAGAATCATTGAAGTAATTACAAAAAAATCGTATTCACAGAACTGCGCAGAACTTATTATTCAGCCACTCGGATTGACGAAAACCTATCTCTATCAGGACGTCGAAGACAAAACACCGAAGGCTCTTTATTATAAGAGTAGCCCATTGCACATACCTCAAGCCATGACTTCATTTGGAGCGGATGGCGGAATGATTTCGACTTCAGCGGATATGCTTTTGTTTATTGAAGCATTCTTCAAAGGCAAGTTGTTTCCCCAAGCCTACATGGACGAATTGCAAGAATGGAATAGCATATTTTTCCCCATGCGCTCCGGCATTGGCATTCACTTATTCAAGCTTCCCTGGTTTTTCAATCCGACAGGCTCGGTTCCCTATTTCATCGGTCATTCGGGGCTTTCCGGTGCGCTGGCCTTCTACAGCCCAAAGGAAAACATCTTTATTGCGGGCACTGTCAATCAGGTTGCACATCCTGACATTTCGTTCAAGGTCATGATTAAACTGACTCTTGCTGCAATCAAGAAATGACCATCACTCAGCGCAGCGAGTCATGGGTGAACATAACACGTATTGAACTGTTATGATTCGATAAAATTGAACCCAAATGAAAATAGCTCTCCTGTTTGCAATGGCATTCTTCACCATCAACACATCAAAAAAAGATTTCATAATCAATTTTGGAAATGCTGAGGGACGAACGCGAGATTGGATCATGATATCTGACAACGTCATGGGTGGCGTTACACAATCGAAACTTCAGTATACAGAGAATTCATTGGTGCTCAACGGTACAATTTCGTTAGACAATTACGGCGGATTTTC
>CANIAA010000028.1 GCA_947465255.1 Flavobacteriales bacterium | reverse complement strand
GTTCGAAGTTAAAGGTTCAATCATGAAGGACAATGCGGCTGCAGCAATTGTTGAAGTCGGGTCACTTTCTGATGGTCGGACAACTCTGTTCGTGCAGGGTGATCGTGGTTCAGCGATGAATGCTCTGGGCGGGAATGTATTCAATGTTGGTGTGAAGCGTTTTGTGGGCAAGGTTCTTGATAAAGCCCAGCAGATTCTTAACTCATAAAGCAATATTTTCAGGCACTTCGTTGCTGGTTAATGCCTAAATCATTAACGCAGCCATAACCGGTAATGCTGTGTGCGAGCTATCAGTGGGGAGCTAAAAAGATGAGAAGGAATCCAGTACTCATTCTCGTTTTCACTTTAGTGATCGGACTGTTGGTTGGTTATTTAACGGGAAGAAGTCAATCTGGCTCAGTTGCATTTACACCAAGCAATGAATTGGCTGGTTCGCGATACGAGTGGGTTATTGAGCGGTTCATCGATGGCGACTCATTCGAAGCCCGTTTGAAGTCCGCCGATGGAGTCGATTTGTTTAATCTGAATCTTGTTTATGGTGTGCGAATTGTGGGCATTGATACACCAGAACGAGGAGATTGTGGTTTTGATGCCGCAAAGGCAAAGTTTGAAGAGCTGGTTGGCAGCGGTTCATTCGCTCTCGTTTCAGGGGGCACTGAAGACGAGACCGATGGTTACGGTCGACTGTTGCGATATGTGGAACTTAAAGGGACTGATGTTGGACTGACACTGATCGAGCAGGGTCTAGCACTTGCCGCATATGACAGTGTTGATACCAAGGCAAAAGTAGGGCCACATGATCGTGAAAACGAGTATCGAGTCGCCGACAAAACAACTAAGAGATTATGCCCGTAGAAGGCGGAAATAAACAAAAAACTTTATCTTTGGTCTGGATCATTCCAATTCAAGATGCCTTGTAGGCCCAGCGCCGTAATGATTGCATTTTCTACCAATAGCCGCTCATGCTTTTTGTCAAGGTTGATGGGTACTGATTGCCCGCCATTTATTGAGTACTTCAAATTGATTGCCTTCAAAACCAAAACTTCACCATGTGGTAGGGCGTGAAGGATTTTGCTTTTAATACGCCGGTTCGTTCTTGGTTTCTTGGTCAATTCGCTGCCACCTGGCTTGCAGTAATTCCCTAGGCGACGTTTCAAGTCTTTTGTTTCACCAACGTAGGTGCCAACCTTAGATTGAATTTTGTATACCGCTGGTTCACGAAAAGCCTTAGGTACGTGTATATCGGACGCGTCGTTAGGAGTTATCTCGCCGACTTCTTCCCAATCAAATTGAACTCCTACATTCACCAGTTACGCCTCTGTTTGAGAATTAATGGTTGCCTATAGCATCGCCCGCTAGTAATCAGTCAAAGGCTCTAACTGGTCGAACATAAATACCATCCGAAAAAGGCTTCCAACCATCACTAGCGCTTGAACCAACGGTGAAGTTCCAATACCAAGAAAATTCATCATCGATTTCAGAAGAACTCCAATAGTTGGCAATCGAGAAGCCGCCTACTATTTGCTCTTCTTGATATAGAAATTCCCACTCGTCGATAGTCGGGAGTCGCCAATCATTAAATCCGCCTCCGTTGTATTCGGACGCAGCAGACATTGCATCTTGCCAGTTGTACTCACCAGACAAATCTTCAGGTGCGGCCTCCAGATACCGACCCCATGCTTGAACAGATCCAGCGTCATAGAAAACAATTCCACCACCCGGTCCAGTAGAACCCAGGGGGAGCCCACTGCTTTGAGTAATGGTTTGGGTGGTGTCTACTTGCAAATAAGTTGTAGTCGTATCGCTTGTTCCACCACAGGAAACAAGCAGCAGCGACACACATACGGGAATTAACTTTCGAAAGCGCATTCATCCTCTTTTCACGTACTCGTTTAACTATGGTTTCAGCTAAGAATATTTGTCAACTTATGCTGTAAATGGTACACCATTGGAAAAATACGAATTAATGTTAAGGTCCATATTCATTCGTTTCTCGTTTTGAAAGGTACTTTCTGTGAATCCGAATCAAAGCAGAGTTAGAAGACTCACTATTGCAATTATCGTGGCAACTAGTTTTGGTGTTCAACTATTTGCAGGAAATCTGCAGGCACTAAAAATCTCATCAAGTACGCAGGCCAATCAAATTGCAGAAGGCTCTTATACGATGTTATCGAACTCTACCAATTCCATTCTTCGTGATGTTGTTCGCCAAATGGAGCCAGCTCTTACGAGTTTCTTGAGCACTTACTCGTCGAGTCTCCTAAACTCGACAATCGTTAGGTTAGAAGGCAAGTACAAAACAAACAAACTGTCAATAGATTGGAATATCTCATCGGATGCAAAACTCTTTGTTGCCGTGAAGGTCGATGCAAAACAGTTTTGCTATCAAGGTACTGGTGAGTACAGAATCAAACTAGTTAAGTCAAAGCGCTGTCGCTAGTGCAAAGATGTGACGACTGCTTCTGAGCGTACATCTGAATGGGTCTCCCAAATCATCGAAAAGAATTTTTCATAGTTTTCCAAGGTTGACAGATGTTCTATATAGCGATCCATTCAAGTGCAATAAATGAATGGCAACATGATGGTGTCAGTGAGTACGAAGGAGCAACCAAGCTGGCACAGGGTGTACGTAATGGTGATGCATTATTGCTCTTTACATGGTTTCCGGACACACGGACTGCTTCAATAAAGGCTCTAGGTTGGGTAGAAGAATCCGACCAATTGAATGGCAGAGTTCTGATTTCCTGGAAAGAAGTTTGTTTTGATCTTCATCCAGGATCGGGAGGTTTTCGATATTGGCGCGATAAGTGGTTCTTGCCTTTAGAGCCTGCTCGAGTTAGCGCTTATGGGCTGAAAGATCGCTTTGCGACTACATTCAACGATGATGTGTTTTTGCGTTCTCGCGTAAACGGCAGTTTCATCCTACGAAAGAATGTCGATAAGGACATTGCGTCGATCATTCCAGAAGCTGGGTTTGTCTATTTGATGTTCGATGGTGAGCTTTGGAAAATCGGCAAAGCGGTAAACATTGCTTCAAGAAGAAGCCAGATTGAACGCGAGATTGGAAAGCAGTTGGATTTGCTGCATTCCATTCGCTCGAATGATTATTCGCGTGCTGAAGCTGAAATGCACTTTCGATATAGGCATTGTCGGATACGAGGCGAGTGGTTTGATCTTGCACGGGATGAATTAGCAACATTCTGTGAGATAGATGTCATTGAGTGGTAGTAGTTAACTTGATTTAGATTCTGGGAAATGAGTGAGATAATGCGTAATTTCCAAAAGAGAAGATGAAGAATTTCAAGTCAATTAGGTTGTAAACCAAGTAGCCGTATTGTTATTGGTCAAATTTCGTTGGTGTTAATCAAGTTTCTCTGAGAACCGCAATCAATTGACCTACTTTAAAGCTCTTGATTTGTATCTATTCAGGTTTTGATGAAAATACATCTCTGGCAGGAGGCGTCAAATTTATTTGGAATTTCTGAATCAGTGATTCTGTATCACTTTCGGAGTAATTCCTACGGAGGAACTCAACGAGGTCTTCTTGTCGCGGCTGACCAAATGCGAGGCGATACGCAGCTAACGAATTCTTTAAACGTGGAAGTTCTGAAGCCTCGCGACTAAATGGCAACAAAGGAATGTGGCGTTCGATTTTTGCCGAACCTTGTGGGTAAATCCAATAGGGAACTAATTCTGACTCGCCGGGTCTTCGTTGCTCTGCCGCCAACTTGAAAAGTGCATCCCAAATATCTCCCACAAAAGCTGTCTCTGGGGAAGAGGCTAAAGTTTCAGCAATGTTTTTCCGTACAACATGCCCCTTGTAACGGTGGACGCGGCCTTCACGTTGCTCTAGATCAACTGGATTTGATGGCAGATTCCAATGCACAACTGCATGTGACCATAAATGGAAATCCAGCCCTTCCTGTCCAATGGATGTACTTACTAGAACAAAAGGCCAGAATGGCGAGTTGAACGCAGCGGAAAGAGATTCGTTTCGATTGGCGCTCTTTTCATCGTCAGTGCGCTGTCCGTATGCAGCCGCAAAGTTTGCCCTCATAGTTTTGCGGTCAGATTCTGAACCAGATTGCTCCGGATTAGGGATATCGACTCCGAAATTTGCGGCGCGAACACTGAGTGCTGCATTGAACTTTTCGGCAAACTGCGTAGCAGCTTCGGCTCGTTTCGATTCGTCAGCGTAGGAGCTGAAGCCAAGCCAATCGCGCAAAGTATGAACATGTTCGTCAAGGACAGCCTGCATGTGGGCATCTGTGCAGTATCGAAGAACAGTGCGCCAGTAGCCCTCTTCTGAGGCGTGTTCTTTATCGCTAGGGGAATTTGAATCTCGTAGCACAATCGCTGTGACCTCAGCTTCGTTAAAAAAGCGACGATAGGCATCTGAAACAAGTGCGGCACCATCAAGTACCGCAGTGTGAGTAAGTGGTAAGCCACTTACTGCTGAGAGTGCTCTCAGCGCGCATACAGAAGGTCCGCCTATCGCTAAGTCAGTGAGTACGTCAATCAGGTCGTCAGGAGGAGAACCGATTTCGATGTCGGCGTTATTGAGAGTTTCCCAGGCCTCCCATGAATGTTGGACAAAACCATCGGTATGTTTCTCCTGAGACCAAGCACTCTCTGAGGTATCTTGGGCCCACCATTCGTCGGTTGCTTCAGGAAATTCTCTTTGGTCTAGTAGTAATGGTGCGAGCCAGTACCACCTTTGATCGGTGGTCGAATTTTTCTTGTTCTTTTCAATGATGGGATCAAGGCTCTTCGTAATTCGATCAGCGACTTGTCGGCGGATCTCGGAAACTGATGATCGGTTGCTTCCTATGTAGCGATGTTCGCCAAGTTGTGCCAATGCAGGACTAGGCCACATCAATGCGAATGTGTTCATTGAATTTGGTTTACGTTCCTTCATCTTGAAAGTGAGTCGACCATCGCCTCGATTCTTGGAAACGTATTTCTTGTGACGCGAACCTCTAAAGGCCTGTCTTTCGGCTTCGTATGAAGTCAATGACGCAACGGCCTTCGGAACAACTGCCCAGCCAGAAAAGATCACACGTTTGGTGAAGCTTGTTGCAGCTTCTGATTCATAAATCGACCCTGAGTCGTAATACCGAAGCGATGGAGGAATCCAAAGCAAGTCGAACGCTTGGTGGGAATGTAGATCCTCAATCAGCCATCTCAGACGTGCATTCTGTGCATCGACTGGTTGGTAGTTCTCGATCAATGACCAGTCCAGAAATCCTGGTCCAGGAGCGAGGCTCTCAAGTGAGGGGAGTGTCCTTTGATGCAATGCATCTTTGAAAGTCGACTTAAGTTTGTAGTCATCCATGAAATTGAATAGATAAGGGCTTGATTTCCAGTAATCAATTGGTTCGCCTTGCTTAAGTCCTGAAGAGATATTTCCAATGCGTGCGTACGCATGAAGATCGTCCGTGCTGACGGGCAAGAGATGAATGTGCTCTTCAAGCATGCCGTTTCGGTCAGGCGTGACTCCCAATCTTTCTGTGCGTGCCATAACGAAACTGAGTCTCTTCTGAATACGAGCGCAGATGAATGAGGCGTCTTCAGTGTCTGATGTGTTGGTCATCGCGAGTCTGAGAAGGCTGAAATCCTTCCTCAGTTCTTTCACGTCATTTTGGTCTTGAAATAAAAAAGAACATGTATTGAGAAAATCTGCGAAGTGATCATCCGATTCTCCTGAGCGTGCATACATCCGATAAGGAGTCGCAGAAAGTAACAAAACCTTTGTGCCACGGCCAGATTCTTCGTCGTAGTGACTGAACAATTGCCTGGCAAGTGTCGATGCCCAATCGGTCGACGCGGGATCCATCAAATCTTTAAAACGTTGAAATTCATCGAGAATAATGAGATCGGGCTTAAGCATGTTTATGCCTAGTGTCGCTAGCGCTCGACGAAATGCCCCAATAACCTCGGAACGTGGCCCAGATAGTTGTGAAGGAATTTTTCCTCTCGAAAATTTAAGATCAGATGTCAATTTTTCAAACTGGGCCTTGAGTGTTGGTGAGCCTTGGGCCTGCAATTCATTATCGATAATGCAAATCTGTTTCTCAAACTCTAAAAGATGCTGTTTAGCGATCTTTTTGAACTGTCTGTATCTTTCTTTGAGTTTTCGCTCACCATCGTCAACACCTGACCAGAAGATCTTCCTAGCTTGGGGACTATTTAGGAATTCCTCACCCCAGAGTTCTCGAACGAACGTATATGCCAGGGCTCGCTCCTGGAACTTCCCAGTGCTTCGCCCAAATGCAAATGATGTGCCCGGGCTAATGGCTAGAAGGTTTATGCCGGCGTGGCTCTCGTTGCCTTCGTCGAGTTCAGCTACCGCCAACATCGTTAGTCTTTCAACATTGTCAAGAGGATTAACTTCGTTGGGTACGAGTTTCTTTATGTTTTGGCGAGCGATCGATGAGTTCGAGCAGATATAAACAATGTCGTGTCGGCTGTCTCCAAGAGATTGAAGATGTTTCAGGACTAGAGCAACTACACCTTTTGCAACTATCGTCTTTCCAAGACCAACTTCATCGGCAACCAAGAAACGGTCCGTCCGATTTTCTTCATCAAACAATCTTTTAAAAACCCATTCAGCAGTGTCTCTTTGAAAATCCTTTAGTTGGTTCAAGGTCGTTTCAGCGTTGTAGATGCTCATCAGTGTTTCCCTGCAACAGCGAGAACGGCACTCCACACGTCAATGAATCCATCAGGCAAGATTCCATCGGTATCTAAATCTCGAACAAGTGAAGCTATGTCCAACAACTTCGCCTGATCAGACCGCATCGCTTTGATCATCTTCTCCAGAACTGGTGGCATGTCAAAAGAATTGCTTGAACGCCAAGTACCCGTACCCTCACCAATACCCAACTCGCCATTTGAGTCGTCTATGGACGATTCATCAAGAAGTGCTACCAAATACCCTAGGAATCGTTCCGCGTTTCCTATAAGAGCTTTCATGAGCTGCGAATTTCGCTCATCTGGTATTCCATGGAGCTGAGCTGGAACACAAAATGTGCATAAACCGGCCGAACTTCGAAGCTCAATTCCTAAAAAACTGCTTATGTCGGTCAGTGTTGAAACAAAAGATTGATCGAGTTGGGTGTTCAATGGAATCTGTCGGCGAGATTGAGAATCGTTTGTAGGAAACACGAAAACATCGATGCCATCTGGCGCAACGATCGGTTTCGAAGTTGAATAGGCGACACACCAACCATTATCTGTCTCAGTTGCTTGACCAGAAAACGTCTGCGAGGCGATCTCTCGGCGCAGTAAATCAAACCCTAGAGGGTTTTCATCGACGGATCCCGAGTCGTCAACTCCCGAAAATGGTCGGAAGAGACGACTAATTCCAGCCTCATCGCCTTCGCCCCCGAGCGCCTGGTCAATGCCGACTACGTTTTTTGGACCAGAAAGTTCGAGAAGTATTTCAACATTTGATCGAAATGCCGCACCTGTTGCATTGGCTGATCCAAAAAACCATGTCGCTTGATTATCGGATTCGAATCCAAAGATTTTGGCGTGAAGTCCTCGGAGAGGCTCAGCTGGTCCAATCGGGCCCTGAGCCTCATCAAAGGTTGAACCGTCATCAAACCAGCAGCGTTCCTTGATTGTTGTTACTCCTTCAACATGCTGAAATTGGTCTTCGCGGCTGACGAGCAGGTCAATAGCGGATGGAAGAACTCGTGTGAAAAATTCACTCGAAATGAAGGGTGAGACAACAACAGATCGGACGTATGAAATGGGGAATGGACTTTCGCTCTGACCTAACCCCAAAACATGGCATGATAAAAAATCGAACGGTGCTGGGATTTCAAATTGTGCCGTTTCAAGATCGTCACAAATGGACAGAATCCGTTCAATATGTGATGCATCAATAGTGGAGACCGCCTGTTTTGAGAGTCCTTTAAAGAGACCAATGAGTGGCTCTAATGAAGACCCAGTATCGCTTTGATCTAGTCGAACAATTGTGTCCCAACTTGAATCAAAGGTGAGATTGCGACTTGCGATAATGACGCGCAGAACTGATTCTGTCGGCGTTTCATTATTTGTAAATCGAAGAACCCATACCTTTGGATGAACGACTCCATTCTTTGGTGCAGTTACGGGAACGACTGAACCCTCGAGAAATCCAAATACTTTTGTTGATGGGGGAACGGCTATTTCACCAGCTTGAGCAAAAACTGTAATTTGACTTGCATAACTTCGAATGGCATGGAGAATTTCAACTGGTAGTCGATCGTTTACTACATCGGCGTCTCTATGCATTGCGAAAATTCCAGGCAATGCCAAGAGAGCCTTGAGGTCAAGTGTGTATGTTGTGGCAATACAAGCATCGAATGAAAAACCCTGAGGTGGACGAAGTGAATCAAAGAGGGTGAAACGGTTAGCGGGCTGGAGCATTACGAACTGCTTTCGAGAGCAATAGCAAGATCCGAAAGGTATGACTCGGCTATTTGCCAGCGAAAACGAAGTTGACCACCAAAGCCTGGGCTTTTCCATTCTTTAAGGGTTTCAAGATTCTTGAAACGGGAACGATTATTCTTTAGCTCAAATTCTCGTTGTTGAACCAATTTTTGAACACGTGAGTCTTCGGCGAATTTATCTGGGTCTTCGAGCGCGAGATGAATCATCTTCGTCACAAACTCTTTAGCACGTTTAGGGATATTGGCTCCCTCGCTCAGTTTTATCCAAAGACTGTCTAATTGTTTCGCCCATTCAGCTAGTTCGCTGTGGCGAGACTTGACTAGATCTGCCCACTGGGTGAGTAGCTCAAGTTGATAAGCCACATCATCTTTAACATCGCGCCCGAGCTCGGTACCAGCACGTCGAGCGATGAGCAGGTTGTACACCAACTGTGGCCCGAGTGTGAGTTCGGAAATATTTTGTGCGTCAAAAAGCAATTTCTTAAGCTCTGCTGGAAGTGAGTCAGTATTGATTTCCCATGGGTATCCCGTATCATCCGCTAAGCCTGGATTTGAGCAAAGAAATGCCAAAAGTGAATTTGGATTTGATTCACGAATTCTTTGGATGATGAACAATGCTTCTTCGATTGTCAGCTTGAAATCAATACCTTCTTCAAGAAAATTCTCTGGTTCTTTTGGCATATCATTCCAAATAGTTGCGAGTGAATTACCGATTGTTTCATCAGATCCATCGGCCCGTTTTGAGGCGCGAAGCTGTGTGATGTTTCGACCGTAATCTGCAAGAGACCAATCTCTCTTGCGTAAACCCCAAATCCGAAGGCCTCCCCAGTAAGCATTACTCGGCATTCGTTTCAGCTTTATGCCTGAAGTAAAACCTTGAACACCTTGCTTTTCGCCACCTTCTCTCAGGCAATTAATGAGAGTGGCTTCGTCGTAGCGGAGCCGGGAAGCGAATTGAGTTGCACTTGTGTCTGATTTTTCAATTCGCTGACATATCCAGGCAATGAATAGGAAGTACCTAAGGCGAGTATGAATGGTCGACGTTCCTGGAGCGATTAAGTCTGAAAAAGCATCACGGATTGAACCTAAGCCAAGGGGATCGAGCGTTGATGGCTCGTCCAATGCGCGGAGAGTCTCGTTCATTTTCTGGGCAGCGTCGTCGTTGTAGTCGAGCCAACCGATACTGGAATGTGCTTGCTTATTGGTCATAAATGCCGCACCAGCTCACCTCCCAAGGTTAGTGATGCGCGGCTGAAATGCCTTCGTCGAGAATTCCAAAGATTTTCTCGATTTGCCAAAAATCAAGGAATTGTTAATGGCGATTTGAAGCCCAATTCCGATTCATGAAAACCGTATGGAAGACGAGTGGTTGTGACTTCTCGACAAGAACCGGCTTTCTTGCAAGACCCTTGGCGGGCCTCAAGCAGTTTGTTGGCTCCGATCAGCCACCTTGAGAATCGATTCGAAAAATCGGTTGTTGGGAATTCAGGAATTCAAGCGTGTAGCACTAATGAGGCAGAATAGGGGTGTGAGTGACACCCCATTTGATCTAGAAGACCTGGTCAAATCTAAACAGCGCGTAGCTGATCATGGTGAGGTATTTACCCCAAGTTGGATGGTTGAAGACATGCTTAATTTGGTTAAGGGGGAGTCAGAGAGAATTGACTCTCGGTTTCTGGAACCTGCATGTGGCTCGGGAAATTTCCTTAAGGCCGTCTTGATCCGGAAGCTTGCAACGGTTCAGCGCCGTTATGGGAAATCAGAGTTTGAGCGAAATCACTTTGCGCTGTTTTCCCTGATGTGCATTTATGGAATCGAGTTACTCGAAGACAATGTTCTTGAGTGTCGTCAGAATTTACTGAATATCTTCACTGGCCAGTTAGGAATTGACGCTGAAAGCGTCTGGTGTAAAGCTGCACTTGTGGTACTAAATGCGAACATCGTTCATGGCGATGCTCTTACGCTAAAAACTATTGACGATAAACCAATCAATTTCCCTGAATGGGGATATTTGGGAAGCGGCAAGTTCCAGAGGCGAGATTTTCAGTATGACTCATTGACCCTAAGGTCTTCCATCGAAGGATCAATATTTCAGTTTTTTGAGGAGCACGAGGTTTTCGTTCCAACGAAAACACATGCACCGATGACAGTTCAGGAGATTGTGCAATGAATCAGGCAGCTTTCACTATGCAGAGACATAACCCCGACGTCTTGACGTGCATCGCAAACCTATCAAACGACGAAGTATTCACGCCGCCCGAGTTTGCCAACAAAATTCTTGACGCTCTCGCGCAGTCGTGGGCAAGTAGCAATGGTGGCGAAAACATCTGGTCGAACAAAGAAGTTACGTTCCTCGACCCTTGCACCAAGTCTGGTGTGTTTCTTCGTGAGATTGTGAAGCGTCTGAATGACGGTCTCGTGAAAGAGGTGCCTGACCTCACCGAGCGCATCAACCACATTCTCACTAAGCAAGTTTTCGGAATTGGCGTCACCGAGCTGACGAGCCTTTTGGCAAGGCGGAGTGTGTATTGCTCAAAATATGCCAACGGCATTCACTCGATCGCTCGAACCTTCACAAATGATCACGGCAATATTTGGTTCGAGCGAACTGAACACAAGTGGGTCGGACCTAAGTGTGAGTTCTGTTCAGTTCGTAAAGAGACTTTCAATCGAGGTTCAGATCTTGAGACCTATGCGTATGAATTCATTCATTCGAGCAACATCAAAGCGCGAATGACAGACTTGTTTGGAGACACAGTGAAGTTTGACGTTGTAATTGGAAACCCTCCGTACCAAATGAAAGGTGGCGCTGGCGGTTCAAGCGACTCGTCGATCTATCACTTGTTTGTCGAGCAAGCTATAAAACTTGAGCCAAAGTTTTTGGCTATGGTCACACCTTCGCGATGGCTCGTAGGTGGCCGTGGCCTCGATAACTTTCGTAAAGAAATGCTGTCGTCTAAAAAGCTCCTAAGACTCGTTGATTATCCAGTCTCAAGCGAAGTTTTCCCGGGGGTCGAAGTCAAGGGTGGTATTTGTTTCTTCCTCTGGTCCGACACCCACAGTGGCCTTTGTGAAGTCACCGTGATTCGCGGAGGATCCGAGAAGTCAGATACAAGACAGCTCGACGAGTTCGATGTTTTTGTGCGCGACCCTCTTGCGGTAAGCATCCTGCACAAAGTTGTCCTGGACGGACACTTAGGAATGGACTTGCTCGTATCGAACAGAGAGCCATTCAAACTCGAATCTAACTTCGATGGCATCCGCAAAGTTCCAAAATCGGGCGATATCGGAATCGAATACATTCGAGGAGGCAAGCGACTAGCGGGATTCGTCCCACGAAGCTTGATAACAAAAAATGCTCATCTAATCGACAGTTGGAAAGTCTTAGTTCCAAAGGCAGGATCAGACGGAGGGCAGAAGATTCCTGACTCAGTTCTCGGAAAACCCTTGATTAGCAAACCACCTTCGGTATGCACCGGTTCATATCTCGCCATCCCAACGGATAGGAAGATTGCGGCCGAGAGTATTCAGTCGTACTACTGCACAAAGTTTTTTCGCTTTCTAGTTTCACATCGGAAGATCACCCAGGATGCTTTCAGCCACATGTACAGCTGGGTACCTCAACAGTCCTGGGATCAGGTCTGGACCGACAAGGAGCTCTACAAGAAATACAAGCTAACAAAAGATGAAATCGCCTTTATTGAGAGCATGATCAGACCAATGGAGCTCGACAATGAGTAAGCCCATCGAGGATCTTCTACCGGAAAAACCCGAGGCTCGACTACGCATTTACGCCTGGTCTACAAAGGAAATCAAGAAGTTTGAAGGTTGTCTGAAAGTTGGTCAGACCACTCAAAAAGATGTGAATGTTCGCATCAAGCAGTCGCAAGGTGTTGCGCAAGTTAAGTACAAACTTGAAATTGATGAATCTGCAGAACGCGAAGATGGAACAGTTTTTCGTGATAGTGCGGTTCGGGAAAGACTAAAGGCCAAAGGTTTTGAGAATGTGGAACTTGAGTGGATGCGCTGTACTGCCCAAGATGTCGCAATAGCGATAACAGAGCTCAAGACCGGCCAGGCACTTGTCGGCTCGCATAATGAAGATTTCAAACTGCGCGGAGAGCAAACTGCTGCAGTAAAGAAAACAGCGGAGTACTTCAACTCGGTATGGGCGGATGATAAAAAAGCAGTTCCTCGTTTCTTATGGAACGCCAAGATGCGTTTTGGCAAGACATTCGCCTCTTACCACCTAGCCAAGAAGCTTGAGGCTAAACGTGTTCTCGTTGTGACGTTTAAGCCGGCTGTGGAAGATGCATGGCAGACAGATCTGGAATCACATGTTGATTTCACTGGTTGGCAATACTTCTCCAAATCAACGGGTGGAGATCCAACGACCGCAAAGAAGAATGCTCCCCTTGTTTACTTTGGCTCCTTTCAAGACCTGCTCGGGAAAGACAAAGCAACAGGAACTATCAAGGCCAAGAACGAGTGGTTACATACCACCAACTGGGACTTAGTGATTTTTGATGAGTATCACTTTGGAGCGTGGCGTGACAGTGCCAAAGAGCTTTTCGAAGGTGAAGACGACCTAGAGGCAAAGAAAGAAGTTGCGAACGAATACGGCGCTGTTCTGGATGACTTTGAAGAGAAACTTGATGAGCTCAGCGGCTCTGAAGACGACTTCTTACCCATTACCACCAAGGCCTACTTGTACTTGTCGGGGACGCCGTTTAAGGCGTTAGCAACAGGTGAGTTCATTGAAGAGCAGATCTTCAACTGGACTTACACCGACGAGCAACGCGCCAAGCAAGCCTTTTCGAAGAAGTTCCCAGATAAATGGAACCCGTATGCAGCGTTGCCTGAGATGCGTTTGCTCACGTACCAGATGCCAGATGAGATTGTGACCATCGCTCGCCAGGGTGAATTTGACGAGTTTGACCTCAATGCATTCTTTGAGGCAGGCGGCACCGGCAAGACTGCGAAGTTTAAATACAAGGATGATGTCCAAAAATGGCTCGACATCATCCGCGGCGCATACCTGCCGACACAGATTGATGCTTTGAAGATGGGAAAGCGCCCACCGTTTCCTTACTCGGATGCGCGACTTCTGCCTTACATGCAGCATTCCTTCTGGTTTATGCCAAACGTTGCTTCATGTCATGCGATGGCAAACCTATTGGCCGAAAAGCACAACGTGTATTGGCATGACTACAAGGTTCTGTCAGTGGCAGGTACCGGCGCCGGCATTGGTCTAGAAGCACTCCCGCCTGTGCGCAAAGCGATTGGGAGTGGTCATGAATCAAAAACCATAACGTTGTCGTGCGGCAAACTCACCACGGGTGTAACGGTCCCGCAATGGTCTTCGATGTTGATGTTGCGTAACCTCAAGTCACCAGAGACTTACTTTCAAGCAGCGTTCCGTGTGCAGTCACCTTGGTCACTAAAAAACCCTAACGGTGACAATCCGCACGAAGAAGCGGTCATGAAGCCAGTCTGTTTTGTGTTTGACTTCGCACCTACGCGTGCTCTTCGACAGATCGCGGAATACGGCCAGGGTTTGTCACCAGAGACGGCTAACCCTGAAGACGCTGTTGAGGAACTTGTCAAGTTCTTACCCGTGCTTGCTTATGACGGTTCAAACATGACCCAGATTGATGCGGGTGGCATTCTCGACATTGCAATGGCAGGAACTTCTGCAACGCTGCTCGCCCGTAAATGGGAATCGGCGATCTTGGTCAATGTCGATAACGACACCTTGAAACGAATCATTGCAAGCAAGGAAGCAATGGATGCCATTATGAACATTGAGGGATTTCGAGCTCTTGGAAGTTCAATCTTCGAGACTGTCGTCAATAAGAGCGAAGATGTTCGGGACACCAAAAAGGAAAAGGGTGGCAAGCTTTCAGACAAGAAAAAGAAAGAGCTATCTGAAGAGGAGAAGGAGTACAAGTCAAAGCGCAAACAGATTCAGGACAAGCTCATCAAGTTCGCAACCCGCATTCCGGCTTTCATGTATCTCACAGACTTCCGTGAGCACACCTTGTCCGACGTGATCACCAAGCTGGAACCTGATCTGTTTAAGGCAGTCACAGGGCTTACCGTCAAGGACTTCAACCTTCTTGTTTCACTAGGTGTTTTCAACTCGACTCACATGAACCAAGCCGTGTTTGCGTTCCGTCGATACGAAGACTCATCACTTTCATACACGGGGATCGACTCACATCCAAAACTCCGTCATTACGGGCTGTACGACACCGTTGTAGCCATCGACGAAGAATTGGCCTGAGCACGACATGAGTGAAATCTTGGATCCACTTCACATTGAGCTGGCAGCAGCTCTACGAAATAATGATGGTCAGCTCGGCAAAGTGTTCACGCTGCTCGAAGAAGGCAAGGTTACAAACCGCGAGCTTGCAGAAGGCGGTGGGGCCGCCAACCCGGGGGCCGCTGCGAACCTTCGGGTTACGGTGAAAGCAGTTCTCGATGGTGTGTTACCAAAAGGGCCTACTGTCGCTGCTCAGGCTCGACGAAGTATTGGAGGATTGCTACGTGACAACCCCGAGCTTTCACCTTTAGGCCGAGCACATTTAGAAGACCTTCGAAACAAACTTGAAGCGATAGCTAACGACGCGGAGGCCATCGAACGTGAATCTTTAGACCTTGAGCGCGCCTCAATATCTTTGGAGTCGTCGCTGGAGAAGTTGCCTGGTGTTTACGTGTTTACCTTGCCATCTTTCTATCGCACGGTACAAAAAACTGATCCAGATCGTTACTGGTTAAAAATAGGTAAGAGTGATCGTGCCGCGGGTATTCGAATCGGCGAGCAGATGCGTGCTACTGGACTCCCAGAAGATCCCTGGATAGCTCGGGTGTATCGACATCCTGTTTTTGACCCTAAACAACTCGAATCTCATTTTCATCGGTTGCTTACTGCGGCCGGGCACTCGCGGGCATCGGGGAAGCACTCTGGCCGTGACTGGTATGCAACCAACCTCGAATTCCTTGATGCAATTGGAGCGGCTTTAGGTTGTGACACCTCCGAGAATCAATCTCCAGAGGACTTCGAGGCTGAATAGCAAAAAATCAAATTCATCAATATGTTTTCACAGTGTCCCCACCTTTGAATCACTTGAGCACCTGGTGACAGACTTAATTGCATGCAAGTTAACCCGACCAGATTTGTAGCTCGAACGTTTCGTGGACAACGATTGCAAACAAGTCAAAAATCTAGATTTATCGCAAGGTAGTTAATAGAAGGTGGGAGAATTCGAATTGTATGACAGACAAAAAGGTCTATCAGCAAGTGATGTCCCAGTTTTTAATGCATCAATCTATTCCTCATGGAGAATTGAACAGGTTGAATCATGATTAATAGATGCAAAATTTCCTTCCTTCTTGTTTTGATTGTGATTACTGGGTGCGCGAGTGCAAGAACTGCAAGCTCGGAGGAGCAGTGGTCACCGGTTTACATTGCTATTAAGCACAGGAAAGATCCGGTAGATATTGCAGCACCTTACTTTGAGTCGCTTGGGCGAACTGATAGCTCGGTAGTAAATGGAGCGTGGTTTGATTCTGGGAATCAGTATTTGGTAATCAATCTTCAGGGAACCGTGTATCACTATTGCGGAATTGGATCTTCGAATTGGAATTCGCTCAAATCCGCCGACTCGATGGGCTCGTACTATCGGGATTACATCAATGGCAATTTTGACTGTCGCGTTTTTCCGGTACCTGTGTACCCGTAGTGTTTTCTTAGTTATGTTCAAAAATTCTTAAGGATTGTTCGAAATGCGACTGCACAAGGTCAGAATTCGGTCGTGAGCCTTCGGGGACAAAAAGATTGCGACCGTCTAAAGGCTTATACGTTTCAAAGTTCTGCAATCGTGGAGCAATCTGAATCTTCCAAGAATCTGGATTAACCGTTATCAGGTTTGCATCGAAAAGCGAGTGGATGTCCCGACGAAGAAGTAATCCACCATTCAAATGATGCTCGCCAGTTTGAGCAAACGAGTTGATGTGGGCAGCTTCCAAAACTTGTGGCGGTTGCTCGCCGGAGAAGGCGCAAATTTCGCCAAACCTTTCCATCAATTTGAAACGAAACTCTCGCTGGCCACGGCGCCTTCTTACGGTTGCTTCAATATGGCCACCGAGAATGATTTCAACTGCTTTTTCGCCAATGTCCACAACGAGGTCCACGTCACGTCCAGAAATGGTGTCAAGAAAGTCTGGAAGCTTGTCTCGATCGAGAGGTCGAATTGCATTAAAAGTATCTCGAGTTTTGATGATGTCTTCTAGTTCCGCACGGAAAACAGGTCTCGCTGCTTCGGTCCATGTGTTTGCATAAAACGCACGATATGCAGTTACGGTCTCGAGAGTTTTTCGAGCATCAACATCCTCGAATTCAAATTTGCACGATGCGCATTTATTTGCAGGAGAGATTGTCTTTCTGCGGGAGAAATTCGTTTTGTTACATTTTGGACAACGAGAGATTTCTTTTTGTGAGTTGGGGAAAATCTCTATGAACTCAATAAAACCCCAACCGGCAACATGGTCATCTTCGCGAACGACAATCAAGTCTCCCTTCGAAACTTGCTTGCAGTTACCAACATTCGAGTCGTAGGAGTAGTAGATGCCGGCAGAGTCGTCGTATCCACGGTTCGCAGCCCAGGAACGTTCAGCATCACTCTTCATGACGAAAACCCAGGCTCGTTCGCCCAGTGCATTGCTCATGACGCCACTCTAATTACTTGAATTGAGTAGCAGCAGTTCTGGGATTTTTGCCAGCGAGCTTTCCAGCGCATCTAGTGCAGTTGCAAGCTTGATTGGCAAGCGGTCACCGAAGGCGGCGTAGTGGTCGCGAATTTGGGGGACTGCTTCACTCCAGCGGTCAACATATACCGACGTAATTGCTTGCAGGTCTGCCTCCGCGGTGCCGTTTAGGCGTTCGGATAACTATTTGAGAACGCAGCTGTTCTTGCCACAGCCGGGCCAGTGGGACTCATCGCTGTATGCAGAGGTTTTGGGATCGGTGCACGTGCCAATACCCCAATTTTTCTCACCAGAATCGGTTTGATTTCCATTGTCAAAGAGCATCGATGGTTGGGTGGCTATTTGTGATGGTCAATACGCAAATAACTGGCGTGATTTTCTAAAACGCAGCTCGCATAAATAGCACTATTGAACCTAAATTAGAAGAGGAATTTATGCGACAGCGACGCACTAGTCTCATTCTGTGCTTGCATACTTAGCGTCAATACATCAGTTTCTTGGAGATGCGCCGAATAAGTTGGCGATACAGCGGCACGGAATATCGATGCGCAGATTCAGCTCGCTTCTAGTAGGTGCATTCGCGTCAATGATTTTTGCTGGCTGTTCATCTAGCTCGCAAGAGTGCGATCCACCGCAAGTATTGTCATGTAAAAATGTTGACTTAAAGGATGCAAGATTTGGTTATTTCGATTTAAGTGGCGGAGACTTCAGGGGCGCCAACCTGTCCAACGCAGATCTTGCGTACGCGAATTTGGATGGTATTGACCTGCGGGGTGCAGATTTAAGTGATGCGGTTCTGAGTGATACGGATTTAAGCAATACGCAATTGAGTGAAGTAAATTTCAGTCGCGCCAATTTAACTCGAGCAATATTGAGCGGCCTTGATCTAACTGGAAATAACTTTGTTGAATCAATTCTTGTAGGTTCGAAATTTAATGACTCAAACTTGACTGGAGCCATAATGGCCGGCGCCGACCTCACTGATGCGTTGTTGAATGGGGCTAACTTAACTAATACCCAACTTGGTGGAGCAAATCTTTCTGGTGCACTGTTAAGAGGGGTTGATTTAACTAAAACGGATCTTTCCAAGGCGAATTTATCTGGAATAGATCTACAGGATGCAGATCTTACGGGCGCAAACTTGATTGGAAGAGACATGAATGGCGCAAAGCTTTATGGCGCAATACTTGTCCAAGCGAATCTCTCTAAAAGTGATCTGATTGGTGCGGATTTGACAAATGTGGATTTGAGAAATGCAAATCTGGAGAACTCGAATCTGTTTAGTGCAAAAATGATTGGATCAAACCTAAAAGGGGCAATGTTTAATGGCGCCTATTTATCGAGCGCACTTTTGATGGGTGTTGATCTGAGCGGAACGTATCTCGGTTCAGTTGATCTTCGTGGCGCTGACCTCTACGGCGCAAAAATGAATAG
>CANIAA010000027.1 GCA_947465255.1 Flavobacteriales bacterium | reverse complement strand
TGCGGGCATTCGCCGTTCAGACCTGAAACCGTTAAGGTGAGCCATGCATTGCCGACCTGATTGCCGGAAAAGATATGGGTCAACTCCGGTGCGGTGCCAATGACTTCTCCGTTGAGCTGCCAAGCATAATTAACGGGAATGTTTGCCTGTGTATTCTGATTGAAAAATGCGGGTTGACCGCCTAGAATCTCCTCGCTTTCCGACACAATCTGGACCGTACCAATTCCGCAAGAGTTCACGCATCCGTTCGATTCTAGGAGGCTTGCCCTTTGTTCGTTAAGCGCCACCTGCATGCGTTCAATTTGACCCGCCGAGAAATGTGTTTGGCAGTTTTGCGAGCCGTAATCCATGTAATTTTCAATCAAATCGAATTGATCACCGAGACCGCCAAGAGCGGTGGATCGAAAGGGATTGTTTTCGGAGTTGTCATCATCGTCCGAATCGCACGAGTTCTCGGCATCGCTGCACAGCAATGCATTGGTGCTTTGATCCGGCGGAGTGTCACAAACCAGGTCGCCTTCCATGGTGCAATCGGCATTGCTGCAGCCGGCTTCGAAGGTGTGATAAAGTCCGAGGTAATGACCAACCTCGTGGATATGAACCTTGCTATAATCTGCATTAGCGCCAAACCATCGTGCTTCATTGACGATACCGTCTTCAGGTAATCCGTGGGCATAGGGCAGCGTGGCATAGCCTGCCACAGCGTTGCCCATGGCTAATGAATATATTTCACCTACCAGCCAGATATTGAGGTAACGTTCGGGGTCCCAACGAATGGTATTCTTCAGGTTGAGATCATCGTTTTCCATAACCACATAAGTCAAATTGCTGACCACACGATTGATACCGTTGGTTGGCATGCCGGCAGGATCTTGCTGGGCCAGACAAAATCGGATATGCGAATCGGTGCCATCAGCAGAAGCATAATCACCGGTATTTGCAAAGGCATCATTCAAATGTTGAATTCCTTGCGCAACCATTTCATCACTAATATTCTCCTCACCGAAGTTGTGCATGATATGCACTACAACAGAAATGTACTGATCTTCTTCGCGGTTTCGGCGGTTAGCATCGGCAAACCGTATGGTGTTATTCATGGATCTTTCCTTTTCTGCCAGAAAAGGATATAACCCCATGAGATGTGTTTTAATTCCATCACCGGCGCAAAGTCTTTCGGTTTTTGGAGTGATGTGGTGCGATGCTTTGTCGCTGGTTTTTTGCACCTTGATTTGTGCCAGGGGCACAAGGCACAATGAAACACAAATGAAGCAGAGGATAAATTTCATACGGTTTCAAGATTTTAGGAGCCTATGAAAGTGATGTTTATTCAGTCATTAACCAAATAATCCGCATTAAATCTCTTTTTGAAACAAGAAGATTTCGACGAACAGCAAGATGCTATCGTTGGCACAAGTTGTTGTTCGCATCAAAACATGTCATCCGAGTTATGGAATGCGCTCTATACTCCTACAATCCTAGTCTCTCCAATCCTCTCACGGCACTTCCACCCAATCCCCATGCTCTTTGATGAGGGAAATGAGTTCCTCCACGGCTTGTTCTTCCGGAACGTTTTTCTTGACTACGTCTTTCTCTTTGTAAAGGGTAATCTTACCCGGACCTGTGCCCACATAGCCATAGTCGGCGTCGGCCATTTCACCGGGGCCGTTCACGATGCAGCCCATAATACCGATTTTAACTCCCTTCAAATGTGAAGTGCGCGAGCGAATCTTGGCGGTGGTTTCTTGTAAGTCGAACAAGGTGCGTCCGCAACTCGGACACGAGATGTATTCCGTTTTTGAAATGCGCGTGCGCGTGGCCTGAAGTATTCCAAAGGCGGTGCTATTCACACGTTGCATGGAGATTTCCGATGCGCTGATGAATATACCGTCACCTAAACCATCAATGAGTAAAGCGCCCAAATCGGTTGCGCTATACAACATGAATTGATCCTCGTTAAGTGCGCTATAGCTGCGCCACGCCATCATGGGAATGTCACACGACGCATTCATCAGCGTGAAGAACGCGGCACGCTGCTCAGCCATGCCGTGCGCATGCGAAGTCGTCAGCACCAACACGAGGTGGTGGTGTTTCTTGATTTCCGCGATGCGCTCTTCGGTAAGATCACTCAAGGAAGCATGCACAAACACGGCTTCGGCTTGCGGCAGGTTGTGCAACTCATCGATGGCGATGAGCGGATAGCATCGGTCTTTTGCTGCGTGCTTTTCCCAGGTTGCGCGATCGAAGATGAGTCCGAGTGTTCCCGGTATTTCAAAGTCTACTGCATTTGAACCGCAATAGATATAGTCGCACGCCATATCGGTGAGGTTCCACTTATCGAGCGGCACCGAATAATTGCAGCCAACAGCGAATAGACTCGCAGCGGTTATTGCATCGCGGTGTGAGTAATCCATCACAACGCGAGGAACATTTTTACCTCCGATGTTGAGCACGGTCGAGCTCTGTCGGCGTGTGTATTCAAAGGGGTTGATGGGAACTTCCACTTCCTGAATAGGCGCATGTCCAGCGCGCTTTTCGTAACGTTCAGCAAGCATACGCGCCACCGGAATTTCAGCCTCAGGGGCTTCTGTAAGCGACACACGAATGGTGTCGCCAAGGCCGTCTTCGAGCAATGTTCCGATTCCAACAGCGCTTTTGATTCGACCGTCTTCACCATCGCCGGCTTCTGTTACACCCAGGTGCAGCGGGTAGTTCATACCGGCATCCATCATGTGGTTTACAAGTAAACGGTAGGCTTGAACCATCACTTGCGCATTGCTGGCTTTCATGGAAATCACGATTTCGTGGAAGTCATGATCTCTGCAAATGCGCAAAAACTCCATCGCGCTTTCCACCATTCCCAGCGGGGTGTCGCCGTATCGGGATAGTATACGATCGCTGAGCGAACCGTGATTAGTGCCAATGCGCATCGCTGTTTTGTGTTGCTTGCACAAGAGCACCAGTGGCGTGAATCGTTCGCGAATGCGCTCCAACTCCGCCGTGTAGGTTTCGTCGGTATACTCTATTTCTTCGAATTTCTTTTTGTCGGCATAGTTCCCAGGATTCACCCTTACTTTTTCCACAATACCCGCCGCAATTTCTGCAGCGTTGGGCGTGAAGTGGATGTCGGCTACCAATGGTGTGGCATACCCTTTCTCACGAAGCCCGGCCTTGATATTCGCCAAATTCTCCGCTTCGTTCTTGCTAGGCGCTGTAATACGCACAAGCTCACAACCGGCATCAATCATAAGGATGCTTTGGGCAATCGTTCCCTCCGTATCCATGGTGTCGGTTGTGGTCATGCTCTGCAGGCGAATGGGGTTTTCGCCACCAAAGCCAACAGAACCAACCATTACCTCGCGAGTGAGAAAACGTTTGTAGTTGAAAATAGAAGGGCAGTAGCGGGGTGAGTTCATACGCTTATAACAGCTAACCGGGCTTTTAGTTTGTTCAAATGACTATTGACTAATGACCAGTGACTAGCGGCAGCCAATCAACTAGTCACTAGTCACTAGTCATTGATCACTTGTTTGCGTTGTACTTCTCGCCAACGATATCCCAGTTAATCACATTGAAAAAAGCTGTGATGTAGTCAGGACGGCGGTTTTGGTAGTGCAGGTAGTAAGCATGTTCCCATACGTCCATGCCGAGAATAGGGAAGCCGCCGCAACCAATACCGGGCATAAGAGGCACGTCTTGGTTGGCCGTAGAGCAAACCTCAACTTTGCCGCCTTTGTGAACGCAAAGCCAAGCCCAGCCTGATCCAAAACGTGTAGCGCCTGCCTTGGCAAACTCTTCTTTGAATTTGTCAAAGCTTCCGAAAGCCTCGTCGATAGCGGTTGCCAGAGCACCTGTTGGGACATTAGAACCACCCGGGGTCATGATTTCCCAAAACAGGTTGTGGTTGTAAAAACCACCGCCGTTATTGCGCACGGGCATCTTGTCGAAACCCTTCACGAGAATTTCTTCAATGGTGAGGTTTTCGAGGTCAGTGCCAGCAATAGCGCCGTTCAGGTTGTTGGTGTATGCCGCATGGTGCTTGTCATGGTGAATTTCCATGGTGCGAGCGTCGATATGGGGCTCCAGCGCATCGAATGCGTAGGGAAGGGGTGCAAGTGTAAATGCCATAAGTGTAAAATTTTACCGCGAAGGTAGCAACAGAAGGATTGATTAATGACCAATGACGAGTGACTAATGACAAGTGTCGAATTATTGGCCATTCGCCACTCGCCACTCGCCACTTCAAATTGGTCACTACGCAGTTAATAACTCACGTTTTTTAGGTGGATAACCTCCTGTTAATCCTATAACGGCAGGATATATTTGAACCGAGAAAGTGTGTGCTGTCGGATATGTGCGATATCCGACCTTTTGTAGCACACAGAAACCACCGGAAAACAACAACAAGACGAAACCACGCATGGGCTTATTCAGCTTCTTAACACAAGAAATTGCCATCGACCTTGGCACAGCCAACACCATCATCATTCAAAACGATAAGGTGGTGGTCGATGAACCCAGTATCATCGCTCGCGATCGCCAAACCAATAAAACGGTAGCGGTTGGACGCACAGCTCAGCAGATGCACGGGAAGACCCACGAGAACATCAAGACCATTCGCCCGCTGAAGGACGGTGTTATTGCCGACTTCCATGCTGCTGAAGACATGATCAAGGGCATGATTAAGATGATCGCCAAGGGGCGTGGGTTGTTTCAACCGTCATTGCGCATGGTGATTTGCATTCCTTCCGGTATCACCGAGGTAGAGAAGCGCGCCGTAAAAGACAGCGCAGAGCACGCAGGTGCAAAAGAGGTGTATCTCATTCACGAGCCGATGGCTGCCGCAATTGGTATTGGTATCGACGTGGAAGAGCCAATGGGTAACATGGTTATCGACATCGGTGGTGGTACTTCTGAAATCGCTGTAATTGCGTTGGGTGGAATCGTTACCGATAAAAACATTCGTGTGGCGGGTGATGAACTCACACAGGATATTGAAGAATACATGCGCCGTCAACACAACATCCTTATCGGGGAGCGCACGGCAGAGCAAATCAAAATCGAGGTAGGTGCAGCATTGCCTGAGCTCGACAATCCACCGGCAGATTACAACGTGCGCGGTCGCGATTTGATGACCGGTATTCCAAAGGAAATTGCGGTGTCATATTCAGAAATTGCTCATGCACTTGATAAGTCGATTTCGAAAATCGAAGAGGCTATCATGAGCTGCTTAGAGAATACTCCTCCCGAACTGTCAGCTGATATCTACAAAACAGGTATCTACTTAGCGGGTGGTGGTGCATTGTTGCGCGGTCTCGACAAGCGCATCAGTCAGAAAACAAAGTTGCCTGTGCACGTAGCAGATGATCCATTGCGCGCAGTAGCTCGCGGCACCGGAATCGCGTTGAAGAATATCAACAAGTTCCAGTTCCTGATGCGCGAGTGATTATTCACGACGCATTTGTTTTCACCTCAACCTAACATTCAAGCAGCGAAGCGAATCGATGAAGAACATAGTAGCACTGCTCCGTCGGTTTTACCTCTTCCTTCTGTTCCTGGCCTTGCAGGCAATTGCGCTTACCATGCTTTTTCGCAACAACCGCTTTCATGGTTCTGAGTTTGTTCGTCATAGTAGCGACTGGGTAGGAGGTATTTATTCACAACGCGCACAACTATCAGAGTATCTCCGTCTGGGAGAAATCAATGATCAATTGTCACTGGAAAACGCCCAGTTGCGAAGCGATGCTCAGGAAAACTATTGGAATCTGCGAACGGATGTTGATACACTCAATGATTCAACGAGTATTCAGCGTTACATCTACCGCACCGCTAAAGTGGTAAACGCATCTGTAAACCGCGAGAAGAATTACATTGTCATTGACCGAGGCACACTCGGCAATGTGGCTGCAGATATGGGGGTTATTTCAGCCGGTAATATTGTTGGGGTGATACGCAGTGCAAGTGAGCATTTTGCCGTGGTAATGCCCGTTATTCACTCCGACTTTAAAGCAAGTGTTCGCCTGCGAAAGTCAGGGGCTTTTGGTTCGTTGGTTTGGCGCGGAGGAAATGCACAAATTGCAGACGTTATTGATATACCGAAAAACATTCCGGTCGCACCTGGAGACACGATCGTAACCAGCGGCTATTCAACCTACTTCCCGGCCAACATTCACGTAGGAACGGTGGAGTGGGTAGATGATAGTGATAACGATTACCATCTTATCAAAGTGCGCATGGGCGCGGACTTCCGCCGACTGGATCACGTGCTGGTGGTGAGTGATATTTTCAAGCAAGAACAAGACACCCTCTTGAATAAAGTAGAACAACAAGATGCTGCAAACAGTAAGCGTTAACATCATACGAATCATCTTTTTGATTTTGCTGCAAGCGCTCGTCGTTAGCCGTGTGCAGTTATTCGACGGGCTAATTTTTCCGTGGATTTACATCTTCGGAATCCTGATGCTCCCCTTTGAAACCCCGCGCTGGCTGGTAATGATCTTTGCTTTCGTTGTAGGGCTTCTCATGGATTATTTTTCGGGTCCTATTGGTCTGCATACTTCCGCTTGTGTGTTTTTGGGATTCATGCAAACCATCGTTCAAAATGTGCTTGCGCCTCGCGAAGGATATGACCTTACTCAGCGGCCTACTGTGCAGCGCATGGGTCTCGCCTGGTATGTAACCTACGCAGGTGTGCTAACGCTGGCTCATCACAGTTGGTTTTTCTTTATGGAAGTATTCCGATTTTCGGATTTTTTGTATCAGGTCGTGCACATTTCGTTGAGTACCTTGGCTACACTGGTTTTGATGACTATTGGCCAGTATCTGATTTACAATTCTAAAGGCGCGCAAGGGTGAATCAATACGACGGACGAAAGATTACTATTATTCTGATTGTTTGTGTAATTGCAATCATCTATGTCGTTCGTTTATTTTTCTTACAGGTTGTAAATTCTACATGGAAGGAACAAGCAACGGCACTCACTGAAGAGGAAATTCCTCTATATCCTCCTCGCGGCATCATCTACGATCGCACCGGCAAAATGCTCGTGACCAACCAAACGGTGTACAACTTGATGGTGGTTCCCAAAAAGGCTGGTGAGTTTGATACTACGTCGTTGTGCAAATTGTTGCGTATTAAAAAGGAGGACATCGATAATTTGTTTGCGCGCGCTCGTGCACGTGGAGAGTTTCACAGACCACAACTGTTGGTTGAACAGATAACGCCGAGCGATTATGCGGCTATGTCGGAACAGCTTTACAAGTACAAGGGTTTCTTCGCTGAGTCGCGCACTCTGCGCGTATATCCGCAAAGCGTAGGCGCGCTGTTTCTCGGCGACGTAGGTAAAATTTCTCCGGAAGAGTATAAAAAGAATCCCTACTACACGAAACAGGAATATCTTGGAAAGAGCGGTATTGAAAAGGCCTACGAACAGGAATTGCGTGGTGTGAAGGGAATCAATTATGCCTTCCGTGATAATGTTGGAAACATCAAGGAGCACGCAGGCGATAAGGAAGATATGCCAGCCACTCCCGGCACTGACTTGATCTGCACGATGGATGCAGATTTGCAAGTCTACGGTGAAAAGCTTATGCAGAATAAGCGCGGTTGTATTGTAGCCATCGAACCCTCAACGGGCGAGATACTCGCAATGGTTTCTGCACCCACATACGATCCTAATTTACTCGTTGGACGTGTGCGCGGTCACAATTTTAATGTGTTGAACACCGATCCGCAGAAGCCTTTGTTTAACCGCGCTACGCAGGCTCAATATCGTCCTGGCTCTATTTTCAAACTCGCACAGTCGCTTACTGCCTTGCAAACCGGCGCCATCACGCCTCAAACGCGAATTCATTGTAATCGCGGTGTTATAGGTTGTCACGGTGGTCACAGCAATGACGATTTGGAAATGGCTATCGTCCATTCTTGCAACCCCTATTTCCGTGAGGTAATGCATCGCGTAGTAGAGGCTGACCGCGATGGCAGCAGTCGTTTTAAAGATGCTCGTTTAGGATTGGAAATATGGCAAGGCTATATCATGCAGTTCGGATTTGGTACTGACGTGCATTGCGATATTCCCGGCGTGAAAACGGGCAGTGTTCCCGGGGTTAAGTTCTACGACAAGTGGTATGGCAAAGAGCAGTGGGCCTTTAGCACTATTTACTCATTGAGCATTGGTGAAGGCGAAATGCTGGTTACTCCCTTGCAGATGTGCAACATGGCTTGTGTGATTGCCAATAAGGGATGGTATGTGCCGCCGCATACAGTGAAGCAAATTGGATTAGGCGGAATGCCTCGCGAAGAATACATGAAGCGCTATCAGCTGGGGATCGACTCTTCCCACTTTACCACAGTCATTAATGCGATGGAAAAGGTACTTCAGCCCGGTGGTACAGCTTGGCGCGCTGCACCAAAAGATATTGTGGTATGCGGAAAGACCGGTACGGTTCAGAACGCAGGAGGAAAAGAGGACCATGCTGTGTTCATTTGTTTTGCGCCAAAGGAGAATCCGAAAATTGCCGTGGCAGTTTATACAGAGAACGCCGGTTTTGGTGGAACATGGAGCGCGCCGGTGGCCACACTCATGATAGAGCAGTACCTCAACGACTCCATAGCAGAGAGTAGCAAGGCACGTGAAAAAACAATACTTGACGCAAACTTCCTCGACCGATGAGTGCACCTCGCCAGCATCCGCTTGCCAATGTCGATTGGCTTACTGTGATTGTTTACGGCATCATGGTGCTTTTTGGTTGGATGAACATTTACAGCGCAGCTGTGGTCGATATCAACCCTAGCCCTTTCGATATCAGTCAGGAATATGGAAAACAGTTTATGTTCATTCTCATCAGTGCTTTTCTGGCTCTGCTTGTATTGTATATGGAGGGGGAGTTCTTTAACAAGTTTGCCATTTTCATATATGGCACTTTCATTTTGCTGTTAGGGCTCGTGCTCATAATAGGAACGACGGTAAACGGAGCCAAGGCATGGATCCAAATTGGAGGTTTTGCCTTGCAGCCCGCCGAATTCGCCAAAATTGGAGTAGGGCTTATGTTGGCAAAGTACATCTCCAACACGAAGACGCGCTTCAACAGCTGGAAACCGCGTTTTATGGCGGGTTTAATCATAGGTCTTCCTGCAGTACTGATTTTGCTTCAGCCCGATGTAGGTTCTCTACTCACTTTTGTTGCGTTTATACTTGCTCTTTATCGAGAGGGGCTTTCCGGTAATATCCTCATCATTGGATTGGGAGCAGTTGTGTTCGGAGTACTGAGTATCATAACCGGATTTAACCGGATTAATTATCCATTCTTCGGTGAGCAAAGCGGCGTGTTTGTTCTGATGACAATCGTATTTGTCATAGGAGTCATTTTTATGTTCCTTATCCGAAACTTTATAGTTCCCCGCAACAGACGCAAACTATATCTGATCACATTTTTATCTACTGCAGCTGCTATTGGATTTAGCTATTCGGTGAATTTTCTGGTAGACGGAGTATTGCAAAAGCACCAAAAGACACGCATTTACGTAACTCTTGGTTTGGAGGAAAAGGAGGAAGATCGTGAGGCAATGCTATCTGATGCTGAAAGTGCAGATGCTGCAGCCGTTACAACGAAGAAAAAGGATGATCCCGGGTACAATGCACGTATGGCCAAGATTGCGGTGGGTAATGGCGGGTTAATCGGACAGGGGTATATGAAGGGTCCAATGTCCAAGAACAAGTACGTCCCGGAGCGTTGGACCGATTTCATCTTCAGCGTTATTTCCGAGGAGTGGGGCTTTTTCGGGAGCTTCGCAGTGGTTGCGCTGTTCGTCTTTCTGATTGTGCGTATCATCAACATGGCCGAACGTCAGCGTTCGCAGTTCTCGCGGATTTACGGCTATTGCGTTGCTTCGATATTCTTTCTGCATCTGCTCATAAATGTAGGCATGGTAATAGGGCTTGCGCCTATTATCGGTATTCCCTTACCATTTATGAGTTATGGTGGGTCATCGCTGATGGGCTTCACTTTGCTGCTCTTTATCTTCTTGCGATTGGATGCAGAGCGACTCAGTGTGTTCAGGTAATCACAGCTGATATCGGAAATAGTGTTCCTGGGTTACGCATGCGGCTATGACGCTAAAAAGCAAACCGCGAAGTCGAAGAGAAAACTTTCGAGATTTCAGAGAGCCTATTTTCATTACGAATTAAAACCCTCTTGTTATTCCTCTGCGGATCTGCCGCGCAAAAAGAACCCATTAGCCCTTCAACTTCTCTCGTATTTGTTGCATGAACTTCGATGGAAAAACGAAGTTGTTGAGCGCTTCATTGTCGGTATGAAGAATTTCGGTTTTGTTGCCACGCCAGGTGAGTTCACCCTGATAGATGAAGTTGATATGGTCGCCGGTTTCAAGCACGGAATTCATATCGTGACTGATGACCACGGTTGTGCTGTTGAATTCGTAGGTGATTTCACGAATGAGGTTGTCGATGACGATTGCTGTTTGCGGATCGAGACCCGAGTTAGGTTCATCGCAAAACAAATAGCGCGGATTCAGGGCGATTGCGCGTGCTATACCCGTTCTTTTTTGCATGCCGCCTGAAAGTTCGCTGGGGTAGAGGTGATTCTTTCCTTCGAGGTTCACGCGTTTGAGGCAAGTATTCACGCGGTCGAGCATTTCACTTTTGCTCATTGAACTGAACATCTGTAAGGGGAACAAAATATTCTCTTCTACTGTCAGCGAGCTGAAGAGTGCACTGCCCTGAAAGAGCATGCCCATTTCTTGGCGAATGTCTTTACGATCCCAACGATCGAGGATGGTAAAGTTACGCTTGTCAAAAAAAATCTCACCATGGTCAACCTCCATAAGACCCACGATGCATTTGGTGAGAACCGATTTTCCTGAGCCGCTGCGACCAATGATGAAGTTCACTTTGCCGGGATAGAATTCTGTCGTGATATTTTTCAAGACAGCATTACCCGCAAAGCTTTTCGAAATATTTTTCACTTCAATCATAGCAGCAACAATTGAGTGAGAATGTAATTGGCAATCAGAATGAGTACCATGCTGTAAACCACCGCGCGTGTGCTGCTGGCGCCCACCTCGCGAGGGCCACCATGTGTGTAATAGCCGTGGTATGAACTTACGCTGGTGATGATGAATGAGAAGAACACGGTCTTGATGAGTGAATAACTCACTTGCCATAATTCAAAGGAATACTGCAGTCCATATTCGAAGTCGTTTAGCGATGTGACTCCGGCTGTGTAACCCACGAATGCCCCGGCAGAAATCCCAATAAACATGGATAGAATTACCATGAAGGGAAATATGAAAAGGGCTGCGACTATTTTCGGTAAAATCAGGTAACTCGCAGAATTAATACCCATGATTTCCATGGCGTCAATCTGCTCGGTAATGCGCATAGTTCCTATTTCAGAGGCGATGTTACCACCCACTTTGCCGGAAAGAATCAGACAGACAATCGTCGAGGAGAATTCCAGGATCATTGTTTGACGAGTGGTGAAACCAATGGTCCAGCGGGGAATCCATCCGCTGTCGATGTTGGAGGCTGTTTGTAAAGTAACGACCGCACCCATGAATAGAGACAGAAGCGCTACAATGCCCAGGGATTGGAGCCCGATTTTATCAATCTCCTGAACAATCAGCTTGGGGTAAACCCTTCGTTTCTCCGGCTTAGTGAAGGTGTTCACCATCAGAAGAAAGTACTTACCTATGTTGTAATAAACGGTCGACATGGCATTCAAACGTACAGCAAAGAGTTCGAGTTGAGAGGAGAATTCTTGCAGGCTATGCACAACGCCAAGTGAATGAAATCGAGCCTGTTTTTAGTTAACCGTGGAGCCGCTAAGAGAACTTCGGAGAGATAGATTAGCGCAACAAACCTCGGTTACTCTTCTCTTGTTATTTCTTGGCGTCTCTGCGGTTTAAAAACGATCGCGACCTGAGAATTTCACGCAGGTAAGGCACCAGCGGGGAAGCAAAGAGCCAAAGGGGATAGAAAAAGCGGCTCGACCAACTTCCGGGTGCTGGCCATCCGCCAAGACTTAATAGGCTGAATTTCATTAGAAAAATAGAAATCGTAATTGCCGTAAACCAGCCGAGTAAAGGCCAGCGGAAGTCTTTTTCTGCCAGGAAAACCATATGGGCAAGCAGTGGAGTCGCTGTCAAGATCCAACCGGCGAGTCCGATAATCATCAATATAACGTGGGTCCAACTGTCTGCCATGATATCCTTTATATTCGCAGTAAAGTTGCGAATCTATGACAGTCAAAGTGAAAATCGGGTTTGCCGTTATGATGGCCGTTGTGGCATTGTCTGCATGCGCTTCCAATAAGAAACGCCGTTGCAATACCTGCCCAAAGTGGGAAGACCGAATAGAATGGACCTCACAACAAGCGGAGCATGAAGAACAGTACCAATCTGGAGGCCGCCCTTAAATCTTTTTTACCTGAGGAGGCTCTCGAGCTCGCGTGTGATAAGTTGCGCGAGTATCCGCATCACCTGGTCATTACGGAGCCGAGATCTACGAAGCTGGGCGATTTTACTGCAGATCCGCGGGGAGGCAAACATGTGCTGACCGTCAATGGCAACCTGAATAAATATGCCTTCCTCATAACGCTCATGCATGAGCTGGCACACTTGATAACCTACTTGAATCATCGTGATAAGGTGAAGCCACATGGAGCAGAATGGAAGGGTTATTTCAAGCAGACATTGGGTCCTTTTTTACGTCGAAACGTATTTCCGGATGATGTGGCACAAGCAATAGCGTCCTACTTGGCGAATCCCGCCGCCAGCACTTGTGCCGACATTCATTTATCGAAAACACTGGCTCGCTTCGATAAGAAGAGTCATCCGGATATTCAGTTGCTCGACGATATACCGCACAATGCCCGTTTTATGTATGGTCGTGAACATCGGGTTTTTGTAAAGGGGGAGAGGCTGCGGACTCGTTATCGCTGCTTTGAGGAATCGACCAGGCATGAGTATCTTTTCAGTCCGCTCGTAAAAATTCGGCATATCCGCTAAAACAAAAAAGCCACCTGAACTTGATCAGATGGCTCTTTCGAATATACTTGATGTAATTTAGTTCCGCTGGAGTTTGAGTGTCTTCGTTTTTCCGTCTTCACCTATTATGCGCACCATGTAAATACCACGCTTTAGATTTTCAATCGGAATCTCTACGAACTGACAAGGTTCTGATGAATGTTGGTGAGTCTGGGTAAAAATGGACTTTCCGGTTAAGTCCATCACGCTTATGGTGAAGGCGTCCGTCATAGGTTCATCGAATACTAATTCGACTCTGCCATCCATTCCTACTATGCGCACAGAAGAGATAGGATGCTGCATGCCGCTCTGAGCGCTGGCTTGGGAGCCGGCTATCAGAAAAAAGCATACAAGCAATGTAAAAATTCTCTTCATCTACAATGTTTCTTACTTAGTTCTACGCAAGAACTGCCGCAAAGATACAAGGAAACCTAAGTTTATCAACAATAAATGGCTAATAATTCCAAAAATCAGAATTGAAGACGAAGTTGAATATGTATATCGGACTTTATCAGCTCAGTGGGATCACTCGTTTCACCACTAACGACACGCGTTTGATTATACAGAAAGGCCGCGTACCTCACCCATAAGTCAACTCCACGGGCCACATCCCATTTGACCATTCCATAGACACGTGAGCCTCTGCCTGTGTAGGGAAGGATGCTGAATGCATACAGTACATCGTTTTCGTATGCGTAGATACGGGCATTCCAGTCGGGGCAATCCATGATGGCGTAGCGCAGCGTGAAGGTGGCTCGCGAGCCAAGTCGCTTATAGTTGATGTCTTGGTAGATGACAAATCCTCGACTTTTCTCTTGTTCTTTCGTAAACAACGACCATTCAGCCCGTGAGCGTAGTTGGACGTTGGGGTGCACTTGATAAGAACCATTGATGCGCCAGTTCTCTTGCAGAGTTGCGGCCGGAGCGGTAATGATTGCGTCTTCAAAGGAAGAATTGAGCACGTTTTCTCTGCGGCGATAGCGCAGATAAATTTCATTCTTTTTGTCGGGCTTGTAATTGAGTTGAGCAAGGTAGTCGGTGGCTACACTGGGGCCGTCTACCCGGTAGCGAAGCCATGGATAGCGCACTAAATCAGCGTAGGCTGTTAATGTTATTTTACTCGATAGGTTGGCTTGAACGCCGGTGTAAAGGCCTCTTTCATTAGCCGCTGTGAGACTGTTTTCGCCGAAAACATTGGCTTTCGTGTTTTGAAAGTCCTTCCCGAAATAGCGCCACACAGCACTAAAGGTTAAGCTTGGATGCAGGGCTGCAACCAAGCCGTTTATCATGGAGAAGCCTCCGTTGGCACTTCGCGCTGCCTCCCCAAAGAAGTTAGCATTCCCCAGAACCGCCTGGTAATCGGCACCAACAGTCGTGTTTTGTGAACCGGAAAATCGGTACATCGAATAGAGATCGGTTTTGGGTAGAAGTGTCGCATCAATTTCTGTGTGAAGCCCTGTTATTCCAACCGAAAACAAGCGATGCGAATACTTCACATTTGCGCCATAAACTTTCTCGCGTACCAGGTTTTTATTGGCTATTTCACTTTCTGTGCGATGCAGGCCTCCAAGAGGCAAGCTCGACACGATAAACTCGTCGTCGGTGAGCACACTATCGGCCGACTCATCGGCGTTGCCGTCAACACGTTTGTCACTGAAAAATGCCGTGAGTTCAATATCTTTTTTTCCAATAGTTACGCCCGCTCCTCGAAAGAAGTTCGCCTCTTGTACGCTCGAGTAGGGCCGCAGACCGATGCCATTGCGCTTCACGTTCGAAATGAACGGGGACTTACCAAAAGCTAATCCGTTCCAGCAGGTGAGGCCTTGGCCGAACAATGCTTGGTAGTCTCCTACAACGAGCCTTTTCAGCCATGTTTGGCCGCTATACATAGCGTGTGCACTATAAAAGTCAGGACCTTTTTCAAGCGACTCTCCTGCGTCTTTTTCCAGTGTGAAACCCGCTCGAAAACTTTTTTTGTAGTTGAGTCTGTAACGTGAGTAGATGTAGTTGGGGGAGCCGGCATAGTCGGGGACCCCTGTTTCCGGGTCGGGCGTGAAGCCTTCGTCCAGCTGCAAATTTCTTTTATAACGAATGAAAAGATCGTGTGTGGCGTCGCGCCAAAACTCCGACATGCTGAAGTTTTGAAGGCTTAGCACTGGCTCAACAGTAGTGAACCAGGTTAAGATGCGAATGGTAGGAAGGTCGAAATCTTCGATAGCTTGCAATTCATAGATGCTTCTCAGACTGCCGTATCGAGTGATGTGCTTCTGCAAGTTGGCAATCTGAATATCCGTAAGGATATACAGTTCCCGTAGCTCATCAATTTCTGCCGTGTTTAGATTGAGCGGATGCTCGAAAAAATAAGCCAGGTCTTCGAAAAGGTTGGTATAATCCAGTTCTTGACCCTCGTCGAGTGAGTTCGCAATTTCTTCAATTCTTTGCTCAATGACAGATGTTTTTAATTCATCGATTTGAGCAAATGAATTTCGGGATGTTGCGAGTGTAAGCAATAGCAGTAAACCGCAGGCATTTAAAAGAGAGCGCTTATGAAATGCCGCCGTTATCATTTTTCTGTAGAGCCCGAATAAGTGAATGACACGTGAGGGTTGAACCCTAAAACAGGATGGTAGGCTGCTGCCATATCGAACATCCATTGATTCAATTTCCATCCGAACCCGAAGGTGAATTGACGCGGAGCAGAAGCAAATCCGCCGCGAACAGCGATGTATTCAGAGATGCGATACTCAATACCTGTTCTCACAGCGGCATCGAATTGTGTGTCCTTGTATACTTCACCGGTGAGCAATACTTGTTTAGAGAAACGATAGGTGCCTCCCATGCGAAACACCGCCGGGATTCGTTCATCGAGATAGTTGGACAGTTTCGCGCGATTGGGGTTGCTGATGTGTGCTGCTAAGGTCAGTTTGGAGTTGAGACGGTATAGGAAGCCTCCTTCGGCGCTAACGGCCATTGCCCGCCCATAGTTTTCACCGAGTCGCACAGCGTAGTAGTTGAGTTGAATGCCCACATCCAGTTTTTCTCCTAAACCCATAGCATAAGCCAGTCCTCCTTTTGAAGAAGCAAATTCAGCGTATCCGAAACTGTGATAGCTAGCGGCAAAAACCCCTTTACCGATGCGAGCCGCCGCGAAAAGGCCTTTATCGCTGAGCACATTTAATCCGAACCGATTTTCGTAATAGATACCGGCATCGACGGATTCGACCGAGGCGAGTCCGGCCTGATTGTGAAAAGCACTCCAGCCATCGCTTAGGGCCACAAAAGCTCCGGCCATTCCCGTTGATCTGCCACCGGCATTGTCATTGAACTGGGCTGACAAAGTCGTGGTAAAAAAAGTAGCGAAAATCAGTATAGTCAGACGTGGCATCATCGCGGCCAAGATAAGGGTTTGCGACAAATGCAAAAGGGCATATGGGGGTAAAAAAAATTCCGGCCAAAGCCGGAATTTTTCGTTGTGCGGGCGGAGGGACTCGAACCCCCATGCCTCGCGGCACCAGATCCTAAGTCTGGCGCGTCTGCCAATTTCGCCACGCCCGCAAGCAAGGCGGCGCGAATATACACACAGTGATTGAATCTCAAACTCCAATTTTGCATTACGTACGAATGCGTTCCGTGCATTAGCTTTGCGGCCCCGCAAATGCGGCGATAAATCACCTACAAATCGTTCAATATGAATATCGAAAGAAAAGACATCGACACCCTCAATGCGGAGCTACTCATTCACGTAGCACCGGCTGATTATACAGAGCGTGTCGACAATGCTTTAAAGAAATACCGTAAAACCATGCAGATGCCGGGTTTCCGACCCGGACACGTACCTATGTCGCTGGTAAAACAGCGCTATGGTAAAAGCATTCTTGCAGAAGAAATTAATCAGGTCATACAAGACAATCTGTATAAGTTTTTGTCTGAAAATAAAATTGAAGTGCTTGGCAGCCCTATTCCTTCCGCGGATAATTCTGAGGTAGGCAATTGGGACAATCCAACCGATTTCAAGTTTACGTATCAGCTCGGTTTGGCTCCCGCCATTGACGTAGATTTGAATGCATCGCTCTCCTTCGACTACTATAAAGTAGCGGTGAACGATGAGCTCATTAATCGTCAGGTGAAAGATTTGGCCCGTCGTTATGGTAAGATGTCAGATCCGGAAACCAGCGAGGGCGACGATATGTTGATGGTTGAGTTGAACGAGCTTGCAGAAGGTGGTGAGTTTAAGGAAGGAGGAATTTCGAATAAGTCTACAGTATCTATCGAGTTTGTGAAGGACGCCTCAACAAAGGCTTCGCTTATTGGGCTTACTGTAGGAAGCATCGTTGAGATCGATCCTCATCACTTAACGGAGAATCATGAGGACTTGGCGAAAATGTTAGGAATTACGCATCACGATGTTCATCACCTAGCTTCCAAGTTCCAATTGAAGGTGAATGAAATTAAGCGCATCGAACCGCATGCAATTGATCAGGAATTGTTTGATAAGCTCTATGGTCCCGGTGAAGTAAATGCCGAAGAGGTTATGCGCGATAAGGTGAAAGCAGATTTGGAGCAGATGTTTTCACGTGATTCAGATTTTCTGTTCAAGCGTGAGTTTGCCAAGAAAATTACGGAGAGCATCGATCCAAAATTGCCCGATTCTTTTTTGAAGCGCTACATTCAACTCACCAATGAAAAGCCTGTGACCGTTGAAATGGTGGAGCACGATTATCCGTTCTACGCGGCGCAATTGCGTTGGGAGTTAATCGAGGGTAAAATCATTCGCAAGTATGAATTGCGCGTGAGCCCTGATGATGCATTGACCCACGTAAAGCAAGTGCTGGCATCACGCTACGCGCAATATGGTTTGCCCATGGAAGATGAAATGCTTACCGAGTTTGCGAAGCAGACATTGGCGAAAAAGGAAGAGGCCAAGAACGTATATGATTTCCTCTATGAAGAAAAGATGATTGCAGTAGTGAAGGAAAAATGCAGCTTGAATGAGATATCAATCGGATATGAAGACTTCATTCACAAGGTGCAGCATGGTTAATCAGCCGATAATAAAGTCATAAAAAAACCCCCGATAATTCGGGGGTTTTTTATTGTCGGAATTATCCGATTAGTTTTTTACAACACGCATGGTCGAGCTGGCATTGCCATTGTCGATTACCAACAAGTAGTAACCATTTGGCAATGATTCCATGTCGAGCATGAAGGTATTGCTGCCCGATGTGCAAACAACATTTTGCTGAAGTGCAGTGCGGCCTGTGATGTCACAGATGCGGAGTTGGGTGTTCTGTGCTTCTGATGCTTCGAGAATCACATTCAGCTTTCCGTTGGTTGGATTCGGGAATACATTGGCGATAACCACATCAGATTCTGAAGGCGTAGTATTGAGTTCTGCAGCCGGAGTTTCGTCTCCCTCACGGAAGGCCGAGGCACTGATGGACGCACGCAGTGTATAACACAAGGTTGAATTAAATGCGCCTTGGTAGCCATAAACTTGTATGCGCCATGTTCCCGTGATAGTTGTGTTGAAGGTAATAGCCTCCGAAGTCGTTCCGCCATTTTGAGAAATACCTACCTGGGTGCCGCTCGGATTGTAGAGGCGAACATCGTAATCAGCAGGAAGACCGGTCAAATCAATACGAATGTTG
>CANIAA010000026.1 GCA_947465255.1 Flavobacteriales bacterium | reverse complement strand
GGTGATGACGCAAGCTTGAAGCCTCTTTACAAGCAATTTTCGGGTAGTGATTTCAAAACACATTTTTTGCCCTACCGACCCAATATGGTCGAGGAGGCCATTCTTGAATGGGTTCGCCGTCATAAGGCATCTTTGCTGGTAATGGTTGCCAGGCAACACAATATTCTATGGCGCATGTTCAACGAACGCATGACCAAGAAGATCGCTTTTGCAGCAAAGGTTCCGCTCATTATTCTTTCCGATAGATCATAATTTTAAACTCATAAACACGATGAAAATGCACATTCAATTTGATGATACACTAGAGCAAGTTCAACGCTCTTTTAATGCCGAATTTCCCTATTTGAAATTGGAGTTCTTCACCCGTCCTCATGAGAAGGGTAAGCCTACCGAGAAGCAGTTTATGGTCAATGCGAAGCGCACGGTTGATTCCTGTAATCCTGATTTGAAGGAGGTGACTGTTTCTATTCCCACTGCTATGACCGTTCAAGAGTTGGAAAGGGTCTTTCAAGAAGAGCTGGGGCTCTTTATTCAAGTGTTTCGTAGATCCGGTAAGGTTTGGCTGGAAACCACTGCGACCGACAATTGGACACTTTTTAAACAAAATGAGGAGGGACAGGAATTAAGTGTGCGAAATGATGGTCCTCGCGAAGATTTGTCGGACTATCATGAACAGCTGTAATCGTTCCGGCTCGAGTTCCTTTACTTTTGCTGCGCTGCAGAAATTTCGCAGCCTACGGTTATGTCTACACTGAAGTATGCATTTTTTCTATTATTTCCTTTTTGTGCCGCGCTTTCGAGTGTTGCGCAGCCGGTTAATGATATCTGCTCAGCTGCTATCGATTTAAGCGAAGATTTGAGTCAACCCGGTTCTTTGTTAGGGCCTTTCTCCAATGTGGGAGCAACCGGTAATGATCTTGATATTGCTTCAGTAACCGGTTGTTGGTTGGATGATTTAACCGGAAATGCCGATGGGAGTTCACCTCAGATAGATGCCACGGTATGGTTTCGATTTGATGGCTATGACGGAGTTTTAATGCTTTATGTTCAACCTTGCGACTCTAATCTCAACTTTATTTCGGAAGACACCCAAATGGCCCTTTACACCGGTGAGTGCGATAGTTTGGAATTGGTCATATGCAACGAGGATATTGATGGCGCGATATATAATTACTGGTCGGGTGTTACGACTCCTATCCTAGCCGGAAGAACCTATTATTTAGCCGTTGATGGCTTTAATTACAGCGGCTTCGGTAGTCCCGAATTACCCTTAACTACAGGTGAGTTTTGTATTAATATGAATGAGCCTGCGACGAATCTGGTGGAAATAGAACATGGTAAGGTTGTCGCATTTCCGAACCCTACATCCGGAACAATAACCCTACAATCCGATTCGCCAATAGCTGAAGTTTCGATTTTTGATCTTGCCGGAAGATGCTGCCGGTCAATTTTAAATGGCACTAATGTGCAACAACAAACCATCGCAATGCCCGATGAATCGGGAGTTTATATCTTGTCAGTGAAGTCTGAAAGAGGTGTAACTATGCATCGCATCGTGAAGGAATAACCTGCATCAATTGCGGATTCTTTTTCCCATTAAATAAGTATAGTAGATTGTGAGCACACCCATGCCTGCGCTGAAAAGCCAGATAGCATAAGGTTTTGTGCAGTCTTGACAATACATTTCGCCTAGCATCCATAGCGAGTTAGCAGAAATCCAGAAAAGCACGGCCAGGTTGTGAACGAAGGAAGTCAGATGCTCACGTGAGCGAACAAGGATAATGAGCGCGATAGCGATGGTTGGCGCAATCATCACTGTGCCGATTGTTTTCGACATTAAACACCAGCTCATATCCTTTATCAGCCAAAACAGGATGTGCATGTTGTCGAACCTACTTAGGCGTTCATTGCTCATGCCCCAAACTTACTCTTTTGAGCGAAAACGTGCAATGTTCTGTTCGAATTCCATTGTTACCAATTCCCAGCGCATGAATCGTGCAAGCAGAGTAGTTACGATGGGGCGAGGAATGTGGCTCATTTTCGATAATTGGCTCACAGTGAACCCCTCATTATGTGATAGCGCCTCAAATAGGCGTTTCTCTTTTTCTGTATGAAAGTATTTTTCGGTGATGGGGGTATGATCGCTTTTCCAATATTGCATCAATACACCGGGCGCCGGGAAATTTTGGTCGTGTCGACGCACATAGGCACGCCACTCACCCAACTCATTGACGGCCTGATGCGGGCGATGGCGAGAGGGTGGAATGATTACCTCCAGCACATATCGATCGCCGGCCTTCCATCCTTGCGTGTTATAATCAATGGGAGGCTTGGAATACATCGTTGCTGCCGCCTGTATCATGTGCTCTTCTTCCTGCAATTTCGCACCTGCAATAGAGCCATTGTCCTTGACCCCAATGAGCAGAGTGCCTCCGTCGGTGTTCGCGAATGCACATAACGTGATGGCAATTTTGCGCGCATCATTCACCGCGTATTTGAAGTCGAGCATCTGGTGCTCGCCCTCTGCAATGCGCTGAGCAAGGTATTTTGGAATCGCAATGGTTTCTTTAGCCACGATCGTAAAACAAAAAAGCCGCCCGTAAAGTTGGGGCGGCTTTTCATTTTTTTGAAAACAATTTTGGTGAATTATCTCAAGGTGCTAATCACAAGTGGGCGAGTAGTTGCAATTCCTGCTGCAGTCATGCGGACATAATAACAACCTGCACTCCATGATGGAAGCGTCAGAACATAGGATGATTGATGTAGGTTTTCAGATGCGAATACTACTTTTCCAAGCATATCGAGTATTTCAATTCTTTCTATTACTCCGGTTGAACAGGTAACGGTCACCAATGAACCGGCCTCTGCAGGGTTGGGATAAATCGCCCAGTTCTGCCCATCAAGCATTTGGATTCCGACCAATGCAATGTCGAGTGAATCAACTAATGTGGAATCATTCGACGTGTTACCCGCCGCATCTGTTGCATTTCCCTCCACTAAAACATCAATATCGAATAAATTGAAATCGGTGGCTGAAAGCAGCACGGTTTGAACGAATTCGGTGTTGTTTAACCACTCACCAGTAGACAGCTCGAGTTGCGGTGCTTCTGAGAGTGAAATGATGGGGCTGATGGAGGTATTCATTTCCTCGTCATAGTTGACCGCAATTGTCATGCTGCTGGGTGATGCGGTAATTGAAGTGGTTGATAAAGTGAGGTCCGTGATTTGCGGATTACGTGTGTCTACAGCAAATGGTTGGCTGAAGAGGGCCGGCTCAACCAATGGGTTTCCATTATTGTCCGTCAGGCCCTGGATGCCCATTACGATGTTATCAAGCTCAACATTACTATCCGTAACACCGAAATAAATCATACAGCTAAAGGAATCCATCCACACAATACTATCCAATACAAGCGAATTGAGTGTTGGGTCATCACCGGTGAATGAAATTTCCGGTGATCCGGTAAGGTCCATGTTGTCATCAAAGAAAACAGGTATGCTGAACATTCCGCTTAGCGCATCATTGTCTGAAACAATCGCATCGGGTATACCAACACCAATGGAGGCAATCGGGTTTTGTGTGTCAATAGTGAGCGCAGCGTTCAATGCACAACCTTCCAGTGCATTGCCAGCCTGGTCAGTCCCTTCGAAAATAGCAGTTACAGGCAATAGCAACTCGTTGTCGTTATCGAGTATCGTGTATTGGACAATAGCGTTTGCTGCGTCGGTCCAAATAACATTTTGATAGCTCAGATTGGAATTGAATTCAGAATTATCGATCGCTGCTGCAAAGTCGAAGCTTGTTGTATCCATGGCTTCATCAAAGGTTAGTACAATCTGCCATTCGCTGCCCACGTTTGCGTCGGTCAGTAATGATGATGCCGCATTTGTCGAGCAAATTGGAGCCTTGAGATCGACATCAAACGATTGAGGTAAGTAGGGAATAGGAATGTTCAACGTGTCGAAGGTGCATATGCCGGTTGTTACCCACTGCGCCGGAGCGAAGCCATCTACGGTAAACGATATGGCGATGAGCGATCCGTTGCCTTCGGGAACACTATACTCCGTTATATACAAACTATCATTTGCCCAATAGCTGTTTTCAGCGATGAGCAGGGCTTCATTAGCAGGTTGTGTAGCCGTTATAGTTGGAATGATGCTCGTATTCATGCCTTGATCGAATTGAACGGCAACAGAGAAATCGAAGGTGCCACTTTCCGGGTTCACTTCTGCAACTCCTACGCTTGCGACTTGAGGCGCATTAGCGAACATATAGCGCTCAGCATAGTCGACCACCTGGTTGCCAATGACTATTCCCACCTTGCGACCCGGAAGATCGTCTTGCGGAGGATGTAAGCCGCCGAAAATGCGTGACAGGCTGCACTGGTCTGAAGCATCGCGATAGGTAGCCCATTGTAAACAAACCGGAGTAGATGGCCGACCAATAGTGTCAGCGAAAAGTGTATCGACAATGTACTCAAAAAGACCACCGGGGAAGTATTCACTTCCTGTTATCTGCGTGAGAACCTCTGCCGATGTGCGCGAAAAGGTAGAGTGACCGGAATAGTACCCTTGGAATGGTGGTGTGATGAACGTCGCAACTTGATAGGTCCACCATTCTTTGGCCAGCTTCCAGCCCGAACTATCGCGCTGTGTACCCTGCCAACCGCCATTCGCAGTTTGAAGCCCATAAGGTCCGAGCCATGTATGCACTTTCACTTCATTCAAATCGTTTTGAACGAAGGGTGAATTATCGGCGTCAATGTCGGCTTGTGTGACTTGCTCAATGTAATTTGGAATGAGCGGAAGCCCGTATTGATGATAGCGAGGTAATGACGGATTCGTGCACTGACCATAATCGGCCATTTTACGAATGGCCATGATAGGTCGAGTATAATCATAAGCACCTTTTGTGCCCCAGCAGGCCACTGCTGCATCATGCACCGCACCGCCCAGTGTAAAATAGGACTTGATATCCCAATCCAGATTACTTAGGGGCTGATTGACATCGCCACGCCAGAGTTTTTGGTCAGGCAACGAGTCGCTTACTTGGTTCAGGAGTTTAAACCAATGTCCCGGTGGTGTTTCAGACCCGGGGCCATCAGCCCAATACTGCGCTGTGGCTCTCGTGAAATCGGCCATGGGGATTTCTTGGCTTGTATAGGGTTGGTTTGTGACTGGATTGACATCATATCCGCTTGGGTGATTGATTTCACCGGTAAACAAATTATAGAAATCGTAATGCTCTTGCACGGTCACGGGCAGATCGTTTGGCCCAATTTGATTGGGTTGCGTTGGATTAGCAACCAAATTCAAATTACCCATGTGAGCCGGTGAGGTATCAATCATTTGCCCCGTGAAGTTGTTATGGAAGTTATGCCACAACAAGGTGTTAACGAATCCCAGTTTGTACATATTTACGTTGGGTCCAAGGAGCGAGGGATCCAGAAATTGAGTGTCTTCCAAGTAAGGTGGTGCTCCCTGATCGAGGTAGACCGGCCATTGGTTGCCTTCACGCTCCACATAGGAAAGTTGACATTCATTCAAGCTAAAGGGGGTCACATATCCCCATTCGGGTGTGAGAGCAGGTGCTCCTATGCCTTGCGGGCAGGGAACCTGGTTGCCTGCCTGGTCGGTGCAAACCGACATGTTGATAGACTGCCATTGGTTGGGGAATACTGAGCCGGGGTTTCCCGGTTCGCTCGGGTCTAAGCTGAAATTAACGGGATCATAAATTTGATTCGCGTAGTTATTCTGCTCGTTGGTGCCATCTACGTTGCTCCATGCGTCGAGTTGTGTAGCGATGTATATACCCAAATCGGCAGGGTTTCCACTTTGGTAATCGACAGACCAGTAGTTGATGTTATAGCCGAGTGCTGTCATGACGGAATCTAACTTGTTATTGATAGCTACCGGATTAAGTCCAATTGATTGGGACGGGTAATGCGCCTTCATATAGGTGTAGGCGGCATAGCTAATTGCTTCATTCCGAAACGCCTCGATATCATCGTGCGCAACTGCTGGAATTCCTTCGAACGGACAAGTGAAGTTGTCATGCGTTTGCCCCAACATGTAGGGGCGCGCAATCTCGTCATACGCGGCCCACGCGTCGTACATGGCGATGCCTACGCGCTTCAAATGCAGTGCATGTATTGTGGGGCGGGCCAGCGAAAGACGAATGCACGCAAGTTGTGTTTCGTTCCATGTGCGTGCAACGGATGGACCTTGCGCATGGGCTGATTGCTCAACTGCTGCTAGCGCAAAGAGAAGAAACGCAATGAGTACCGTAAATTTTTGAATCATAGTTTGTCGGTTTGGTAGTAGGCTTATCGCTCAAATGACGCGGGTTATGTTTGGTGATATTGTGCAAATCTATAATCATGAATCCAGCATTTTGCTTATTCATGTTTTTTATTGAAAAAGGGCTGCGTTGAGCAGCCCTTTTTTCTGTGTTGTGGCCGTTTTCTTAGCGAACAACACTAACAGGCATGCTGCTTTGAGAACGTTCTGAAACTAATCTAACCAAATACATTCCTTCTGACCATGCAGCGGTATTTACAATGATTGGATTGTTGCTTCCCATGAAACTCATATCCGTAATCATTTTGCCTTGACCATCGAAAATCGTAATTCTGGCATTTCCTGATTTCTCCGGTACATTGACGCGGAGATCATGGCCAATTAAAATTGGATTCGGATAAATAGACCAGGCCGTTGAACCCTCATTTTCGTTGATGCTGTTGGTGACATCAATGCTGAATGCATTGGACACGCTGAATACGTCTGCAGTGTTTCCGGCCAAATCAACTGCACCAAAGGCAAGTGCAATATCAACAGCGTCTATTTGAAGCGTTTCGTTGGGAATGTCATACACAGAGGTATAGTCCGTTGCTGAATTCCATTGAGATGAATTGTTGGTGATGAAGTTGATGGGAGGTGTGGAAGAAAATGAAATCGCCGGGTCAGAGCTTTGATCCATATCCTCGTCAAACTCCACGTCAATGCTAAACGTGCCTTCTCCTATGTTAGAAGTTGCAATTGCATTCGTGCTGGGCGTCATGCTAACGACAAGCGGATTGCGGGTATCGACTCTCAGGATATTCGCTTCTTGGAATTCTGCAGACTGATTGTTCCCATTTGAATCTGTCACACCTGTAACTGCAATATTGATGGCATTGAGTTCCTCGCCGGCATCTGTTGCTGTATAGGAAAGTCGATAGGTTGCGTCATCGAGCCAAGCGTTTGAGCCCGTGTTTTCGGTAAGCGTGGCGGCTAGCGGATTATCTGCCGTGAATGCCACTTGAGGTATCATCATGGTATTCATGGCTTCACTGAAAACAAGATCTAATGTCAAGCCGGTGGCAACATCATCATCGGAAAGCACAACCACTGATGGTGTAACGGCTGTGAGAGTTGGGTTTTGTGTGTCGATTGCAATCACATCATTATTGCTGGTTGTATTCAGCAGGTTACCATTTTCATCGGTCGATCCTGCAATCACGATCTGTGTATTTGTTTGAATGTTACCATCCAAAATAGCATACGTGAATTCAAAGGTGTTTCCATCAATCCACTGGCCATCCGTAAACTGGAAATTCTCAGATTCCATAATTCCATTGAATACAAGCACTGGATTCGATGTAGTATTCATCGGTGAATCACAGGTCACCGAAATTGTTAGAGTCAGACCGGCTTCAGCATCTGTCACCGTATTGACGCTGGTTGCCACTTCGCCCTGCGGTGCACGTGTGTCAATTGAAATGATATCGTTCAGCATGGTAATCAGCTGCGCATTGCCGGCAGCATCTTCAGCACCCGAAACTTCAATGTCTCCGGCCATTATTTCTGCATCCGTATCGGCGAGGGTGAACACGGCACGATACGTAGTTGGGCTTGTCCAGTCGCTCTGTGCGCTTAACGTCAAGCCGGCATTGGCATCGACACCTAGTATCGTAATTAGCGGAGCAATATCTTGATTCATCGCTTCATTGAAATCGATGAAAAGATCTACTTCTGCATTCGTAGAAACGGACAACTCATTCAACACCGATTCAGCGCCGATAATAGTGGCAACACCCGTCGGGTTTTGTGTGTCGATACTAAAGGGAGCGCCCACAGCGGGTACGTTTGTGATGCCTTCTGCATCTCTTGCTTGCTGAATGCTCACCGTGATACCGTTCAAGGTTACATTCATGTCTATCACCAAATAGCTGGCGCGGTATACTTGCTCGTTCAGCCAATAGCCGGAAGAGAAATTCAGTGTATTCGTTGCCTCGGCATTCAAGAAGATGAGCTGTGGAGTTACCAAGGTATCCATCAACTTATCGAATTGAAGATCCATAGACCAAAGACCGCCCACATGGATGTCTGATACGGCCGAAGCGCTATACGTTGCAGCCACTTGGGGTGGATTCGCATGAATGAATTCATTCGCTTTGTTCACCGCCTGAGGACCTACGATAAGTCCCACTCGTCGACCGGGAATATCGTCTTGCGGTGGGTGCAGGCCGCCGTATATGCGCGAAACACTACACTGGTCAGATGCATCGCGGTAGGTAGCCCACTGAAGTTTTACCGTGGTTGATGGGCCGTCATCGGCAATTAGATACTCGTCTTGCGTTGCAACAAACTCTGACATACCGCCCGGGAAATATTCATCGCCTGTAATAAGAGTCATGATTTCAGCACCTGTTCGCGAATAGGTTGAGTGTCCTGAGTAGTATCCTGCGAAAGGTGGGGTTACGAAGCCTGCCGTTTGGTAAGTCCACCAGTTTTCGGCTAACAACCAGCCGGCGCCGTCTTGTCCGGTACCCGCAAATGGACCTTTCCAGGAGAAGATTTTGATTTTGTGCAGGTGCTCATTGTTTTCTCCTGCAAGTGAATCTCCTTCTTCTACTAATTCGATATAGCCCGGTATCAGGGGTAATCCTGCCGGGTGGTAATGCGGTAGGTTCGGATCGGTGCTTTGTCCTTTCACACCCATCCAGCGAATGGCCATAATGGGGCGTGACGAGTCGTAGTATCCTTTCGTTCCCCAGCATGCAATGGCAGCATCGTGAATGCCGCCTCCCAGTGCGAAATATCCTTTGATGTCCCACTCGAGGTCGCTTACGGCCTCTTCTCCCATCCATTTTTTCTCAATACCCAAGAGATCCATCTTATCTTCTACTTCATTGAAGAGCTTGAACCAGTGGCCTGGAGGGGTTTCTGAGTTTGGACCATCTGCCCAATACTGAGAAAGGACACGCGTAAAATCTTTTCTTGGAACCAGTTGAGTTTCGTACGGTTGACCTGTGACCGGATTTAACTCGTGACCGGGATCGTATACTCCGCCTTCCATCAGATTATAAAATGCCTGGTATTGTGCAAATGTTTGTGGCAGCTGTTCATTCGAAGTAATGTTTAAGCCGCCGATGTTATTAGGTGAAGCATCAATCAACACTCCGTCATCATTGTTGTGGAACGAGTGCCAAATGATATTCATGACATAGCCCCACTTGAAAAAACTTTCATCCAAATCGGTTTGAATGGTTGTATCCAACATAGGTGGTGGCCCCGGATCGAGATATACTTTCCAGTTCAATCCATCACGTTCAAGCGTGTCGGCCTGATCTTCTCTTAGCGCAAACGGAGTAACCTTCCCCCATTCGTGAGAGAGGGCGGGTATTCCGGTCCCGGGAGGACATTCAACCGGAATATTATTCTGGTCGATGCACTGGCTCAATACCAATGCTTGCCAACGATTAGGGTCAACTACCGATGGGTTGCCCGGAAAGGCCGGCTGCAATTGGCCATTAATGGGCTGGTATTGCAAGTCGGCGTAATTACCTTGCTGATTCGAGCCATCTTGTAAGGCAAACTCCTGTAGCTTGGCAGCTATGTAGTTGCCGAGTTTAGCAGGGTCACCGTCGGAGTAGTCGGTCGAGGTGATCCCTGTATCATATCCCAATAATGCCATGCGTTCGTTCAGGTAACCCTGAATAGTGAGCAGGTTGGCTCCCGGCGCGAAAATGGTGTAGCGATTCCACAGGGTGCGATAGGCCGCATAGCTAATAGCCTTCTCCTGAGCTGCGAGCAAATCGCCATCTGCCGGCATCGGTATACCGTTGAACGGACAGTTGAAACCTCCCCACGTTTGCCCTAGGAAATAGGGTTGTGCCTCATCGTCATAGACCGCCCATGCATCGTACATGGCGATGGAAACGTGCGACAAATGGCGGGCATGCACCGTAGGTTTTGCGAAATACTTGCGAATGCAGCTCAGTTGAGTCTCGCTCCACTGTCGGGCAACCGACGATTGACTAAAGGCAAGCGATTGTGCTAGCAAAATCATCGCTGCAACTACGGCTGCCTTGAGGTTCGGCAATTTTGTAAAAAGGGTCATATGTTGTTCGTTTCGACGAAGATAGTTTTGACATAGGTTGAACCGCATACGCAATACCCTATGTCTTAACACTTGTCAATGCGAAATAATCAAGAATTGATAGTTGTTAACTCGTTATGTTTTGGAGCCGGTTTTAAATTCAAGCTCTTTAACCTTGCTATTGATTCGAACAACCTATTTGGAAATGTTTTTGCCCCAGCTCATTTTATCACTGGTGTTTGTTCTTGCCGGATTGATTATGGCTAAGTATCCTCCCAAAAAAATCAATCCAATCTACGGCTATAGAACGTTGCGATCCATGCAATCACAGGAGGCATGGAATTATGCTCAGCGTGTTTCATCGCGGCGAATGGTGTTGAGCGGTATAGCAGGACTATTGGTGTTTATCGCTGCCTGGATGTTGGAATTCAGCGAGGGTATTCACGCCATGCTGATGATTGCTACCTTGATACTGTCTTTGGTATACGTGGTCTATAATGTAGAGCGCAACCTGAAGAAAAAATTCCCCGATACGCGTGTTTAAAAGCGCATGGGGATGTTGTAAATAACCTCGTCTTGATTCTGCGGGGTAATCAACAGAACCGGAATCTGTGGGTCATTATAAATCAGGTCTTCTTCATCCGTTCTTGGGAACAATGTGTACAGATATTCGTAACTGAAATTGATAGCACAGATCAAATCTGCTTCGATTGCTGCTGCATAGCGAACCAGCTCTTTGGTGAAATGCGTGCTGTGATGTACTTCGTGAAGCGTAATCAGAATTTGATTTTCTTCGAATTGTTTCTTCAGAGCACTTAGCATAGATTCATCCATAACCTCTGCGTTCACACGCTTCAATACTAAATGCACTTCTCCTGCGAATAGTTTTGCCAATTGAACAAACGCCTTGGCTTCATCGAGCAGCTGATGGCGGTAATCAACCGGAATGACGAGCTTTTTGTAGCCTTGCGGGCGAATGTCTCTTTCCTGAACTATAATAAATGGAATGTGCGACTCTGAAACAACGCGCAATGCAAGACTGCCAGTCAACTTCTGCATGCCGCGCATACCGTGAGTTGGCATGATAACGAGACCACATTCTTGTTCTTTGGCGAAGGCGGGTATTTCACCAACGACTCCTCCTTTGCGAACGTGGGTTGATACGGTGCCGTTAAACGTTGCTCTTAGGCGTTCAGCCCAAACGTCCAATGCAGCTTTAGACGATTCCAGTGCGCGTTCGCTGAACTCCAGGTGAAGGAGTGCTATTTCAGCTCCGGAAAGGGTAGCAATGTGGCTGGCATGGTGCAAGGCAACAAAGCTCTCTTCTTTGAGGTCGCATGGAATAAGGATTTTTTTGAGCTGCATAGGTCGGTATTTGATGCAAATCTAAACATCTTGTTTACTTTTACTGCGAAATCAATTGCAGCACAAGGCAAGACAGGAAATGAGCGCAGTCAAGTCATTCTACGAGCAACAATACGGAAGCGTTATGCAACGTCTTCGCTTCGACTTGAACGTTAAGTACCTCTACCACGATAGCCGCCACACGGAAGATGTAATTCGCCAGTGCCAGGAAATTGCATACCGCGAGAGCGTGACTAGTGAGGAAATCGATCTGTTGAAATTGGCTGCTTTGTACCACGACTTAGGCTTCCTGGTGCAGCGAGCCAACCACGAGGCTGCCGGTGTAGAAATTTTCTTGCATGAAGCTGCCGACTCTGAAATTTCTTCAGAAGATAAGGAGCACATTGGTCGGTTAATTATGGTCACCAAGATTCCGCAGCAACCCAAGTCTTTGCTGGAGGCAATTATCTGTGATGCTGATCTTGATTATCTCGGAAGGGAGGATTTTCCGGCAATTGCAGAATTTCTTTATCTGGAGTTAAAGTCATGCGGTGAAATGAGTGACCGCACGCGTTGGGATGAACTGCAGCTATCTTTTTTACAAGCCCATCAGTATAAAACGGATTCTTCGCGCAAGCTTAGAAACAATGGGTTGGAGAATAATCTGCTCTTCGTGCGCAGACGACTCGCAGGTCATTAGGATCTTCCGCTCACTCGGAACAATTCCATTTCTCCTTTTCCCTTCAAGTTCGCAATGCCCGCACTACTTGTATGAAAACGGTTTACTACAAGTGAGTGTGTTGACGGACTGATCGTAACCGTCATGGGGCTTCCAGCAGATTCTACGCGCGCTGCAATGTTCACGTCATCACCTACCACATCATAAATAAACCTTGTTTTTCCGATAATGCCCGCGATCACTTTCCCGGAGTGAACACCAATGCGGCATTGCCAATGCTGACTGCTTTCACGGTTGCGATTTTCCAGAAATGCGATAAACGAAAGGGCTGTATTTACCAATTGCTCGGCGTGCTCCGATGCGGGTGTATGAATGCCTGCCACTGCCATGTATGCGTCACCAATGGTCTTGATGCGAGTGGTGTTGTGTTCTTCGCAAATGCTGTCGAAGGCGCTAAAGATTTCCGATAACTCCCGAATGAGTTCTTCGGGTGTTAATTGCGCGCTAATGGATGTGAAGCCAACGAAGTCGCAGAAAAGTATGCTCACGTTTTCTTTTATTTGAGGCTTGTGAACGCCGTGTTGTATCAGATCGTTCACTACAGCATCGGGAAGAAGTACACGCAAAAGCTCATTTGATTTCTTTCGTTCGCGCTGCAATTCAATATGGGTGCTGATGCGTGCTTTTACAATGTCGGGATTGAATGGCTTGGTGATAAAGTCGGAACCGCCTTTGCGAAACCCATTGGTTTCATCGGCTACCTCGTTGAGCGCAGTGAGGAAAATGACAGGAATAGCAGATGTTCGTGAATCAGCCTTCAAGGTTTCACACACTTGAAATCCATCCATTTCAGGCATGATTACATCGAGTAATATTAAATCGGGCTGCGGTTGTTGTTGCGCAATTTCAATGCCTTTAGCGCCGCTTTTAGCTAGCTTCAATCGGTAGTCGTCTTTCAACAGGGCATTCAATACCTGCAGGTTTTCCGCAGAGTCGTCTATTATTAAGAGAAGTGGTTTTTCCGCTCTTTGCTCTATGATTAGGCTCATAAGGTTAGATGTTGTTGTGCTTCGTCAAACTCAAAGTTCTCGAGTGCAGTAAGGCATTTTTTAAGGCGATAGGTAACCTCCATATCCAACTCATAGGTGCTCAGGAGTTCCTCTGCAAGGTCAATGGCAGTGCTGTCATTATTGGATGTACGAACCAAAAGGTCACTCCATTTTTCGCTGAGCGTCTTGTCGTCAATAGCTCGCTTACCTGCTGATTCTGTCGTTTGATCTGAAAACGTGTCGCTAATTCTTCTGGTTAACAGGGCAATGTCGTGCGCCAGTGATTTGCATAAAGCGATGTCTTCATCATCTATTCTGTTGGTATGCAACTGTGCCTGATGATGCAGTTTGGCCGAAATGGGAGCCAGCCTTCCGTGTAGCGCTTTTGCGCCGATGTTACCCGTTATACCCGTAAGTGTGTGCACATAAGCTGCCAGTGCTTGCGCATTTTGATCGCTCATCAATTGGGCGCATTCTTCTGTGATTGAGCTGTAAACTGTGGCATACGACTTCAGCAGTTTTTCGTAAGAAGCTCGCTTGTTGCCGAGCCTGTAGAGTCCGTCTTCCAGGTTAATGCCATCAATCTCGTAGGGTAAAGAGCCTGTGCTTGTTTGCTTGATTTCGACATTCTTCCGGTGAATGTGCTTAATGAGTGCCGCATACAAAACGAACGGGTCGATGGGCTTGGTGATGTGCTGATTCATGCCGGCGGCCAAACTTTTTTCGGCCTCTCCTTTCATTGCGTGAGCAGTCATTGCGAGAATAGGCAACTGCTTGTGTTTGTCCTCTTGTCGAATTTTTTGGGTTGCAGTCAAACCATCCATCTCGGGCATTTGAATATCCATGAGAACACAATCAAACTGCTTGCGATTCACTTGTTCAAGTGCTTCTATTCCGTTGCGCGCTATGGAAACCTCTATTCCAACATCTTGCAAAAGCTCGAGGGCTAAATCCAGATTCATTTCGTTGTCTTCTACCAGGAGTATGTTCTTACCTGTAAGCTCACCGCGCAAGTAGGCCATATCTACCATATTGCTCACCTCTTTTTTACTTCGCGTCGGTGTCAGATGAAGTAAATTGTTGATGACATCGAATAGGGTGGAAGGATTTACCGGTTTTAGCAAATAGTCGTCTACGATTTTTTGTGTTGTGGCTTCTTTGATTGAATCAATGCCGAAGGCGGTGACCATCACAACGGATGGTATTTTTAGATTGGTTTTGCGCAAATGCTCAGCGAGTTCAATGCCATTCATTTTAGGCATTTTCCAATCGATTATAAGAATGGAAAACGGCTCACTTTCGGTATGCTGTTCCTGAAACAACTGAATGGCCTCTTGTGAACCGGATGCAGCATGTACTTCAAATCCGAATGACTCCAGCATTTCTTGCAGTACCATACGCGCGCTCTCACTGTCGTCGGCCAGAAGAGCCTTCAGTCCTTTTCGTGGCAGGAATTCTTGCTGTTGCTGGCTTACTTTTTCTTCATGAAGTTCAAAGATGGCCGTGAATGAAAATACGCTGCCATGACCAAACGAACTTTCCACATGCAACGAACCGCTCATGAGCTCGATAATACTCTTACAGATAGTTAGGCCCAATCCGGTTCCACCGAATTTACGTGTTGTGGAAACATCCGCTTGCTGAAAGGGCGAGAATATGCGTTGGAGCTGATCTTCGCTCATGCCTATTCCTGTGTCTTCGATACGGAAACTTAACTCGGCCTTACCATTCTCAATCGCTATCAGTTGTGCGGATATTTTTATTTCGCCGCGTTCTGTGAACTTGGTTGCGTTATCAGTTAAATTCAGTAATACCTGACGCAGTCGTAAACTATCACCGCTAAGTACATGAGGTATTTTGGGGTCGATGTGCGTGATCAGCTCAACTTCTTTTTTCTTTCTGAGTTTAATATTTACAGCGTCGGCTACCTGAGCAATGGTCTCCTCTAAAAACAGGGGCGAATACTCCAGTTGCAATTTGCCGGCTTCTATCTTCGAAAAGTCTAGAATATCATCAATAATGCGAAGCAGCGCTTTTGCCGAAATGTCAATCTTGTGGATGTATTCGGTTTGCTTAGGGTTGAGCTCAGTGCGTTGCACCAGGTAATTCATGCCGATGATGGCATTCATGGGGGTGCGTATCTCATGCGACATGTTGGCCAGAAATTCGCTCTTGGCCTTGTTGGCAGAATCGGCCATTTCGCGCAGAATGACCATTTGATCATAGCGCTCATTAATTTCCCTGTTTTTCTCTTGAACAAGATCGAGTTGCTTTCCCCCGAAAGAAGCGAAGATGCTCAGGAAAAGTGGTGCTGTGTCTATGATCCAAAGCATCTCTGATTCCTTCTGACACGTTAAAAACAAGTCCCAACTAAGACGGCTGTATAGCATCCATGACTCGAACATCGTTCCGAATACAGGAAAACAAAGCCCGAATAAGGCCCCGTATAGAGCGTAGCGCTGTTGTTCTGTTTTGAAAACTCGGTTAAGGTTCATGGGCGTTGCAATGCCCACAAAGCTAACTAAAATGCGGTGAGCAATTATTCCATTTGGGCTAATATGGAACGAAGGGTATCAAACGACATTGGTTTGCCAATGAAATCCGTTACCAATGGCATTTCTTTGGCACGCAGTAGGTCGCGCTCATCGAGTGTCGAAGAGAGCACATAGATACGCGTTTTGTTGAAGCGCTCAGGATCCATGGTTGACATTGCATCCAATACTTCGAAACCTCCCATTACAGGCATGCGAATATCCAGGAAGAGAAGGTCAATCTTGAGATCCGGCTCTTGCGTCAAAAACTGCAGAACTTCTTGGCCTGATTTGAAAACGTCAATCCGAACATCCGGAATAAGACGCTTAAGCACTTCGCCGTGCAGCATATTGAATATGTCGTCGTCGTCGACGAGCAGTACGTGTTGGATGTTATGCATTGCGCGCTAATTCTGGTATGGTTATCGTCATGATGGTGCCCTCTCCAAGCGTTGATGCCGCATACAGGTCACCGTTTAGCTTGTTGGCTATCTCTTTACAAATATAAAGGCCGAGCCCTGTTCCCACGCTTGATGTGGTTCCGCGATAAAACATAGTAAAAATCTTCTCCAGATGCTGTGTGTCGATGCCTTCGCCGTTATCGGAAACTTCCATGATTATCGAATTTGGTCCCCGCTTCAGCGTGAATTTTACAAAGCTGTCTATGTCTTTCTTGCGGTATTTAATGGCGTTACCAATTATGTTCTTCAGCAACACAGCGATTCTAGATTTATCGGAATAAATAATCGCTGTAGTTTGAATGTCGAGCAATAATTTCATGTTACCCTGCGCACTGAATTGAAGATCGCTATAGGATTGCTTTACCATTTTTACCACATCGAATTCTTCATGCGCTATTTCCAGGCGCGAATTGCGCGAGTACTCCAAGATTTCTTGTATGGTCCCATCAAGGCGAGTGGCCGAACCGTCAACCATCTCAAGGTACTTTCGTGTTTTCTCATCGATCTCACTGGAATGGGTAATAAGCGATACAATACCTTTAATCGATAGCAGTGGTGATCGTAAATCATGCGAAATACTGTAAACAAAATTGTCGAGCTCTGCATTGATTTTCCGTAGCTCTTCATTTTTGCGACTTACTGCGTCCTGCACTTTTTTAAGTTCTGAAATATCAACTCCGGTAACTATGATGTGCTCAATCTTTCCTGTCGTATTGCGATAGGGAAGTATACTTTGTAAGAATTGAATTGGCTCTTCCTTTTCTGCAGTGCTTTCATCTTCTACTCTCATGATTTGTCCCTTCTCTACAGAGCTGCGGATGTACTGAATCATTTTCCAAGTGCGCTCACTGACCTCATGACTATTGACTTCAAATATGGAACGCCTTGAAGTTGGATCCCACCAGATGGCTCCTTCTTTCGGTGGTTCACTACTAAACATCAACGTGCCGCTCGAGTCGAATACATATTTCTGCGAAGGGGAGTGGTTAAGTATGCTTTCATAGAACGTTTTGAGCGTTGTCATACGCTCTGCAGAGGCATCGCGCTCGCGCTTAAGTGCCAACTCTTCCGTAATGTCTTTTGTGCTTCCAACCACACGAAGTAAGTTACCTCGCTCGTCGCGCTCAGCAACAAGCAGGGTTTCAACAACTCGTTCTGCACCGTCTGATTTTCGTTTAATGCGATACGTGAATTCACGCGTACCCATATGCCCGTTGCGAAGGCTATTCATGTCTGCTACTCCTTGCGCATAGTCTTCTTCTGACATAGCACTCCTCCATAGCTCGCCTATATTCGTCGTTGCATCGGGGTCGACACCATAGATCTCATACATGATGTTATTCCATCGAATGGAACCGTCGCAGGGCGAATATTCCCAGATTCCGATACGCGAGTGTTTGGCGATGAGTTCGAATCGCGTATTAATGCGCAGAATTTCCTGACGGGCCAGGATTTCTTCCGTGATGTCTTTCTGAAGCGCAATGAAATTCGTGTGATTGCCTGCCTCGTCAAAAACCGCAATTATTTCAAGCTGATTGTAGTACTCCCTTCCTTCATGATCATAATTGATGATCGTCACTTCAATGTTCTCTTTTTTCCAGAGCGCATCTTTGAGTTGCCGGCGAGCTAATTCATCTGTTTTAGGCCCTTGAAGCAAATCTTTCGGCTTTTTTCCGATAACCTCATCCAGTGAGTAACCTGAAATTGTCTTGAATGCATCATTGACCCATTCAATCTGTCCCATGTTATCTGTAATGATTACTCCGCTTTTAGTTCGGGTTGCGATCAGCGATAGTTTTCTTAGCTCTCCTTGCGATGCTTTGATTTGCTCCATCTGCCTGCTGATGGCCTCACTTCGCTTTCGGTTGGCGAGCATAGCTTGAAACTGCTGCGTGAATACACCGAATAGAGTTAGGTTTCTCTCCTGAGCCCCGTTGTATAGCGGGGCGTTCGTTCTACTAATTAAGCCGAGCAGGTAAACCTCATAGGGAAGGTTGGGTTCATGGAAATAGGAAAGTATTCCTTGATCGAATTGCGTAAAATTGCCATACTGCTTCAGTGTATCAGATTTGATTAGGTGCGACTTCCCTTGTGGGAGTTTGGAGGCAATGTTTCGCAGTTCGTCCAACCATGCATCATCGACAACATAAGGGATTCCTTCCTTGTAAATGGATACTACACCTCCATCAGTTGGAACATAGAATATGATGGAGCCCTCCGTCTCAAAGACATCTACTATGGCTTCGGCTTCCAGTCGAAAAAAAGCGTCTTCCGATGGTTCTTGCAGTGCTTC
>CANIAA010000025.1 GCA_947465255.1 Flavobacteriales bacterium | reverse complement strand
TTTAATGCACCTACCATTTTCTGGAACTCAGCACCGTTTTAGTAAGTAAAAGGAAAATAACAATCAATGCAACGAAATAGACTACGTCGCGGCTATCAATGAGGCCTCGACTCAGTGAATTGTAGTGAGCCTGCATGCCCAAATTCATAATGAAACTATCGGCAGCACCGAGCAGTTCAAACGAGGCAATCGATGAAAAACCGGTGTACATGAAAAAGCAAAGCATGGCGGAAACCAGGAAGCTTACAATTTGATTGTTGGTGATACTCGATGAGAAAATACCGATAGCCACATAACCGGCAGCTAACAGCAAAAGGCCAATGTAGGAGCCCCATGTGCCGCCGCTATCTATGTTTCCGACAGGATCACCCAATGAATAGACTGTAAAGTAATAGACTAGCGTAGGAACGATAGCGATGACTACCAAGAGGAAACCGGCCAAGTATTTCGCACCAATAATCTGAGCATCGGTAATGGGTTTGGTGATCAGCAGCTCGATGGTTCCGGTGCGTTTTTCCTCAGCAAACGAACGCATGGTGATGGCCGGAATCAGAAACATCAACACCCAGGGAGAAATGAAAAAAAGCGGTTCGATGGAAGCAAACCCACTTTGCAAAATATTGAAGTCGCCATCAAAAATCCATAGGAACAAACCTGTCAGCAGAAGAAAAACAGCTACCACCACATATCCAATGAGGGAGCTTAAAAAGGTTCTGATTTCTTTGAGCAACAATGCTTTCATACAACAATCAATGTGCGGGCTAAATTAGTGTGTGGTCAGGTTCTTTGCCGTGCGTTTCCGGTAAACAAATAAAGCTGCCCCCACCAGAAAGAAAATCACAGCAATAACTTCTGCTTGTGTAGCTTGAATGCCCATCAGATCAAATTTATTATTCACTCGAATTTTTTCAATGAAAAAGCGCTCTATGCCATTCAACATCAAGTAAGAGGCGAACATCAGCCCGGGTATTGCAAGTCGCTTGCGCATCATCCACAAAAAGAGGAAGATACCAGTAACCATGATTGTTTCATAGACAGGAGTCGGGAAAACCATGGGGTCGAGGTGTGTACAATAGCCGTCGAAGCAGGGCACATTCGGATCAGTTATCGGAAGCACATTGGTATCGTTGAGTTGCCCGAGGTATTGCGGGTAGTTCGCATCGTAGTTCACATTGTTCGGGTAGTCGTAGGCCCATAACCAATCGGGAAGCCACGAAAGCCAACCCGGCTTAGGCGCGGTATTGGCAATTCCCCAGTCACCATCGCCACTCACTTGGCACCCGATACGACCAATTCCGTAGCCCAAAATCATGGCCGGCGCAGCCGCATCCGATAAGTGCCAGCCATTTACTCCTTTGGTACGTGCATAGAGCAACACTCCAATGGAACCTAATATGAGCCCACCATAAACGGTAAGTCCGCTAATGAAGCTGTTGAACGAAGGGTGCTGAAAGAACTCCACCAGTTCGCGCGGGTTTTCCAACAGGTGAAAAAGCTTGGCACCCAATATTCCAAAGAATGCCGCAGCAAAAGTGAAATTGCCTGTAAGATGGTGCGGATACACATCGATTTCCTCGCGTATTGGCTCAGGTAATTGTTCCTTTTTGTACTCCCAATAACGCCAGCCGCCCATCAATAGCATCATGCCCAGTCCAATAAGCAAACTACCGTCCCACGAAAAAAGAAAGCGCTGAGGATTAGAACCGGTAGCAAAGAGCTCACTTCCGTGGATGGCCAGATAAATGAACTTCCACCCCATAAGAAATCCCATCAATCCACTGGTAAGTACTTCTATCCAATCGGGGGCTCCTCCTTTCACGATAACTCTTTTGGTCGGCTTGAAGTGACCTTCTTTGGCCTTCCTTTTTAGTTCGTGCCCCCAAATGTAACTGGCTACAACAAATGCTATTGCCACAAAGAAACCGAAGCTATTCAGCAATCGAGTCCAGCCCCAATCTATGCCGAATAAATCGAGTAACGCATGGTAAATAGTCGGATACATAAAAGAAGCTGTTAGTTTGAATCCCCAAATGAACGACTAAGCGTAACTCTTTCCTCGATTTGATGATTGAAAATTTCAACATCATTGACGAAACCGGAAATTTTGCTTACATTGGCCTAGTCTGATGGTTAGATAAGTTTCGGCGATTCAACCATTTCAGACAGAGAATTGTGTGTTCCGTTGTTTCACCTTAAACCTTAACCATGGAGAATTCTCGCGAATCAACCCGAAACATCGTTCAGCAACTCATGAACGAAGTCATTGAACAAGGCTTTCACGAATTGGTGAGCAGGCCACAAGAATCCACACGGCTGAATATTCTCATCCAAACGGCCAGTCATAAGTTAGGGGAACAACTGCACCGGATCGACCATCATGATTTCAAAGATGGCAGCAAAGAGCAGCAAGATTACTGGCAATCCATTACATCATTGGCCGAGCGCGAGAGCCTGGAAATGCTCTCCGAAATTCAGCGTATTCAACAACAATACAATCCGAGGCTAAAGCGCATATAAGCCTTCTATTGCTTTGTAAAGCTGCGAGTTATGCGTTGAATACCGTTGGTGTATTCCAATGTATAGTTTCCGTTGGATAGAGCTGATATGTCAACTCGTGTTTTGTTGCCATTACAAGCAACGAGCTGAACTTGTTTACCCATTGCATCCAGTATGGAACACTCCCCTGTTTCTTCGGTCCCTTCGATGGTGAGTTCGCTGATTGCCGGGTTGGGATAAATATCGATGACTGCTGCATCAATCGCCTCAACATCACTGATGGTTGCCGGCTGGTACACCCTTACATAATCGACCAACATACTGGAAGGAAATGGAGTTGTGGCATCGGGATAGCCCGGCCAATTTCCACCAATCGCCATGTTTAACAAAAGAAACATAGGATGACGAAATGCGTCGTCTGTGTTGTTGGCCGCTTGTATCGAAAACTGGAAGAACTGAACACCATCCAGGTACCATCGAATCATGTTATCCTCCCACACGATGCCATACACATGAAACTGGGTTGGGTCGGTATTGACTCCATTGCCTGTATATGAATGGCCATTGTTTTCCCAATGCACAGCACCATGAGTCATATACTCATTACTAACATGCTCCATGATGTCTATTTCGCCACATTCCGGCCAGCTTACCTCATCGATGTTGGCGCCAAGTGTCCAGAATGCAGGCCATAATCCTTGACCGAGCGGCAACTTCATGCGCGCTTCTACCTTTCCATATTCAAATTCAAAAAGTCCTTTGGTAATGATGCGTGCACTGGTGTATTCGGTTGCCCCCGTCCCTTCATGACGTGCCGTTATCTTCAGCACACCATTGGAAACCTCAATATTCTCAGACGCATTGGTATAATACTGCCACTCGTTATTACCCCAGCCTCCATTGCCAAACTCATACGACCAGTTGCCTGTGTTTAATGAGCTTCCCGAGAATTCATCGGACCAAATAAGTTCCCAGGTGGTTTGAGCTTGGTTTTTGAAAGTCACAGCCAACATTAGGACTGTAATGACAATTGATTTTTTCATAGTAGTGGTAGAAAAAAAGAATGGCCCGCATGTTTGCGAGCCATTCCACTTATTTCAATTAGTGTTGTACAATGATTTTCTGAGAAAACTGACGTGAGCCTCCATCAACAACTACCTGATATAAACCGGCAGGTACTTGATCTGTCGCAAGTGTAATTTGTTTTGCACCATTGGTTGAACCATTCAGAACAACACGGCCCATTGAATCAATCAATTGATAAGCTGCCATTGAACCTTGGTTAAACTGAATTGTGCACTGTGCATTCACCGGATTGGGGGAAACCACAAACTCGATTGGGTTAACTTCATTGACATTCACTAAACAAGGGGCGCAGCTTTCCCAACATACCATTGCCACGTTTACATCCTCTGAAACAACCAATTCACGGGCGATTCCAAACTCAAATGCAACTGTGCATGTTCCTTCTGAAAGGACTTCCAGTTGATTACCTCCGTTGATGGTAAACTGGTAGTAATGCACACCCGGCATCACATCGAATGTCAACGAATACTGGTTATTACCCAACGATGTCATTGGTTGGCATCCCACACAATAATTATTGAATGAACCTGTCACCTCAGCGCTTGCAGCTACTGCATCACCCAAATCAAGGTTAAGAGTTACGCTCACAGGCTCAGGAATTATGCAAGGTTCACAGAGCGCCCAACAAACAGGAGCGAGAACAGTATCCGATTCTATGTTTAATAAACGATTAACGAAGTCGCCATTGGTAACCGTGCAAGCATCGCCGGATGTCAACTGTTCTGAACCAGCCCAGTTGTCGTAGCTATACTTGAACTCGTAGCTTCCTTCTTGAAGTGTAGTCGTTGCTTCCCAAATGCCATCGCCATTATTATCAGACATCTGAAAACAGTTTCCACACCAGTTGTTGAAGGTTCCGTTTACCTCAGGCGTTGTAAACCCAACCACTCCATTCATGTCAACCTGGAACGTCACCTGGTGAGTAACCGGAGCTACCGAGCAGTCATCGCATGATTCCCAACATACTACAGGCAACACTACATCGCCCGTAACGTTGAGTGAACGGTTCGTGAAGCCAAAGTTGGTCACTGTGCAAGGCAAGCCCGGAAGGAGGTTCTCTTGTCCGAACCATGCGTCGTATGCAAACTTGTATTCGTGAATACCTTCATCAATGGCAGCGGTTCCGGTCCAGATACCATCACCATCCTCGTCGGTCAATGTGAAGCAACCACCACACCAGCCATTGAAAGTACCATTGACTTCAGGTAGAACGAAGTCGGTAACATTTTGCATGTCGACCTGGAAGGTGACGTTGTATTGCGTTGCCACAATCACCTCTCCACCAAAAACTACATCATCGAAGTAGTATGTCTTTTCACCTGCCGTGGCTCCGTCTACTCCGAAATTGAAGAAGATGGTTGCCTTGTCGTATGTAAAGTCCAAATTCAATGCTGCTGTTCCTTCCGATTGGTTGGCGAAATCAAAAACAAGAACCTCCCAATCGTTAGCCACCGAAGTCGTCACATTTGTTTCGACGCTGCGTGTCGGATTGGTATGATCTTCCACTTTAAGTCTAACCTGAATTCCTGCATCGGGCGACCAAACACGCACAGACATAGTTGTTGCATCGGCCGCGAATGGAACCGGACTGCTGAAGCCTAATTGAGCCGGCGCAGTAATCGTAACACCGGATGAGGCACCGGCAGTTGAGCTTTTCGTTACACGAGCTACCATGTTCGATGCATTCGTTGGATCTACAACAACAGCAGCATCTTCCGAACCGTCGAAACCAAGCAATCCATATTCTACTTGAGTATCATCGAACGATACCGGCAAGTTCATTTGATTCAATACAACCACGTTGCAAGCATTGCAACTCTCCCAACAAACAACTCCTAAATCAGTAGCTGCTTCAACAGTCAGTGCACGATTTACAAAACCTTCCGGCGACGTTTGTGTGCAAGGGGTGCCTGTCGTCAACATTTCCTGACCAGCCCAGTTGTCGTAAGCGAATTTATACTCATAGGACGCGGCCTGCAATGGAATGGTGATTGTCCAGATATTATCTCCATCGGCATCACTCAGTGGCGCGCAGTTACCGCACCAGCCATTAAATGTTCCGTTCACTTCAGGTGTTGTAAATGGAAAGGTAACATTATTCATGTCGAGGCTAAAAGTCACATCAAAAGGGCCTGTATTGATACCGCACACTGCGCAGCTACCGTAGCAAACTGCCGGCAGAACTTCGTCTTGAGAAACAGTGATAGTGCGATTAGTATAAATATCCGTTGTAACAGTGCAAGAAGAACCCGGTGTTAGCGTTTCTTGTCCTGTCCAGTTATCATGACTGAACTTGTACTCATAGGTTCCCTCTTCCAGTGAAACGGTAACCGACCAAATTCCATCGCCATCTGCATCAGACATGGCTGTGCAGTTGCCACACCAACCGTTGAATGCACCATTCACCTCAGGAGTTGTAAAGCCTGTTTGCTCATTCATGTCGACTTGAAAAGTGATGTCATAAAAAACAGGAGCTGCAGCACAATCAACACATGCGCCCCAGCAAACCACCGGTAAAATGGTTTCTTGAGTTACGACAAGTGAACGATTTGTAAAACCAAAATTGGTTACTGTGCAAGTACTTCCCGGCACTAAATTTTCCTGACTTCCCCAGTCATCAGCTGAAAATTTATATTCATAGTTGCCGGGAGCAAGGTCAGTAGTGGCCTCCCAGATATTATCGCCATCTGCATCTGTCATTTGAAAACAGTTGCCGCACCAACCGTTGAATGAACCATTCACTTCAGGTGTTGTGAAATCCGACTGCTGACTCATGTCTACACGAAACGTCACGTTAACCGCGTCCGCTGAAAAATTCAACAAAACGAGAAAAGCAAATAGAAATGTACTTGTAATTTTGGATGTCATAATGAACTTTGTTTGTGGCGAATATAGACTAATTGTTATCTGTACAAAATGCTTGTGCGTAAACAGTTTTTCAGATACTTTTGGATTCATAAGATGAATTTAATAGGGTTTTAAATTGCTCGGAGTATTTTTGTAGACCACTAAAATCAATGGAAAAAGCTATTAAGCCAATACCCAAAACCACTCAATCGGATGATATGTACTCAATTCCGATTGACGCCTTCTTCAAATCTGCATTCTCTGTAGACTGTGTGATTTTTGGCTACCATCAGGGCGATTTGAAAGTGCTACTCATTCAACGTGGTGCAGAGCCCTTCGAGAATTTCTGGGCATTACCCGGCGACTTGGTTTACCCGCATGAAGACCTAGATGCTGCGGCACACAGGGTTTTGCATGACCTAACATCGATAGACGACGTAGGTATGAAACAAGTACAAACATTTGGGGGCGTAAACCGTCACCCGCTTGGACGTGTTATTACAGTAGGTTATATGGCATTAGTGGAGTTGACTGACCTGCACCCGGTTGCTTCACACTGGGCAAAGCAAACCAAATGGCATAGCTTGAGCAAGCTGCCTAAATTGGCTTTCGATCACCGCGAAATTCTGGATGCTTCCTCCAGTCGTCTGAAGACATTGTTGGTTGAGGAGCCCATCTGGACGCGCGTAATACCGGAGAAATTCACCATCACTGAATTTCAAGATGTTTTCGAAACTATTCTGGGTCGCAAATTCGATAAAGGAAATTTCCGCAAGAAAATCCAGAATGTAAAGTTCCTTAAGAAACTTACCGAGACCCAACAGAACGTTAGGCATCGTCCATCGCAACTGTATGCCTTTGATGCGAAGACCTTCGAAAAGTATAAGGACAGAGGATTTGTATTTGATTTTTAGTGAAATGGTGAAAGAGTCTCTTCTTCACAATTTCACCGTTTCACACTCTCACCCTTTCACCCCTTCACTATTTTCCGATGCCATTGAATAAAAAAGCCCCGCAGAAGCGAGGCTTTTTCTTTTCTCAAATCAATATCACTTCACCAACTGAACTGCTCGACGAAGCAACTCATGTTCATTTCGAATGGAAACAACATAAGTGCCGGCTGGCAATTCACTTACGTTAAACTGAGTCATTCGGGTATTATTAAGCGTGCTTACCAGTATCAATCTTCCGGTCATATCATGAATTGATACTTCAGCATCCGTCACACCATCAAGTGAAATAGTCATAACATCCTGAGCAGGGTTCGGATAAACAAGGAAGGAACCTTGCACGGTCTCTTCTACATTCACTATGCAAGCTTCACAGCTACCCCAACATACATTAGGAAGAACAGCAGTGTCAGTTAAATCAATGGTACGATTCGTAAAACCTGACTCGGTGAGCGTGCAAGGACTGCCCGGTATAAGTTCCTCTTGTCCCGCCCAGTTATCGTATGAAAACTTGTAGGAATGCACTCCAACAGGCAGGGCGATGGTAAGTGTCCAAATGTTGTCACCATCAGCATCACTCATTGGGGCGCAATTGCCGCACCAATTGTTGAACGAGCCATTTACTTCAGGCGCTGTGTAGGTAAAACCTACTTGCGACATATCAACTGCAAACGTCACGTTGTATGGTCCAGTGCTTTGACCGCAAGCTGCGCAGCTTCCCCAGCACACAGGCTCCAACGTCATGTTGCCATCGACAACAATCGTTCTGTTTGTGAACTGATCCATCGTTACTGTGCATGGACTTCCGGCTGCCAATGTTTCTTGTCCACCCCAATTGTCATGACTAAATTTATACTCATACGTGCCCTCTTGCAAGGATACCGATACAGACCATACATTATCTCCGTCCGGATCAAACATTGCAGTGCAGTTGCCACACCAGCCGTTGAACGTGCCGTTCACTTCCGGAGTAGTAAACCCGCTTACACCATTCATGTCTACTTGAAATTCGACTGTATAAATGTTTGGGCTCGAAGCACAGTCGGTGCAACTGCTCCAACAAACAACCGGCAAAACAGCATCGGCTGTAACAGCCAATGTTCGATTGGTAAATCCGAAATTGGTCACCGTGCAAGCACTACCTTGAAGAAGCGTTTCTTGACTGCCCCAGTTATCGGCTGAGTATTTGAACTCGTAGGTGCCTGCGGCAAGGTCGGTGGTGGCTTCCCAAATATTGTCGCCATCGGCATCGGTCATCTGAAAACAGTTACCACACCAATTGTTGAATGAGCCATTTACTTCGGGTGTTGTGAAGTCGGTTTGCTGAGACATGTCAACGCGAAAAGTCACGTTGAAAGCCGATGCGGTTATCGCATAGAACAATGCTGAAAGTGATAGTAATTTTTTAAACATTCGTTGGATTTTAGGGTTCTAAGATATAGATATTGTTAGTTTTACAAAAAGTTTTTTGTTTCGAACAATTTACGCGTTATTTACCGCATTCATTCTCCCAATAAACCCAATGAATGTCAAAAAAAACAAACTAAGTTAACCTGTGAAAAGCAATCAAACAAACGGCCTCGTTTCCTTCATTATCCTGATTGTTGGTCTCTTGCTATTCTCCTCCACGCTTTTTGCCCAGGCCATTCGCGTGGAAGTAAAGTTGAACGAACGTGGAGAGTACAGATTATATCGTGGTGGCAATGAATACTTCATCAAAGGTGGAGGCGGCAGCGAACAATGGGATGAGCTTGCCCGCATCGGCGGAAACTCCGTTCGCACATGGAGCACTGACAATGCGAAGGAAATGCTGGATAAAGCGCATTCACTTGGTCTGACAGTTATGATGGGTTTGTGGATGCAGCATGAGCGCCACGGTTTTGATTACGATGACAAACCGAAGGTGCAAGCTCAACTCGATTATTTCCGCAAGATCGTAATGGAAATCAAAGACCACCCGGCTTTACTTCTTTGGGGTATTGGCAATGAGCTCGACTTATTTTATACAAATACCAACGTATGGAAAGCGGTCAATGACGTTGCGAAAATGATTCATGAAGTAGATCCCCTTCACCCTACGTCAACCGTCACCGCGGGTCTGGATCCGGCAGAAGTAAAGCTCATCATGCAAGACGCCCCGGAAATTGACATCTACTGCATTAATACGTATGGTGATATCGGTAATGTAAAAAAGAACCTGGCCAATTATGGTTGGACAGGGCCATACATGATTACCGAATGGGGACCCAATGGACACTGGGAAGTAGCTAAAACACGCTGGGGTGCGCCTATCGAGCAGACGAGCGCAGAAAAAGCGGTATCGTATAAAGAGCGCTATGAAAATGAAATTCTGGCCGCTTCAAAAAACTGCATGGGATCTTACGTTTTCTTGTGGGGTTTTAAGCAGGAAACCACTTCCACTTGGTATGGTTTGTTCACGCGTGACGGTTTACGTTCAGAACCCATAGATGAACTGGAGCAATTCTGGAATGGTCGTCCACCCGTAAACAAAGCACCACATTTGCTTTCATTGAGCATTGATAACAAAAGTGCCACGCAGTCTATCATGCTTACGGCAGAGAAAAAATACGAGGCCCTGGCATCTGTAAATGATCCGGAAAGCGACAAGCTGAGCGGTAAATGGGTCATTGTACCTGAAAGCACCGACATCAAAGCCGGAGGTGATGCTGAGACAGCGCCAACGCCTATCAATGGACTATTTAAGAGTAAATCGTCAACACAAGCTGAATTCCGGGCCCCTCGAGCGGAGGGTGCCTATCGCCTCTTTTATGAAGTGACTGATAGCAATGGACATTGCGCCTATGGCAATATCCCCTTCTACGTTGTGCCACCCGGTGCCGGCGAGGAATCGGCTCGCTTTGTCAAATTCAAACAACTGGAAATGCAATGATGAAGAGAATCACTATACTTCTTATCGCCTTGTCTTCATCGATGCATTCTCTGATTGCGCAATCCGAGAGCGTTACCAGGGTAGCACCACTCCTCTTACGCGACACGACGACCTACACTTTTCCCTCTTTAGGATTAACTCCAAATGAGTTCAAAAAATCAAAGGGAAGTGTTCAGGTTAATGGATTCTATCGGTTCTTCGCTACTTACACAAGGCAAATGATGCCTTATACGCTTACGGCAGCGCCGGGCGATACCGTTCTGCCTCGCTCTCTTTTCATTGGTGATGATGCTCAACTGCCCAACCTTTTACTCAATGTGAGTGGTCAAATGCCAGGTGGGTCTTCGTGGGGTTTCGACGTTCGCATGTTTCAGTTTTTGAACGGAAGCATCGGTCCATCGTATGGCCGACAAGTGCCCGACAGTTTGCGTCCGGATATCCAATACCCGCTTGGATCTGTGCCGCTAGGAGGCAATCTCGGCGCTATGCTCGGCATGAACCTCTATGGTAACTTCAAAACAAATTTTGGAACCTGGAGCACTACGGTGGGTGGTATACAATGGCTCGCTATTTCCGATATGACATTCGCATCATGGAAAGGTTATAACCGCTTCATGCTGTTTGAGCGCAACCCATGGGACCCAATGGGCACGACAGTTTCCAACCGATACAAGCAATACTACGATCAAGGCTCCATAGACCAAGATGCACGTTGGGGAAATCGCGCCTTTCAAGGTGTGGTCGTAAATGGCTCACAACTACCCGGCAATCTTACCTGCACACTGATGGCCGGAAAAACGGAACAAAACGGAGGATTCAGTCAGGTGCCTAACTATGCGTATGGTGGTCGTATAAAGAAAAACTTCAAGGGGAACTCCTTCTTAAGCGTCAACAGCATAAGCACACGAAATTTCACAGATAGCCTTGCACTGGAGCAATTTGGTTTGAACGTAATAACCACCGAGTTTCAATACGAGCAGTTTGGCGTTTTACTCAAGGGCGAGCTTGGAATGGGCGATTATTTCTCGCCACAACACAACGAAGGCTGGGGAGAAGTCATGCAACTCAAGGCGAGCAACGTCATGAAAGGTGATAAGCCGGTTGTTGAGTTGCACTACTTCCGAATCAGCCCGAAAGTAGTGAACAACAACGGTGTTTATTGGAATACGGCAGTGCGCGAATACACTGTAAATGACATTCCTGCCGGCAGTGTGGGTAGCTCTTCCCTCCTCCTACCGTTCGGAAGTTCAGTGACACGCGTTGGACAGATGACCAACAACCGACAAGGATTAAACCTGAACGTGCAGGCCAAAGTACAGCGGCTGAAAATCAGCGCAGGGATTGGTGCTTCGGCTGAAATCAATCCGGCCGCTGCGGTGATAACCGTTGGCCATCCTGTCAATCAATTCACACGTTCCCGCTTCTGGAGATGGAACTTCCCGGCCAACGTAGGGCCTTATGGCAGGTATTCGGATGTCTATCGTGATGTATACGAAACAGTGAAACTCAGTGACGACTCAGCGGGTGTTGTTGTGAATAAGAAGTTCTTTAACGCTGCTGAGGTCCAGTTAAAGTACGAGCACGATATCGCAGGTCACGAAAGTTATTTCTTCGCCTTACTTCAGGCCAACACTTGCTCGCGTGACCTGTCTGCGCTTCCCGTAACCAATGAAGAAGCCTACGTGCGTCAGTATGCAAGTGAAATTGAATGGTACTTCCGCATCACCCCGAAGTTTATGTTTAATGCCTATGCGGGAATTGAACGCACACTGGGTAACTACCTCACCGAAATCAGTGAAGAGACATTCCGTCCTCTCAACCAATTCGGAAAAGGCTTTGGTGTGGGTGGCGATATTGATTTAGGAAAGAACACCCGACTCTACCTGCGTCATCGCTGGTATTCGTTTGAAGACACCAGCTTTCCGCTCGATGCTTTCAAGGGAAGAGAACTCGTAGTTGAATTAAAAGCCTTCTTCTAATCATGCACATGAAAATTCATCATATCCTTTTCTTGTTAGGCATAGGTTGCACTGCAACCGTTACTGCCCAGCAAGACACGCGCAAAATCACCTTTGTGGGTGCTGCGCGTGCGCAGTTTTACAGCGATCATTACAACTCGTACTTCGAGGAAGACACCGTAACAACTGCAAAACTCAATAGTGGTAATACGCTCGTCGACTTAGGAATCAATATGCGTCCCAACCCGCAAATGGAAATTCAGGGAATGGTTCGCGTGCGCAATGATTACGGCGGTTTCTGGGGCGCAGGGGTTAGCTTCGATGTGCGTCAGCTTTATGTCAAAGGCGTTGCCGGCGGTATTGTGCGCTATCAACTGGGCGACATCAACTACAAGCTTACTCCTTACACCCTTTGGAACAGCAATCAGGAAATGATTACCGGTGTACCATTTCTACTTCAACAGCAAACGGATGTGGTGAACTACGACCACTTCTATAACAACGATAATAGTTGGCGCCAGCAAGGCGCTTCGGCTGAAGTAGCCTTCGAATTTGCAAAATGGATCAAGGAAATTGGCATCAAGACAGTGGCCACACGTGTGAAGACCTCCGATTTCAGTCAAACCAACGACCGCATTTTCAGCGGCGTTAATCTAAGTCTCATTCAAAGCGAATTCTTGCGTGTCGGATTCAACTATGTAAACGTGTTTGACATTTATGGAACATCGCGCAGCAACACCACGTTTCATCATCCTGTAATGACGGCCACCATGAACTACAGCCGTAAAGTGGGTGTCATGCAACACACCATCGAAGCGGAAGCGGGTAGATCGAAATGGTATTACAAGGAGTCGGACAGCGATAGCATTCCCGATTGGCAGGGCAAGTTCGCTGATGCGAAGTATAAGATTCGCCATCATAACCTGGGAGTACATGGCGGTGTTCAGTTGAAGTACGTCTCTTCTGACTTTCGCAGTATGGGAGCTCAAACCAAGCGTGTCAACTTCAACGGACAGCTCAATGCGTTTCAGCGCGTTGGCAATGAACAGGCCTTACGTCCGGTATCGATGATCGACCTTATGCGTGAGTCAGGATTGTATACGATGCAGCTTCAAACGAACCTCATGGCGTTTGCCCCTCAATACGACAATATCACACCATACGGCGAAGCAACACCTAACCGACAAGCGATGATTCTTTCTGCCGGTTATGACAAGAAGAACAATCCCGTTAATGCGCAAATCAACTATTACAGAGGTCAGGAGGTGCGAGGTGAAGGAACAACCACCCTGCGCAATTTTGAACGTTATGAATTGAGCGCTTCATTCAACGCTAAGCAATACATAGGAGCCAAGGACAAAGAAGCGAGCGTGCAAGTTCGTTTCCGCAACGATCGAACCACCAGACAAGGAAGCGAAGCCGTGCCTGGCATTGACCTCACTTCTCAAACAATGACAGCAGGTTTTGACTATGAATTGAAAAAACAATGGCATCTGTTGGGTGCATTCCAAATGCTTACGTATGAAGGATTTGAGATGAATAGTGTGCGCGATGAAAATCAGGAAATATTCAATTTTACCGAACTAAATTTAAAGGGCAGCGAGCAACTTGCGTCTATCGGAGCCAAGTATACCTTTAGTGATAAATCATTCTTGAGTGTACAATACTATCAGTTCCTTAATAGTACGAATCAACTAGACGAGGCCTTGTACACCAACAAACAATGGATGTTGTTATATCAAATCAACTTTTAACGATGAAAAACATGCGATACTATTCCATCCTTGCAATTGCTCTTCTCTTGCAAGCCTGTAAACCGGAAGACACATTTGACGGGCCAAACCTGGAGGATATTTACGGTCCGTTCTTCATCGAAGAAACGCTAACCATCAGCGATGATTCGCTTGATCTTGCTGCAGGTGAGACCACCCATTTTCACGCCTCCTTTTCCAAGAACCTGAATTGGAAGTTGGAAGTGCAAGGTATGAGTTCTGGTGCTCGCCACGTGCATGAAGAGTTTTCTTCAGCAGTAGATTTTAACTGGAATGGTTCAACGACTATTCTGCCCATGTTCCGCCAGGAAATGTGCGAAGTGCTGCTCACCTTCGACAACCAACTCGATACGTTGCGCGATACGCTGGAAGTCCTTTCCATTCGCCCGGCACAGGGTTTTGTTTTGAGCGATTTTGAATCGGGTATCAATCCAGGATGGACTTCGTTTATTCAATCAGGCTCTAACATGAGCTTCCTGGTTCGAGGAGATGGTAATGCTGCTCAAGGAAACAATTACTACGACATGGGCGGCGCCGTTACCTGGGATTGGCTCATCGGGCTCATCGACATGCCCGCCAGTGCCTATGGTGTTGAGCACTTCCCGTTAAGTAATAACTCCAATAACGTCTTTTTCAATACCATGATTTACAAGCCTGAAGCATATGACAATGGCTTAACGCTTATCCAATTCCGTGAAGACGATAATGGTGATGGCAGTTATTCGAACGGCATTGAAGATTTGTGGGCATTTGAAATTTCCGGAGGTCCTGATGGTTGGTCAACTATCAGCCGCAAATACGAAGACATTGTAACGCTTGTAAACGGTGCTGAAACCGCGCCTATCGGAAATGGTCTGCATGAGCCCGACAAACTGGTACAGGTTTCGATACTCTTCCTGGCCAATCCAGCATCGGGATACTCGCAAGCATATCTCGACTATGTAACCTTCACAGAGGGAGGACCCCTGCAGCCATGATAAAGCGCATTACATACGCAACGTTGTCTTTACTGCTGCTGCAGGCATGCTCGCACGTGAAGCCACTGGCATTATACGACAAAGAAGACTGGCCTGCGGAAGGACCGCTGAAAGGATTGGGCGCATCATCGATATACGACGAGACGATGAGCACTGAAATCTGGTATACCCAAAATCCTTCGTGCATTGAGGTGAACGGAGAAACCGGGACGGCCTCGAATGGTGCCAACAATATGCGCATCAAATGGGATAAGCCAGGAGGTGGCTGCGATTGGGTGGGCATGGGCATTGGCTGGGCCGGTTGGAGCGGAAAGGACTTTTCGCAAATCACTACCAATGCTGCCATAGCTTTCGATGTGCGTTCACTCACAGGCCCTATGAAAGGATTGCCATGGGCCATTGGCTTTGAAGACTTCAATGGGGCGCAAGCCTGGACAGGATTCACTCCCTCGATGATAGACGGAAAAGTAATTACCGATCAGTGGACAACCGTTCGGGTGCCGCTCGAGAACTTCCCCTTTGAAGTGCGCGACGTGGATGTGTCGTCCATCAAACAAGTCATCATGCAATTTGAATCTTCAGGTACGATATCGATGGATAACATCCGAATCGAGCCATTCAAATCGCGCGGCAGACAGCAAGCGACATTGAAAATGATTGATGCAATTTCGTTCGATGGACTAATCAACATTTCTGACTCAGCTATAACCCTTTTTGAAGTTGATGCTCACAAGCTTTTTGTTAGTGCGAATCAGGATTTCCTATTCCTTGGCGGTGTTGTTTTCGATAACACTCCTCTGATTAACATCCGCGAAGACAAAGACATTTGGAACGGTGATGCCATCGAAATTGCCTTCAGCTCGCGAAGTGGACTTAGTCCTAAGCGCTCTATCTTCTACGCAGACGACAGGCACCTGGGCATTCGCATGAGCAGTAATCCGCAAATTTGGGACTGGACTCGATCACAGAGTATTGAGGCAGAGGTAAAGACAAACAAAGTAAGTGACATCATTTATTCCTTTGAATGCAAGATTCCGTGGAAGGAACTAGCCACTGAACCCTGGCAAGAAGGCGGAGAGTATGCCATTGAGCTTGCCGTGGATGTCGCTGATAAGGAAAGTGTGCGCCAATCACAACTTCGCTGGAATTCGATCGATAAAGAAGGATTCCACACGTCACCCTCACTCTGGGGACGACTTTTCATTCAACCATCAACCCGATAAAGAACTCTATTCATTTCTATGAAGAAATCGATATTCATTCTCTCTCTCTTTTTGGCTCTCGGTTGCAACGCGCAGAAGGCAACGAAGAAAGGCACATCTGCGCCAACAGCTCCGGTCGACATTGAAGCCCTCATGGCACAGATGACCATTGAGGAGAAGGTTGGCCAAATGACGCAGATAAACCTAGACGTGGTGTGCGAAGGCGGCATTTATAAACTGGTTGAGCCGCATCATATTGAGCCCGCCAAATTGAATGAAGCTATCACGAAATGGCATGTGGGATCAGTTCTCAACTGCGGCGGACATGCCTATCCTCTCAAGCAATGGCACGAACTGGTGGGCGAAATTCAACGTGTAGCAACTACACAAGGGCGCTTGAAAATACCTGTCCTTTACGGAATTGATGCGATTCACGGTGCCAACTACATGATGGGGTCTACCCTATTCCCACAGCAGTTGGGACAAGCCGCTACGTTCAATCCGGAATTGGTGAAACGCGGTGCGCAAATCACGGCCTATGAAACCCGCGCTGCGGGTATTCCATGGAATTTCTCACCCGTGCTCGATGTAGGCCGCAACCCAAACTGGTCGCGCTTCTTCGAAACGTATGGTGAGGATCCGCTCGTGTGTGCTACTATGGGTCGTGCTTGCATCGACGGCTACCAAGGCCACAGCACCACGCCCGATGCCACGCACGTGGCTGCCTGTATGAAGCACTTCCTGGGCTACAGTGGCGCACGCACCGGTAAAGACCGCACACCGGCCATCATCAGCGATATTGAATTACGACAGATTTATATGCCTTCTTTTCAAGCGGCCATCAATGAAGGTGCTATGAGTGTCATGATTAATAGCGGAGAAATAAACGGTATCCCGGTGCACGCTAATCCCGCCATCCTCACGCAACTGCTGCGCAATGAAATGAACTTCAAAGGCATGGCTGTGACCGACTGGGAAGACGTGATGAAGCTGCATCAGATTCATAAAGTGACAGCCAATAACAAAGAATCGGTGAAAGCGGCTGTCGATGCCGGTATCGATATGTGCATGGTTCCGAATGATTTTGAATTCGCACGTCATTTGATTGAATTGGTGAAGGAAGGACAAATTACAGAAGCCCGATTGAACGAATCGGTGCGACGCATTCTGGTGATGAAGCGAGACCTCGGACTATTTGCGAATGCCATGCCGCCTGCTTTGAAAGACTTCCCTGACTTTGGATCAACCAAGCATCAGCAAGCCGCGCGTGAAACGGCCGAGGAAAGCATCACGCTTTTGAAGAATGATGGCATTCTTCCTTTGAGCAAAAGTGCTAAAGTGCTGGTATGCGGACCCGCTGCCAATTCGCTCACGCTCATTAATGGCGCTTGGACACGCACCTGGCAAGGAACCGATGAGAAGTACGAAGACGCTTCTCGCAACACCATTTACGAAGCACTTCAAATACTCAATCCAAATACTCAATATGCTGCAGGGGCAACGCTCGACAGTCTAACCGGAGTTTCTGAAATTCTGAATAAAGCAAATTCAGCCGAAGTGATTGTAGTGTGTCTGAGTGAATTGCCTTCCACGGAAAAGCCTGGCGACATCGAAGACCTGAGCATGCCTGTTGCACAGCGCGAGTTGGTAAAGCAATTGAGTACAACCGGCAAACCCATTGTTTTAGTTTTGGTTGAAAATCGTCCGCGTATCATTCACGACATCGTGCCACTGTGCAAGGGAGTTGTTATGGCCTATCAGCCCGGCGATTTGGGAAGTGATGCGTTGGCGCGCATTCTTTTCGGCGATGTAAACCCATCGGGTAAGCTTCCGTTCACCTACCCTGCTCACGAGCAATCGCTGCTCACCTACGACCATAAATTCAGCGAAACACTCGATCCTAAATTTGGCAACACCGCCTATGCGCCTGAGTGGCCGTTTGGTTTTGGATTATCCTATTCGACGCTAACGTACGGTACGATGAAGCTGTCAAGTAATGAGTTAAAGGGAAATGGCTCATTAACGGTAACAATCGAAGTGAGCAACAAGAGCGACATGGAGGCACGCGAAACAGTCTTGCTTTTCACGCGCGACCAAGTAGCTTCAATTACTCCGTCAGTTCGAAAGCTGCGCAAGTTTCATAAGCATCTGATTAAACCGGGGGAAACCATGACCTATATGTTTTCACTGAATGCCAAAGACTTATCGTTCATCAATAAAGATTTGAAGAATGTAACAGAAGCCGGCGCTTTCGACATCATCATCGGTGACCAAATAGCCACTGTTCAATACATACCCTAATGAAATACCAATCTTATATTTCCATCTTATGTCTCTTACTGGGACTTGGATGTAAGCAATCAAACCCGGAAGATGTGCTGGGCCGTGTTGGCGACGAAGTAACATTCGCCGGTCGCAAGTGGGATGTGAAATGGGGACTTGAACCCATGGGCCCCGGTCCGAACATGTTCTCACGTTTGTACGACGATGTGTGGGTGGATGAAAATGGATGGTTGCACCTCACCATTGCCGAGCACGATGGCGTATGGTATTCTTCGGAGGTGGTAGGGAGAGACAACCTGGGTTATGGCACGTACACTTGGACGATTCAAGCCGACCCCATGAGTTTTTCGGAGAACGTTGTTTTCGGGTTGTTCACGTGGGACAACAATACCTTTTACACCGATGGTAACAGCGAAGTTGATATAGAATTTGCGAAGTGGGGCGACTCAACCAGCACAACACCGACGACCTTTTCAGTGCAGCCAGTTGCGTTTGGAGGATACTTCGCTGAGCGCACGCGCGAAAGAGAGATAGCAGAGGACGATTTGCGTGGGGTAACT
>CANIAA010000024.1 GCA_947465255.1 Flavobacteriales bacterium | reverse complement strand
TTGGAGTATAAACCGGCAACCGACGCCAACAACAATTTCTTCAATCGATTGAATTATCGCGTGGGTTATCGCAGCTACGCATCTGAGCTCACCTTAAATAATACGCGGATAGTGCAAGAAGCAACTACAGCAGGCATCAGCGTTCCCTTCGTTCGATCACAATCCAAGTTTCACATTGGAGCCGAATGGGGGACACGTGGCACACGAGAAGCCGGATTGGTAGAGGAGAAGTATTTCGGATTCATGGTTGGCTTATCACTCTCTCCTTCGTCGTTCGACCGTTGGTTCAGACAAGTGAAATACGACTAAATGACATTTGTAAGATTCACTGGTATTCTTCTATTCACGCTCGTATTGGCTGGGTGTCGCAACGACATTGAGCAGGTGCGAGCTATTACCGACAAAAACACGCATCCTACACAAACGAGTCACAACGCCGTTTACACATTTTCTGAAAAAGGGAAAAAACAAACCCGGTTAGAAGCCACGCTGCTCGAGCAGTTCGACCTGGAAGGAGAAGAGGACTATCTTCTTGCGAGCAACGGATTCAACATGACATTCTATGATTCTTTCGCTGAAGAAGAAGCGCGAATCACGGCGCGAAATGGCAAGTACGAAGAGAAGAAAAAACTACTTACCGCCTGGGATACGGTTATCCTAACCAACAAAGCCGGCGAGAAATTAGAAACAGAAGAACTCATTTACATGCAAGACAGCGCTCGCATTGTAACCGACAAACAAGTGACCATTACGCTTTCCGGCGGAACAATTCTTAGGGGACGCGGCCTGGAAAGCAACGACAGCTTCACGCAATACCGCATCATTCAGCCCACCGGCGATATCATGGTCGAAGAAAATCAAGACACCACCTATGGAAAAAACCAATAAAATCATCGAAAACTTTTGGCTGGTATTCACCATTGCATCCTTTGTTTTCGCTTGCTATTCCATCCTTTTTTTCGAACCCTGGAGAACCGAAATCAATAAATTCTTCATTCCCGGCATTTCATTTTTCTGGTGGATGTTTCGCAGAAAAATGCGGTTGCGCATCGAGCGTAACAATTCCGGCCGTTGAAAGTCCTATCACGCTTCACTACATTTGCTGTGTATTACCAAGGTAAATAGGGTCGCACTATTCCCCGATTTACCAACGTGTTGAATGGATTCCTATTGGCCACTCATTATATTTCTTTCCTTGTTGGCTTCCGCTTTTTCGAGCGGTATGGAAATAGCCTTCATCACGGCCAATAAACTCAAAATTGAGCTCGATAAGAAGCAAGGTGTCTTCGCTTCCAACATCATTGGTCACTTCATCAATAAACCCAAACTATTTATCGCAACCATGCTCATTGGCAACAATGCCGCGTTGGTGGTTTACGGTTTATACATGGGTGAGGTAATAGAACACTCCATAGCGTCTCAATTCCCTGCATTTTCAATAGCTGTTGGCGATTTCGGCGTTGTTCTCACGCAAACGATTCTCTCTACCATTATCGTGTTAGTATTTGCTGAATTCATCCCGAAGGCCATTTTCAGTATTAATCCCAATCGCTGGTTGAACATGATGGCTATACCACTAGCAGTGTGGTATGGTGTTCTGTACGCCTTTGCTTGGATTGTAACCGGCATTTCCGATATGTTTATACGCCTTGTTGTTCGCAAGGAAATCAAAGATGAAGAAGTAGAATTCGGCCGAATAGATCTCGATCATTATCTGGAACAAGCCACTGGCAACATTGACCAAAGCAAGGCAATCGACCACGAAATTCAAATCTTCCAAAACGCTCTTGATTTTTCGAACCTGAAGGCACGTGACTGCCTGGTGCCCAGAAATGAGATTATTGCCATTGAGATTACCGATTCTATTGAAAACCTGAAGAAGCGTTTTATTGAAACGCGTCTTTCCAAAATCCTTGTTTTCCGCGAAAGCATTGATCACATTATCGGATACGTCCACTCCTACGAACTCTTCAAAAAGCCGGCGCACATCCAACACATTTTACGACCTATTTCCATCATTCCGGAACCGATGCAGGCCTATGAAATTTTGGAGCTTTTCATTACGCAAAAAAAGCAGGTAGCTGTGGTTGTTGACGAATTTGGCGGAACCGCCGGAATGATTACCATGGAAGACATTGTAGAGGAAATATTCGGAGAAATTGAAGATGAACACGACAAGGACGAAACCACGGAAATCAAACATGCCGATGGATCATTCGACTTCTCCGCACGACTGGAAATCGATTATCTCAATTCAAAATACCAACTAGAGCTTCCGGAAAATCAGGAAGCGTATGACACGCTTGGCGGACTTATTCTCTATTTACGCGGCGACATTCCGGAAGAATTCGAGACAATCACCCAGGGTCCTTACACTTTTACTCCCCTTAAAGTGAGCGAAACACGGATCGAATTGGTGAAAATCACGGTGCAGACATAAGGAGTTCTAACCGCTTTTCTTTAATTACAGGCTCATTTTCAGGGTGTTCGTTTGCGTAATTCATTTTCTAAATACTGAATGTCAATTATTTAAGTCTGCCTGCTTGAAGTTTGCCGTCTATTTACGATATTCGCAGCCCAAAATTATTAAGATAAACTGACTTATGGCAATGATTGAAAAAATCCGACAGCAGCGTGGTTTGTTGTTGGTTATGGTAGGTGTTGGTCTCCTCTCCTTCCTCATCCCTTACGACGCGGTGATGTCGCTTTTTGGCAATAGCAATGCGGCAATTGGTGAAATAGACGGACAATCTATCAGCGCTCAAGAATGGCAGCGTGCGCTTCAAGATCGCGAGCCTCTTTTCCAATACCAGGGCAATGAGCAAAGCCTTTCAAACGATACTTGGAACCAGATGATGGAGAACATCATCTACCAAGATGAGTTCGATGCATTGGGTATTGAAGTATCCGATGAAGAATACGAAGAGATTACCTTCGGCGAACTACTCTCGCCTTTCGTGAAAAGCACGATTTATGGTGGAAAAGACAGCACTGCCTTGAAAGAGCAAGTTCGTAAAAGCTTCGATGGTATGGATGCTAAAATGGCTGACAACTGGAAAAAGTTGATTAAGCAAAAGCGTCAAAAAGAGAAATATGACATCATGTTGCGCAAAGGCGCATTCGCTAACAGCGTAGATGCCAAGTGGGCATTTAAGACAGCCAATGACAAAGTAAGTGTTGACTTCGTTGTAAAAACCTTCGCTGAAATTCCTGACAGCACTATTACCTGGACAGAAAGCGATGTGCGCGCATACTACAACAAGCACAAAAACGATCGTGAATACCGTCAGGAAACAAGCCGCTCGGTGAAGTATTTGAACTTCCCTGTTCAGGCTACACCGACTGATAGTTCTTCATTGCGTGAAAGCCTTGAAGCACTTACTGCAGACTTCCGCACCGCTAAAAGCGATTCAATGTTCGCCGCTAACAACGCAGGCAGTCCTGCAGAAGCTTATCAGAATTACACCGATGGCATGTTACCTGCCGATATCGAAGGACGCATTAAGGGCGATTCTTTGGGAACCGTAATGGGTCCTTTCGCTCACAACGGTCGCTTCTTCCTGGTGAAGTCAAGCAAGCGCGGAACAGACAATAACAGCGTAGAAGCTCGTCACATTCTCATTAAAGACAAAGCAACGGGTAAAACCAAGCTTGACTCTCTGAAAAACGTGATTGCGAAGAGCAACAATTTCGAAGAAATGGCCAAGCAGTATTCAGAAGATCCGGGAAGTGGAGCCCAAGGTGGTTCACTCGGAAAATTTGGTCGCGGACAAATGGTGAAGCCATTTGAAGATGCTTGTTTCAACGGAGCTGTGGGATCGCTTCAGATTGTGGAAAGCGACTTCGGCTGGCACCTCATCGAGGTTACCGGTAAAAACTTCCCTTATACCAAGATTGCGCAAATCGACCGCACTATTGAGCCAAGCAGCAAAACAGTGAAAAGCGCGTATGCTCTTGCAAAAGAGTTTTCGCTCAACTGCGCTGATACCGCTTCATTCCGCATGGCTGCCGACACTCTCAACGGCGGCACCAAACTCATCGACGGCAAAAACATCAAGCCAAACGCAACGTCTGTAGCTAGCCTTACCGATGCCGGCGAACTCGTTGGCTGGGCTTATGGTGCAGAGCTAGGTGAAGTTTCTCAACCTATGATGATTGGAAAAGACTACATCATTGCTGCTCTTACTGAAGTTAAAGAGAAAGGAGTTCCAACTTTCGAAAACGTATATGACGTAATGAAGGCAGAGACCATCAAGGAAAAGAAAGCAGAGAAATACACTGCAATGATGAACGAAGGCTCCTTGGCCGACATAGCGGCACGTATTAGCAGTGATGTAAAGAAGGCTGAAAACGTTTCTATGCGTAACTCAAACCTACCAACAAGCGGAGTAAGCATGCCGGAGAACGCTGTAATCGGGGCTTGCTTCGGGTTGAGCACAGGCACGATGTCTAAGGCTATCGTTGGAAAAGGCGGTGTATACGTAATTCAGCGTAATGCCGACATTACCGTTGCCGAATCGGTAGACAATTATCAGTCTGACATGGATCGTGCTAGCGCCACCTACCAGCAGAAGGCAGCCAACAGCGTATACAATTCATTCAAAGAGGCAGCTCAAGTCGAAGACAATCGCTACGAGCGTCGATAAGAAATCACGAATAGATTAATTCTTGAAAAAAGCCCGAATTCGTTCGGGCTTTTTTCATGTGCGTACTTTCAAAAAACCTGTTGCATTGTTGATTCTTTGCCGTTCGCGTTGAACGCACGAAGGCAGTTAGTACGATTACATTTGCGCTATGATTCAACAGCTTTCTCCTGAAGAAATCGTGCGACGTGAATCGCTCGACAAACTTCGCGCTTTAGGTATCGACCCTTTTCCTGCTGCGGCATTCCCCACCGACACAACCGCTGTGGAAATCCTCTCCAATTATGAGGAGGGAAAGCAGGTAACCATTGCAGGACGTCTGCACAATATGCGCGACATGGGAAAAGCCAGTTTCGCGCAACTGCAAGATTCCACCGGTAAAATTCAGATTTACATCAGCATTGATTCCATCTGCCCCGGCGACGATAAGACGCTTTATAAAGAAGTTGTCAAGCATCTCATTCATTTCGGCGATTTTGTGGGTGTAAGCGGTAAGTTGTTTACGACCCGCATGGGTGAGATTTCAATACATGTTGAATCATTCATGCTTCTCGCGAAAGCAGTGAAGCCACTGCCCGTTGTGAAAACTGACAAAGACGGCATTGTGCACGATGCGTTCACCGACCCTGAATTGCGATATCGCATGCGTTATGTCGATTTAGTGGTGAATGAAAAAGTGCGTGAAACCTTTATTGCACGCACCAAGATTGTAAACGCGATGCGCAACTTCTTCAATGCTCAAGGCTATTTGGAAGTTGACACACCGGTTTTACAGGCAATCCCGGGAGGTGCATCCGCGCGTCCTTTCATTACACACCACAACGCGCTAGACGTACCGATGTATTTGCGCATTGCTAATGAGCTCTATCTGAAGCGTCTTATTGTCGGTGGTTTCGAAGGTGTTTATGAGTTCAGTCGAAACTTCCGCAATGAAGGGATGGACCGTACCCACAACCCGGAGTTCACCGTCATGGAGATCTACGTTGCTTATAAGGATTACTATTGGATGATGGACTTTACCGAGGCTATGATTCGACATGTCTGCAACGAAGCACTTGGAACATCAAGCGTTCAATTCGCGGATCGCACCATCGATTTCGGGAAGCCGTTTCAACGCATTACCATGACCGATGCCATCAAGCAATTCACCGGTTTCGACATCACAGGCAAATCAGAGTCTGAACTATTCTCCTTTGCGAAAAGCATAGGTATCGACGTAAACGACACCATGGGCAAAGGAAAACTCATCGATGAAATTTTCGGAGCAAAGTGCGAAGGCAACTTCATTCAGCCGACGTTCATCATGGACTACCCGGTAGAAATGTCGCCGCTTTGCAAGCGCCACCGCAGCAATCCGGATTTAACCGAGCGCTTCGAATTGATGATTAACGGAAAGGAAGTAGCCAATGCATACAGTGAGCTAAACGACCCGATTGATCAGCGTCAGCGCTTCGAAGATCAGCTCAAATTGCAGGAGCGCGGTGATGATGAAGCCATGTTCATTGATCAGGATTTTCTTCGTGCACTGGAATATGGGATGCCTCCAACATCCGGTATGGGTATCGGAGTAGACCGCCTTGTCATGTTCTTAACCAACAACGAGGCAATTCAGGAGGTTCTTTTCTTCCCGCAAATGCGTCCGGAAAAGTTTCAGTCAGGGCCGAACCCCCAAGATTTCATCGCCGTTGGTGTGCCTGAAGAATGGGCCGAACACGTAATCAAAGCCGGCTATGAAACTATCGAAAAACTCAAAAGCAGCAAGCCCACGTCCATTCATCAGCAACTAAACGGCTACCGTAAAAAAAACAAACTTGACATTACGGCTATTCAACTGGAGGATGTGCAGGCCTGGCTCGCCTGAAGCACTGCACAACAGGTCGTTAAAAACATTCATGGCACTGTGCATTGCACTACAATTGGGGTTGCACCTTTGAGGGCAACCCACATTTACCATGAAGAATATTCTGATAGCCGTATTGGCAGGAACTGTAATCCTCAGCAGCTGCGTTCCACAGCGCAAATTCGTTGAAATGGAGCAGAAGAAAAATAGCTGCGAGAAGGACCTGGAAGGTTTAAAAAAATCGAATGAACTGCTCGAAGCAGGCAATAAAGATTTACAGAACAAGGTAAATGACCAGAACGAAAAATTGCGTGATTTGGAGAACGACACCACGCAATTCGGCAAAGAATATCGTCAGCTTCGCACACAATACGACAAGATTAATGAGCTTAATGAAATCCTTTCCAAGAAAAGCAATGAACTATTGTCGCAAGCAACCGGCGAGAACAAAAAACTGGTAGAGGAACTCAATCGCACCCAGGAATCGCTGCAGAAAAAAGAGGACATGCTCAAGGATCTCGAAAAAGATCTCAATGAAAAACAGGCAGCTATCGATAAGACAAACGCCGAACTAGCAGATAAGCAAAAGCGCCTATCTGATCTCGAAAAGTTGTTGTCCGATCAACAATCCACCAGCGAAGCTTTGAAGAACAAACTTCAAAATGCTTTGCTCGGCTTTAAGGATATGGGTCTGAGCGTGACCGAAAAAGACGGGAAGGTATACGTAAGCATGGAGGCACAGCTCTTATTTGCAACCGGAAGCACTGTGGTCGATCCTAAAGGCAAAAAAGCCCTCGTAGATATTGCCAAAGCGATTGAAAACGAAACTGACATGGAGGTTTTAGTGGAAGGTCATACAGATACAGACAAGCTAAATGCACCCGCCTATCCAAAGGACAATTGGGATTTGAGCGTTCTACGCGCCACCGAAGTCGTGAAAATCATTTTGGCTAACAGCAAAGTTCAACCTCAGATTTTAAGTGCCGCCGGAAGAAGTGAGTTTCATCCCGTAGATGCTATGGATAAATCGAAAAACCGCCGTATTGAAATTATCCTGCAACCTAAGCTGGATGAGCTTTACAAGCTGATTGAAGGTGAAACTAAATAGGTTTCGTCTTCAACGAATCAGATTTACATATCCCATGATGGTTTTCTCGGTGCTCAACGCACCGCTCTCCTCGACCACTTGGTATCGAATGATATAAGGATATACTTCCGAGTCCACATATTGTGTACCATCGCGACGCTGACCAAGCCAAGGTTTATTTAAGTCATTGCTTTCGAAGAACATCTCACCCGAGCGGTTATACAATTGCAAATGATAGTTCACAATGTTAACTCCATACACAAACCAGGCGTCGTTTATGCCGTCTCCATCAGGTGTAAAAGACGTTGGAACGTACAACGCTTCGATACACTCCTGAACCACCGAGGTGCTGAACTCTGAACTACAACCTTGGTCGGTTGTGATGAGCACAGTATAATTACCGGGCTCCGAAACGATGAGAATTCGTGAAAGGGAGTCATTATTCCACACATAAGATGAGCCGGTGTTCTTTGCATCCAGCAGAAAAAGCTCTTCGCTTGCTTCAAAACAAAACTCATACTCCGGCAGAAATGGCTGTACAGGAAGAGGTAAAAATTCAATTTCAATGGTATCGTATGAATAGCAGTAGCCATTGGTAATCTCAACACTGTAGATCCCGGGTTCTGTAACGTATATCTCGCGCGATAGTTGACCTGAGCTCCACTCATAGTCTAAGCCCGGGTCGCCGGCTTGCAATCGCAACTCAACACCTGTGCATGCTGCGGTATCAGGTCCGAGATCCAACTCCGGATAATCGAAAAACTCAACCAAAATCTCGTCCTCCGAAGTACATCCATCGGGGGCCTCCACCAAAACAGAATAGGTTCCTGTTGTACTCACATTGATTGATGATGAAGTTGCCCCCGTGCTCCAAAGCACGCTGTAATTGGAAGGCCACGACACACTTAGTGGATGTGTTTCATCGATGCACAACCCTACATCCGGCCCCAAATCAGTGATAAGCGGATTGACATCAAGAATAACGGTCGCCTCAGCCTCACAACCGGCGGCACTGGTTGCTGCAATCGTTAATGTGCCAGCACTCTGAGAAGCAAGCTGGGTGCTCTGAGCACTTGCATCTGATACCCAGGTTTCGGGCGACCATTGCCATTGCATCGGCTCATTCAGCGTTGCGCTAGCTGATACCGGCATTCCAACCGCATCGCATGTTTGTACCAGATTAACAGAGGGGTTAACACTAAAGGCAGGGGTCACGTCGATTGCAAAGTCTTGCTCTGCCTCGCAACCGGAAGAAGCTTGTAAAGCCCGGCAGGTAAGTATAACATCCTGCTGAGGCGACAATGTTACGGTTGCGTCGGTAAGACCCACAACACTTGCATCGCCGCTCCATTCCAGCGTCACACCGGTCGCAGCCCCTGAAAGTGCTGCTGTCAGGGTTGTAGACTCACCGGCACAAAGAGAATCTTCAGAAGCAGTTATAGCCAGCGAGAACAATGATCCTAAGGTTACCGTGACACTGCCTTGCGCCGAACAACCGAACTCTGACGTTGCTTCGACACTATAGATTTGAGTTTGCTGAACATTAACCGTCGGATTGAAAGAGAAGGAGCCCTGCATGCCCGTACTCGGTGTCCAGGAATACTCATAGGTACCCGGTAACGTTGGATTGGCATTTAACTGAACATCTTGCGGAAAACAGACCACTTCATCGGGCGACATCGTTAGCTGAAAGGGTTGTCCTACCTCAACCAGCACAGAATCAGTATAATCGCAACCGGTGGCAGGATCAACGGTGGTTACTTCATAAAGCGTAGTCACAGATGGCGAAGCCTGCACGATAGTTCCAAAAACGGGTGAAACATTGGCTTGAGGTGACCAGGCACAATTAAATGCAGAGGTTGACATCTGTCCTACGTAAGTATTATCGAGCACCCAATTATCTTGATTCAAGGTAAAGGAGCCACTTTGTCGCCAACGTAAGCGCGTATTTGGGTTGCACGCAGCAAGTGGCAATGGCACAGCTAGATCCACAAAATCAGGGTAAGCCGACTCGTAAAACGTTTGAATGTTTGACCAGGGTCCTCCGCCAACAGAATACGAAAGCACCACGTTATCGCCGGGCTCGGCATCATCGCATGGTGCACTGCCATTGGCTATTTTCAAGGAGAAATAGACGGTACCACCACCGGTCAAATCCAGTGGGTTCGTAATTGCCTCTCGCGGTGCAGGGTCATTGAAGTAAAGTGCATTTCCGGATACGGTTCCGCAGACAATACTCACGGTTCCACCCGTGATACTGGACCAATCGCCCAGGGAAACGGATGGATCAAAATTGTCGCTCCAGATAACACGCTCCACTTCTACTTCCAAATCAACCGTTTGTCCGGCACAGATGCGATGCAGATCGTCGACTACCTCAAAACGGGCTACTTCACCCGGCGTTACCACCACGGTCGTTGAAGCGGTAGTTTGTGCGCAACCCGACGGTGTTGTAAGGGTAACCGAATAGGTGACATTTTCTTCCGCTTGCACAGAAATACGTGATGGATCTCCATTAACTATTTCTCCGCTAGGCGACCACATGTAATCGAAAATTGCATTGGGTTGGGTTGTGACTGCGGAAAGCGTCACAGATTCAAATGAACAAACGCTCAATTGGTCCTGTGAAATGGAAACAGGAATAGGGTCCGGCGACTCCACACTATAGTAAAACGTATCAACGCAACCCGACAAGGCGTCGACAGCGCGCAACTCGTAAGCTGCATTCTGAATAGGAGGTGAAATGGAATAGGTTGCCGCCGTTGAAAGCACACTAGAAGAATTATTTGCATAATACCATTGCGGTGAACTGTAATTAGTGGGCATGACAAGCTGAACACTTCCCGAGGTGCAGAACGTTTGCTCCCAATCAATCGGTTGTTCACTAATATCGACAGGGATGCTCCACAAAAAACTGGTGGTAATCGTGCTAGCATCTGCAATACCATAAACGATTCCCGAAAAGCCCGAGCCACATTCTATTGAGTGGTCACCGGGACTTAACTCGAGTGTGCAACTCCAGTATTCACTGCATGCCCCTATTTCCGAGAATTGTCCCACCGGCACAAGCGCACCATCAAGGCGACAAGAGCCAAGTGCGTTCTGCGTTACAACCAAATTCACATAATTCGCATTTAACACCGACGATGTGGGAATATGTACCAGAGCAAAATCCGTTTTGAACTGAACAGGATCGAGAATGACCATAGCCGGATCTCCATTGCCACCGCAGGAAATACCCTGCATATACTGGATAACAGAAATGGGTTTATTCGATAGAATACAATGCGTATCCGTCTCATCATTGTATTCAATAAACTCTCCCGCCTGCAAAGAGACGGCATTCACATTGTCGATGGTTACGGCTGTGCCGTTCTGAGCCGCTACAATCCGATATGAATACCTCGGTTCGATTATGGCGGCATAATCAGGACTGACATTAAAGCCGAATGGAGTTATCACATAGTTATTTCCCCATTTCTCAAGATCATAAAGCTGCTCGAACAAATGATCGCAGGCGAAAGAACATGTAGCAGGAACATTGGCACAACCGGTTCCTGCAAATACAGCAAACGGTCGACATTTACCGCTCAACGCTGTTGCCACTATTTGAGTTCCAGTGAGGTCATTGGTGCCGGAAGCTTCTATTCGATAACACTCACCTCTGTCTAACTGCAGCAAAAAAGGAACGCCTGCGGAGTTGCCTGCGCTCGTAGTGGTCGACGGTGTTATCTGTATTTCGGTACCATCCTGTGTAGCTACAATCAGTAACTCCGATCCATTATCGGGCAATCCCATATAAGACGCGGCGATATACTTCGTACCCAATAAATTCTCCGGAAGCACACGAGTTGCGTCGGAACTGCTCAGGGCATAATTCGCCGCTTGCACGGTAACCTGCTGCGCACTTTCAATGTGAATGGAGCGCCCCTCAATAAACTGGTCGGTTGTTACCTCGGCTAGATCTTCCGGTACTGAAATTTCAATGCTGGATTGCGCATCCACATAGAAATTCTGACTCCATGATTGTCCGGGAATTTCAATTACTCCTGAGGTGGCAACTTCAGAAGAAATGGTGACAACCAAGTCAACATTCGGGACATCATCAGCGTTCGACATGAAACCCAGCCAAAAAGATGTTCCGGACGCAGAAGTCTGTGCCTCAGCCGAACATGGGCTCAAGAACAGAAACACACATACGAAAAAAATCCCGAGAAATCTCATGATTCGAGGGTTTTCAGCTAGTCCAGTGCAGGACACAAATGTATGTAATATCAGACGATTCAATTGAATAAACGTTGCACGGGGTCGCTAAGGGTGTAAACGCCCAAAACAACACGCGCATTTTGTACGAGACGGGATATCTTTTGGATACACCCACGCAGAAAATTATTTCACTGATAATCAATAAAAAAAGGGCCGACAGTGTCGACCCTTTCCAATATTCATACTGAAATCTTATTCAGCGAGGATAGTAACCTTATTGTTGAACACCTCAACGGTGCCACCTTTTACTTCAAAACGATGTTCCTTGCCTCCGTTGTCCTTTACTCTCACCACACCTTTTTTCAGCGAGGAAATAAGTGGCGCGTGATTATTCAAAACACCGAGGCTTCCATCGCTTCCGGGAAGGAAAACAAAGCTTCCATCTCCTTCAAAGAGCGTTGCCTCAGGGGTAATTATTTCAACTTTCATGGCTTTGAAGTTTCAATATTAACGTGCAGCTGCTTCAGCCAACATTTTCTTACCGGCTTCGATGGCCTCTTCGATTGTTCCTTTCAGGTTAAACGCTGATTCCGGAATATCATCGCAATGACCATCCAAAATCATATTGAAGCCTTTGATAGTGTCTTCGATTGGAACGAGGGTACCCTTGATACCGGTGAACTGCTCCGCCACGTGGAAAGGCTGCGACAGGAAGCGCTGCACTTTACGGGCACGGAATACTGAGAGTTTATCCTCTTCTGACAATTCGTCCATACCGAGGATGGCGATGATATCCTGCAATTCCTTGTAGCGCTGAAGGATAAGCTTCACACGCTGAGCGCAGCGGTAGTGCTCTTCTCCAACGATTTGAGGTGTCAGAATTCGTGAAGTAGAATCGAGTGGATCCACAGAAGGGTAAATACCCAATTCAGCAATCTTACGGCTCAGTACGGTAGTAGCATCCAAGTGAGCAAACGTTGTTGCCGGAGCCGGGTCAGTCAAGTCATCGGCAGGAACATAAACGGCCTGTACCGAAGTGATAGAGCCACGCTTGGTAGAGGTGATACGCTCTTGCATGAGACCCATTTCAGTAGCCAAAGTAGGCTGGTAACCCACGGCAGAAGGCATACGACCTAGAAGAGCCGAAACCTCAGAACCTGCCTGTGTGAAACGGAAGATGTTGTCGATGAAGAAAAGGATATCACGACCGCCTGACTTTTCGTCGCCATCACGGAAATATTCTGCTACGGTTAGACCGGACAAGGCAACGCGTGCGCGTGCTCCGGGTGGTTCGTTCATTTGACCGAATACAAATGTTGCCTGTGACTTGGCCAATTCCTTCGGATCGACCTTACTTACGTCCCAGTCACCCTTTTCCATGCCATGCATGAATTCTTCACCATATTTAATGATACCGGCTTCAATCATTTCGCGAAGCAAGTCATTACCCTCACGCGTACGTTCACCCACGCCGGCAAATACAGAAAGACCATCGTATGCTTTCGCAATGTTGTTGATCAACTCTTGAATCAATACTGTTTTACCAACACCGGCACCACCGAATAACCCGATTTTACCACCTTTTGCATAAGGTTCGATCAAGTCGATAACCTTAATACCGGTGAATAGAACTTCAGTAGAAGTTGAAAGGTCTTCATAACGCGGAGGCTGGCGGTGAATCGAATAACCACCTGCCTTGCTTACCTCAGGCATACCATCAATGGAGTTACCCACCACGTTGAACAAACGGCCTTTAATGGCATCGCCTATAGGCATGGTTATGTTAGCACCTGTGGCAATAACCTCCTGACCGCGCTGCAAGCCTTCGGTAGCATCCATCGCGATGGCGCGAACTGTGTCCTCACCAATGTGCTGCTGGCACTCGAGGATGAGATCACCGGAGGGACGCTTAATCACAAGCGCATCCAGAATGTTAGGGAGTTTTTGGCCGGCCGGGAAGGAAATATCCACTACCGGACCGATGATTTGGGCAACTTTGCCTGTGTTTTGAGACATCGTAATCGGTTAAAATTCGGGCGCGAAAGTAATGCGCAAAAGCCCAAGGAAAAAACTATTTGCTCAATCTGTTTAAAACCCGATTACGAATGCGGTAAAACGAACACAAATCAAAACACAAATATCAGGGCGCCAACAACTTAAATCCCTTGCCATGAATATTGATAATCTCAACTGCGGGATCATTTTTCAAGTGCTTTCTAAGTTTCGCGATATACACGTCCATGGAACGCCCATTGAAATAGTTGTCATCACCCCAGATTGCCTTTAAAGCATAGCCACGCTCCATGATACCGTTTTTGCTTTTACACAGCATGTACATCAGTTCATTTTCCTTGGTGGTAAGCTTCACCTCAAAGCCGGGGGACGTTAGTTTTTGCTTCTGATAATCAAATGAGTATGCCCCTACTGTAAATTGAACATCTTCATCCGTTTCGGGCAGTGCGGCACTGCGCCTGAGGATTGCCTGAATTCGGGCCAGGAGCTCTTCCATGCTGAACGGCTTGGTCATATAATCATCGCCACCAGCCTTAAAACCCTCCAGGGTATCTTCCTTCATGCTTTTAGCGGTAAGAAAAAGTATAGGCGTGTGTTTATCTTCCTGACGAATTTCCGTCGCAAGGGTAAACCCATCTTTCTGAGGCATCATAACATCCAAAATGAGGAAATCAAATGAGCTTCGACGAAACATTTTAAGACCTTCATTACCATCAACGGCCAATTCGGTCTCAAAACCTTTTGCGATTAAATAGTCTTTCAGAAGCATGCCCAAATTGGGATCATCTTCACACAATAGGATTCTTGTTTTCTTTTTCATGTTCAATAGGTATATGGATAGTGAAGGTGCTGCCCTTCTTAATGTCGCTATCAACATCAACCGTGCCGCCATGCATTTCTAAAACGCCTTTCACATAACTTAACCCCAACCCGAAGCCTTTTACGTTATGGATATTGCCCGTGGGAACTCGGTATAACTTGTCAAAAATTTTACGCTGATTCTCTTTACTGATTCCGATGCCATGGTCCTTAAATGAAACCGCGATGTACTTGTCCTCATCGCGTGTTTCGATCTCAACTCTCGGACTGCCTTCGCTATACTTCATCGCATTATCGATGAGATTGTAAACGACATTACTTATATGCAACTGATCACCTTTTACAACGGAGCTCTTTGCATAAAAGCGCGTAACGATTTGACCATTTCGCGCCTTAGCTTGAATGTCGATATTGGCTATAGCTTGTAAAACCACTTGGTGAACATCAAACTGCTGCACTTTTAGTTTCATCTGGCCTTGCTCAAAAATGGAGGTGCGCAGCACGTTTTCTACCAACACTCCCAGTCGTTTGTTTTCATCCCGAATCATCCCGACATAATTTGAAATGGCCCTTTCACCGGTGCGCATATCGGGATCGCTCAAGGCCTCGCATGCAAGAGAAATAGTAGCAATAGGGGTTTTGAGCTCGTGAGTCATGTTATTGATGAAGTCATTCTTAATTTCACTCAACTTCTTTTGTCGGTAAATAGTATTGATAGAAAATGAAAAAAGAATCATAATGAGCAACATCAGTATCGCCGAGGTGGTGAGCATCGTTCCCATGGTACTTATGACATACTGACGTTCCCGGGGGAACCACACACAGAGGTAATTCGGATCAGCTATCGGGTCATTGGGAAACAATTGCACTCGATAACCCTCACGCTGTATTCTCTCCGCAAGAGGTTTCGAAATAGCAGGAATAATCTCCGGTTGTTGCAGCTTATTGAACACGCCATAATCATATTCAGCCTTCACGCCTTGCGTGAAAAAAGATTTTTGGATAAGCGTGTCAAGAACCAGGGTATCAATTCGATCTATGACGCTAGAATATATATCCAACTCGAGCAATCCACCCATTATATCATCCAGAATACCGGATTGCGATAAGATGCTCGCGTCTTTGACTCCGGCTGCTGCAAGGGGGTCAACAGACACACTATCACCTCCGAAAGTAGATTGCGGAACAACATTCACATCACCTGTACCATAGTCAATGACCAGACTTTCTTTATTGGGTGAACTTAGACTGAGTGACGATGATTTTGATTCAGATGAAACTTCCTTCCTTTCGAGCTCGGCACTAATGTTCTTTAGAGCCATGTTAACGTGCTCAGAAAACTCCTGTTCACGGAGTGTAAATACATTGCTAATCCAATATACTTGAATGGCAATTAATCCGATGACAGCAATTGTGCTGCCCACGACCAACCATTGGATATACTTTGTATTCATCTATCGAAGCCAATTTCCTGCAAAAGCAAAAATCGGCAATGACCGATGTCAACTTCTACCCGAAAGGCAAAAGTGAGGCACTGAATTTCTTCAAGGACCTACTTAACGTGATTTAACGGCAAATAGAATATGGAACGATTCCATTTAAAATCGGTAACGTGCACTCAAAGCACCGCTATCCCATTCTATGTAATGACTTCCGAGCAAATTGATACCGGGTTTCCAGTCGACGCTGAATTGAATCGGAACGGATCGCAGGTAATATGCTATCCCAACAATTGCATCGACGCCCAGCGCATATGAATTTTCTCTGAGAATATTATCCTGAAGCACACTATTGCGGTTAAATACCCACACGTGGGCTCCGGCGCCGTAGAAGTAGCGCAAACCTCGAACATCAAACATTTGCTCATGCGCTTCGGCCAGAAGCGTCAGATTGGCCGCGCCAAAGCGCTGGTAAGCGATAGCTTCGAATGCACTTCTGTTACTGGTGAAGTGCTGGAAGGTGACACCCGAACCCAGCCCCATTCGAAGACCCACTGCGTTATCCAACATACCTCTTTGTGCTTCAAGAGAATGTGTAACGGCCATCACAGCCGTCAGCACCAACATCATTTTCTTCATGGCTTGCGTTATTCGAATTCAAGATTGTATTTCTTGCCGAATTCTTCCTGAGCCTTATAAAAACGTTCTTGAGCAATTTTCGATTGCATAAAAATGCGTTCTTGCATGGCAAGGTTGGAATCAACAATTGCCACGTTTACGCTAAAAGCCGGTAAAAGTTTTATTTCTACTAATTTTTTATACTCCACATCGACCAAAGCCTCATAGGACCTGAAAAGTTCTTTGGCGGAAAGTTGAAGAGAAGGGTCTTCCTGAAAAGGCCCGATACTATCAAGAGCAATAATGGCCCTCTTAACACGAGCTTGCAAACTGGCGTAGTTCAAATCGACCCATTCCTTGGTCGTGTTGGTATCACTGAATGTAGAGTCCATTAGCACAAGAGCATCCACAATAGATTTCTGTGTTCCAACGATTCGATCATTGTATTCGGCAGCGCGCTCTGAGCGTGAAGCACAGGAAACAAAAACCAGCACGGCCACTAGAAAAGCAAGCATTCTCTTCATCGGATCAAAACTAATTGATTTTTCCTTGTTACGGCGAACCGGTGTGAAGGCTCTACTTTTGCGTCCTGATGTTATCGCCTAATTCCTTTAAAAGCATAGAAGAATTCGTAAGCGGAAGCTTAATTCTCATCGACAAACCTTTAGGCTGGACAAGCTTCGACGCACTGAATAAAATCAAAGGATTTGTAAAGCATAACCTGACCATCCCCCCTAACGAACACGGGCACGAGCAACGCTTTAAAATTGGGCATGCAGGCACTCTCGATCCACTTGCAACAGGACTTCTTGTTATCTGCACCGGACGAATGACCAAGAGTATCGACAACCTGCAAGCGGGTGAAAAGGAATACACCGGTACTATACAGTTTGGTCAAATAACACCCAGCTTTGACCTGGAAACGACACCGGAAGGAAATTTCCCCACATCGCACCTCACCATTGAATTACTGCGAGCAGCTGCTCAAGAACTGACAGGCGCCCAAATGCAAACGCCGCCAAGCTTCAGCGCCAAGCAGATTGACGGCCAACGCGCCTACAAAGCTGCACGCCGGGGCGAAAAAATTGAAATTCCGGCAGTCGCCATTCGTGTTGATGCATTTGAAATTCTGTCGTTTGAAGAAAATGAAGCGTGCTTTCGAATTGCCTGCAGCAAGGGTACGTATATAAGAACGTTAGCACATGATCTGGGTCGTCTGGCCAAGAGTGGTGCGCACCTCAGCAAGCTGAGAAGGACCCAAAGTCTTCCATTTGATGTGACGGATGCCTGGACTGTAGAAACGCTTCTGGAAAAGCTCCAGAACATGAGTAATTAACAATTTTACAATTGTAAATCAGCGCTTTACAAACTTTTCCTTTACAATGGCTTTTCAAAATTGTACATTGCCGCGTCACCTTTAAAACACAGAGCATTGATTTCCATGATGAAATTGGGTCAGTTTCGATATAAACTGCCCGAAGAGCTGATAGCACAGCATCCTGCCAAGCACCGCGATGAAAGCCGACTGATGGTTGTTCACAAGCGTTCAGGTAAAATCGAACACAAAATGTTCAAGGACATCCTCGATTATTTCGAGGAAGGAGATGTCATGGTTAACAACAATTCGCGAGTCTTCCCTGCCCGCATGTTGGGCAACAAAGAAAAGACAGGCAGCATGATCGAAGTTTTCATGCTTCGCGAGTTGAACGCGCAGAGTTTGTTGTGGGATACCGTGGTAGACCCGGCGCGGAAAATTCGCATCGGTAATAAACTTTACTTCGGAGAAAACGACGAACTCGTTGCCGAGGTAATTGACAACACCACCTCACGCGGTCGTACGTTGCGCTTTCTGTTCGATGGTACGCATGAGGAGTTCAAAGCATTGGTCTACAAATTGGGTGAAACGCCCATCCCCAAATACATCAAACGTCCGGTACAGCCGGAGGACGAGGAGTGGTTCCAAACCATTTTCGCCAAGCAGGAAGGATCTGTTGCGGCACCAACTGCCGGGCTTCACTTCAGCCGTGAGCTGTTGAAGCGCGCCGAAATCAAGGGGGTTCACATGCCGGAAATCACGATGCACATTGGTCTGGGAACCTTCCGCCAAGTTGAGGTAGAAGATCTCACCAAGCATAAGATGGAGAGCGAACAATGCATCATTCCGGAAGAAACAGCCCGCGTTGTGAACCACGCTCTTCAAACAGGACACCGTGTATGCGCCGTTGGTAACACTGTATTACGCGCTTTCGAAAGCAGTGTAAGTACTGATCGTTTATTGAAGCCTTATGACGGTTGGATTAGCAAGTTCATATACCCTCCCTATGACTTCAACATTGCAGATAGTTTAATCACGAATTTCCATCAACCCGAAAGTGCACTTCTTATGTGCGTAACGGCCTATGGAGGATATGATTTGGTTATGCATGCCTACAATGAAGCCATCAAAAACAAATACCGCTTTTG
>CANIAA010000023.1 GCA_947465255.1 Flavobacteriales bacterium | reverse complement strand
GGTGCCATAGCTCAGTTGGTAGAGCAAAGGACTGAAAATCCTTGTGTCCCCGGTTCGATTCCTGGTGGCACCACAAAGTAAGCGAGACGAGTTAGTCTCGCTTTTTTTTTTAGGTCATCTTTGCTCGATGAAAATTACCAAACCCAAGTTCGTTCGCAATGAGCAAGCACTTTCATTATCGCTAGTGAGGCAATTGGCAGGCCGCCGGTTTGTAATACTGACTGATGAGATTGTTGCGGAGCACTGTATGCCGTTGCTTGCTGTTTTTCTGCAGAACCATCAGCCACTTGATATTATTGAGGTTGAACCTGGTGAAGTTTCGAAGTCACCGGAAGTTTGTATCCAGTTGTGGGATCATTTCATAGAATTGGGGCTGAACAAAACGGATGTCGTTGTTTGTTTGGGAGGTGGTTCCGTCTGTGATTTGGGAGGCTTTGTAGCAAAAACCTATAAAAGAGGTATACCTGTATTATTCCTTCCAACGACCTTGCTGGCTATGACTGACGCTTCCATTGGTGGTAAGAATGGTGTGGATAGTTTGGATGTGAAGAATGTAATCGGAACGATTTCGCAGCCTGAAGCAATATTGGTTTATCCGTCTTTTTACGAAACACTAACTAGAAGACAGTATGTATCGGGCCTTGCTGAAGTTGTTAAGCATGCGGTCATTTCAGGTGGTGAACTGTGGAATGATGTCAAGACAATGCTCTCGAATGAGCATTCAATTTCTCTGGAGATATTGAAAAGGTCGGCTGAGTTCAAATATTCAATTGTTAAGCAAGATCCCTTTGAAAAGGACTTACGGCGAATCTTGAATTTTGGTCACACCATCGGGCATGCGATTGAGTCCGCATGTATGAATCGTGCAGATCAACTGGAGCACGGTATCGCTGTTGCTGCCGGTATGTTGGTAGAAACCGAGTTAGCGATTCGGTTGAAATTGGGTGAGAAGAAGGAATTAGATGAAGTCAAGGAGTTTATCCGAAGTGGTTTTCAAGACTATTGGATTGAAATGCCACGTTGGAATGAAATTTCTCCTTTTTTGGAGCAGGACAAAAAGATAAAAGCAAAAAAAAATGTCTTCGCTTTGCCCTTTTCGATAGGGCGTCTTGAAATAGTAGAGCAGGTCCCTGTCGGGGATGTTGAAAAAGCTTATAATCAGTTTTTTAGCTGATATTTATCATGAAATGACAGAGGGAGTGCTGCGTTCACTTGGTTTCTACGTGTTAGTCAATAAGTTAGATGAGTTTGCTTATGTTGTCGATAAACTGCCTTTTTAAGGGTTTTGACACATGGGTTGCATTTTGTATCAACGCTAAGATGTTGAAAACCTGATAGTTGATTAGATGAACTAACACAAGTGGTCGATGAGCACAAGTGCATGGTCGATGATGAGCCGAAAAATTTTGTTAGTTCATAAGAAAATCCGTATACATTTGCCGCCGACTTGCATCAACACTCCGGTGTTGAAACTTTAAATTAATCAAAAAACCAAATCTCTTAATCATGAGTAAACTGTTACGTACAGTGAGCTTCGCTTCGGCGAGTTTAAAAACGTTAGCTATTGCTATCGTGCTTGTTCTCTGTGGTGCGAGTGACGCATTCGCCCAGTCTTTTCTAGTTTGTCCGCCAGATGGTGATGTGAATTGCATCGGCGATGTGCCGAGCGTTTCATTCCTGAATGCTGCGGAATCAGGTTACGATGCTGTTAGCATTATTGTTTCTGATGCTACCATATCCGGTAGTGCTTGCGATTACACGATCGCTCGTACCTGGACTGTTACATTCAGCGGCCCTGAAGGCTCTTTCACTGAATCGTGCTCCAGCATTTTCCGCATCGCGGATTTTGAAGATCCGACTTTTGTGAATGCTCCGGCCAATGCAACTTATCAGTGCATCGAGGAAGTTCCGGCTTTCACCAATCTCACTGCGATTGATGATTGCGGTGGTGATGTAGTTGTTCAGCAGTTTGGTGAATCTACATCTGCTGACGATACGTTGGTTTGTGATCAGGTGACAACTCCCGCAGGTCCGGGTCAAGATTGGTCATTATGGATCGATGGTCTTTATGGTGCAGGTCTCGCTACTACCGATTGGTACAAATGGATAGGTACACCAAGCCTCGTATTCAGCAATGATGGTGAGGCTCGCTTGGTAGGAGATGTAATTGCTGTGGGCCCAAGTGCAAACCCCAATAACGGTTGGCACGTTGACATGACTCTCGTTGAAGGTGTTGATTGGTCAACCTGGAGTGCCGGCGGTGGTCTTTACATGGATAACCTCGGCACGAACGGTGCGACGCACACATCTTGGAATTTCTACAAGTTGGTTACGACAATTTCTCGTTTGGAAGGTTTTGGTGAATTTGAAGGCGACCAACTTACGCTTTCTCACCAGCCTGCGAATTATGCATACGGTTTCCAGTTCGGTAACGGTGCAAACAATCGTAACTCCAACAACGGGGGTAGCGGTTGGTTCTTCTACAGCGGTAACGTGAACCGTGAATCAGTTTCAGGTCATGGTGACGTGACGCTGGATATGGGCTGCGAAAACCCAGTTCAACCTAATATCGCTTGTTTGCAAACTATTACCCGTCGTTGGGCGGCTAGTGATGCTTGTGGCAACATTGCTTATCACACACAAACAATCACGGTTAACGATACAACAGCCCCAACATTCACTAGCTGTCCTGCAAATATCGAGTTGCAGTGCGCTGCTGATGTGCCTGCGCCTGTTGCAGCGTCAGCAGTCAATGCGGCGGATAATTGCACAAGCGAAGTAGAGGTTACCTATGCGGGATCTGACACAGTTATCACCAATGGTCTTTGCAGCTTTGTAATTACTCATAGCTACATAGCCTCTGACGTGTGCGGAAATCGCTCATCTTGTTCATACACCATTTCAGTGAATGACAACACGGCTCCTGTGTTAGTTGTTCCTGCTAGCTACACTGTAGAGTGCAACGATGAAGTAACATTTGCTGCGGCTTCAGCTACTGATAACTGCGCTGCTTCACTGAATATCTTTGAAGAGGTAGACACTACTCAAGTTGGTTGCATCATCACTTACGTTCGCAATTTTGTTGTGAGTGACGATTGTGGAAACACATCGGTTGGTTCACAAACCATCAACGTGATTGATACAACTGCCCCTGTGTTGACTGTTCCGGGTGACACCACCGTGGAGTGCAATGAAGATGTAGTAATCGAAGATGCTACTGCAACGGATAACTGCACATCAAATCTGGTAATCAATGTTTCTGTTGACACACTTAGCAGCGGAAATGATTGCTCATATACCTACACACGCACATTCACCGTTGCTGATGCTTGTGGCAACACATCGGTTGGAGTTCAGGTTATCAATGTAATTGACACAGTTGATCCTCAGTTCGTGAATTTGGCTGGTCCTTACATGGTTGAGTGCGATGCGATTTATGACGAGCAGTATGTTCGTCCTGCTGCAACGGATAACTGCGACGAAGATTTGTCTTACGATTACGTTGACAATATGACTTCGGGTGGTTGCTTAGGTACCATTCATCGTACCATGACGATTACCGATAACTGCGGTAACTCGACAACTCAAGAGTTTGTTATCTATGTTCAAGACAGAACTGCTCCTGTTTTCACATCTATTCCTGCTGACCAAACAGTAGAGTGCACAAACGTGCCAAATGCACCAAGTGTTAATACAATTGGCACAACAGACAATTGCGGAAATGCTTCTGCGATTTATGGTATTTATGCTGAAGGACACAATGCAGAAGTAACAGTTACATTGGAAGAGCAAATTATCGAAGGTGGTTGCGCAGGCAGCTACACCATTTTGTGGATTTGGACTGCTAAAGACTACTGCGATAATGAAGCTACTGCAACTACTACTATTACTGTAGTAGACACAACAGCTCCTGTTTTCCTTAGCAACCCTACCAATATCACAATCGATTGTGGTGCACCAATTCCAGGTGCTGAAATTGTAGCTGCTGCTGACAACTGTTCAGGTGATTTGATTATCGCTGTAGCTTCTGACAACACCGTTGGTGGAAGCTGCGCCGGTCAATACTTGATTGAGCGTGTTTACACTGCTACAGACCCATGCGGAAACGTAGCAACGTTTACTCAAAACATCTTTGTTGAAGATACTACTGCCCCTGTATTCAATGCTGATAACCAGAGCAGCTTTACTTACGAGTGCGACGAAGACGTACAAGTAGTTACTCCTGTTGCAGTTGATGATTGCAGCGGTGTGTCTACAGGCTACACGGATGTAGTAAATGGTGGTAACTGTGCTACTTACATTACTCGTACTTGGTCTGCTACCGATGGTTGCGGTAACCAATCTTTGTTTGTTCAGAATATTGCAATTCTTGACTCTGAAGCTCCATCAATTGACTTCGTTACTGAAATCGATCGTCCATGTGATGATTTCGCAGGCATCTATGCAACTGCTACTGACAATTGCGACACCGATGTCGAAGTTGTTTGGGTAGGTGACGACATTGCCAGCGGTTCATGCGCAGGTCGTGTGGTGAGAACTTATTCTGCAACAGACGACTGCGGAAACTCAACTGAAGTTCAGCAAATCATCACATTGACAGATAACGTTGCTCCGGTAGCAATTAATCAGCCTGAGAATATCACTGTTGAGTGTGGTTCAGCGATTCCAGCTTACGATCCATCATGGGTTGATAACTGTTCTTCTAACTTGACAACAAGTGTAACTGCACCAAGCACTGCTTCAGGCTGCAACACCATCATCACAGAGACATATACTGCCTCTGATGAATGTGGTAACACTTCATCTGTTAGCCGCACGATCACTGTAATCGATACAACCAACCCGGTTATCATCGGCATGCCTGCTGATTTGACAATTGACTGCGGCGACGCTCTTCCAGCAGTTGCAGCAGTTAGCTCAAGCGACAACTGTGATACTGATGTTACTATTTTGTCTGAAGATGTAATTGTACCAGGTAATTGTGCCGGTTCATATTTGATTGAGCGCGTTTACCGTGCAACAGATGATTGCGGAAACCAAGCAGTAGCTACCCAAAACATTTATGTAGTGGATACTACCGCTCCGATTTTCAATGCTGACAATGAATCAAATTACAACTACGAGTGCGATGAAACTATTCCGGTAATTACTCCGGTAGCTGTTGATGATTGCAGCGGTGTATTTGTTCAATACAACGACAATGTTTCCGGTAACGACTGCGATACATTCATCGCTCGTGTTTGGACTGCGACTGACGGATGTGGCAACTCTTCAACGTTCATTCAGAACATCACTGTTGCTGACAATGAAGGACCTGTATTTGCCGGCAGCATTGAAGTTGATCGTCCATGTGATGATTACCAGGGCATTTACGTAACAGCGAGCGACAACTGCTCAGAAGAAGTAAGTGTATTGTGGATTGTCGATGAGCAAACTCAAAGCGGAAGCTGCGCAGGAGAAATCGTTCGCACATATGGTGCAACCGATGATTGCGGAAACTACTCTGAGTTCATTCAGATCATCCAGTTGGTAGACCAAACTGCACCAGTTTGTTCAAACCCACCTGCACCTGCCACAGTTGACTGTGGAGTGGCAATTCCTGCTTATTTCCCGCTGTGGTCTGATAACTGCGACGTTGAATTGGTTACAACAGAAGTTGAGTCATTCCAGCAGAATGGTTGTACCACTATTTTGACAACTGTATACACAGCAACAGACGATTGCGGTAACATTGGTACCGTAACACGTGTGGTTAACTTGATTGACACTACAGCGCCTGTTGCCTCTAATGTTCCTGCCGATCAACTGATCGAGTGTTCACAGTTCAACGGTGGTTTGGGCATTGGTAACCCAACGTTTACAGACAACTGCAATAGCTTGGTGTTGACTTCGAATGTTACTGAGCAATTGGTTGGTTGTGACCACGTGTACACATACGTTTGGACTGCTACTGACGAGTGTGGTAATGCTACATCTGCAACTGCAACTATTACAGTTTACGATCAAAGCAACCCTGTATTCACATCCGTTCCGCAGGGCGGAGCATATGACTGCAACCAGGCAATTGACTTTGGAATGGCAGAAGCTATCGACGCTTGTGGTATCGCAGAAATCTCGTTCGATGATAACATCATCCCGGGTAACTGTCCTCAGTCGTATACTTACGTTCGTACATGGACTGCTACTGACGATTGCGGTAACACTGCAAACGCCAATGTGTTCTATACAATCACAGATGATGAGGCTCCTGTATTCACATCATTCCCTGCTGATGCTGCTGTTTCATGTTCAGCTACTGAACTTCCTGCTTCTTCAGCAATCGCTGCAGATAACTGTGACAGTGATGTAACTGTTACATTCTTGGATGTTCTGGTTTCGCAAGACAATTGCCAGCGTGTTTACGAGCGTCGATTCACTGCGGCTGACGATTGCGGAAACGCAACAACCCAGGTTCAGATGATCTATGTAAACGATACTACTGCACCTGTAATTATCGGCGATGCTACTATTTCTGTATCATGTAACGACTTCGATGCAGAGGGTATTTACATCTCAGCTTCGGATAACTGCGGTAACGTAACGATTACTATTTTGTACGATGAGCCAACGGGCGCAGGTTGCGGTAACTCCGTGATTCGTCACTACATGGCTTCTGACGAGTGCACCAACTCTTCTTACTTTGATCAAACGATCATCGTAACAGACAACGAAGCTCCGGTAGCTTCTGTTGATCCACAAGATGAGGTTATTGGTTGCAACCAAACTCCTTCACCTGCTGTTATTACTTTCTCGGACAACTGCGATTCAGATGTAACTGTAGTTGCTTCTGTTGAGGAGACCGGCACTGCATGTAACATGGTATATCACTATATGTGGATTGCAACAGATGATTGTAACAACACCACCGTAGTAGATCAGTACATCACTGTATTGGATCAGACTGCACCGGTGTTTAACATGCAGAACACTATCATCTCTGCAAGCTGCGATGAAACGGTAACAATGCCAACTCCAACGGCAACTGATAACTGCACCGGTGAAGTAGCTATCACTTCTACTGAGGCTGTTGTTCCGGGTAATTGCGCAAGCAACTACACTGTGGTAACTACTTACACTGCTACTGACGTATGCGGTAACTTCTCAACTATGACCGTTACTGTAAACTACAACGACACAACTTCACCGGTTTGGTCGGTAGAAAACCAGAATGATTTCAGTTATGCTTGTGATGAAGTTGCAGCCATTGTTCAACCAATTGCTACGGATAACTGCAGCACTATTGAGTATATCTACAACGATGGTCCATACCAGTCTAATGGTTGCACAGGATTCTTCGTACGTTCTTGGACTGCGACAGATGCTTGTGGTAACGCAAGCGCACAATTCAACCAAACTATTACATTCACGGATGAAACAGATCCAACATTGGTTGATTGTCCTGAAAACATCACATTGGCATGCGACGCAGAAGTACCTGCTCCTGCAGATGTAACAGCAACAGACAATTGTGACAACAATGTTACAGTTAGCTTGGTTGAAACTTGCATCGGCTGTCCTACTGATGGAATCAATGGTCTTGAGCTTCATACTCCAGCTCGTCCGGTTGACAATCCATGCAACTACCCATACGATTGGGCTATGGCCTTGTTTAGCTTGCCAAGCGACTACCGTTGGTACCAGCTCGACACGAATACTCCTGCTGAAATGGTTTACAATGCTGATGGCAGTGTTACTGTTACAGGTCGTGTATTCAACGTAGTATTCCCTACTGGTGGTTTCGACTTCAATGTAACTTATGCTAATGGTAAGAACTGGGCTCAGTGGAGTTCAGATGCTCTTCCAAGCGGTTTCAAAGCTGACTGCGGCGGTGAGGATGCTAACTTCGCTGATTGGATGTACTACATTCTTCAGCCTGGTGCTGCATTAGAATTGACCGGTTGGGGTAGCCATGCAGGTTCATTGCTGAACCTCACACATGCTCCATCTAACCAGTACTTCGGTTTCCAGATTGGTGATGGTGCAAACAACTACAACGGTGATTACGGAGCAGGTGGTTGGTTCAACTACAGCGGTGTATTCCTTTACAACGGCCAGCCGGTAGTTAGCGGTCAGGCAGGTGGTATCGGTGACTTTGCATTCCGCATCGATGAGTGTCCGGACTACAGCATTGTTCGCACTTGGACTGCTATTGACTGTTCAGGTAACACTTCTTCTTGTACTCAGACTATCCTCTTCTCATCACAAGACGGCAACTTCAATATGCCGGTAGTTGAGACAGGAAGCACTGTTGATCGCGCAGAAGAGATTGCAATCGTAGGCATCCAGCCAAACCCAGCAGTTAATCATTCAACGATCAGCTTCATGAGCACTTCAAACGGCAAGTTGACGTTGGAAGTTATGGATATGACAGGTCGTATTGTAGGTAACTTGTTTAGCAATCAAGTTGAAGCAGGTGTTGTATACACAGCCGACTTCGACGCTAACCGTTTGTCGACCGGTATCTACATGATTCGTTTGAGCTCAGGTACAACATTCGAGATTGAGCGTATTCAGATTCAGAAGTAATTGAATAGAATATAATTGTTCAAACGCCCTCCGGATTCCGGGGGGCGTTTGTGTTTTATCTTATCAACAAATTATCAACAAAAAATAAGGTGGGTTTGCGATTTTTAATTCATATTTGTTTCTCATCACCACCCTTCATGAAAACAAAAATTATCGCTCTTCGAATTGTTGAAAGTCGTTGCTTACGATTGCCTGAACTGCAAATTGTTGGTTCTTCTGTTTCACAAAAACTCTAAGGAGCAATATGAATTTTCGGACTCTAATTGCGGTGTTTGCCTGTGCTTTGCTCACGATGAATGAGGCACAAGCTCAGTTGACCTGTGCGAATTGTTCTTCGCGTGATACCACATCATACACCAATGGTGCGCAGAATGACAGTCTGTATTTCATTTGTTTTGGTCAGACAGCGGAATTGAGTGTTAGCTGGACGGAAAGTGAGCTACTCAATGTGCAGTGGTATCGGTACATTTCTGTTACGAATGTTTGGACGCCCATTCTCTTTCAGCAGCAGGTCTCTCAAGGCAGCTATAGCGCTTTAACAGGAGGATTTAGAGTAGTGGTTACGGATTCTTCCGGCAGCGTTCGCTATGAGGATATTTGCTGGGTTTCAAGAGTATCATCGCCGCCATTGGTTAATGCCAATACACTGGCGCCTGGTTGCACAGCGGTTCAATTGACAGGACTTTATCTCAATGGTATAATAACAGGTTACTACAACCCACCGCCAGCACGTTTTTTTGACCCATACCTTTTCTCAGCTTCATCGGAAATTGAAATTTGTTTGAATATCGAGCATCCGATTTTATCCGATCTGAGTTTGGAGATTGTAACGCCCCCTGCGTGTGGATCACAAGTAATAACGCTAACGGAAGTTCAAACCCCGGAGTCGGCAGACTCTATATGTTTTAATACGGATGCGTTAGGCCTGTGCTTTTCCAATTCCTCGAACTCCAATTACGATTTATGTTCTTTGCCAGATTTTAATGTAGGAGGGAGCTATAATTCATACGGTGTCAATGCGACACTCATTGACTGGTCTCCTTTGTTGGGCTGCGATGTTACCTCGCCCGGTTGGCAGCTTAACGTGCGCGATTGTTACGAAGGAGCAAATGGTTCTATTGTGTCTTTTTCTATGACCATTTCCGATGAATCGATTACTGAAAGCCCCGTTTACCATGAGTATCTGATTGCGGATGGTCAGAACTTGAATGTTTTGGATACCGGGTGCGATAGTAGCTTGTTTACAAGCTTGGCGTTGGAACGCATATATCCTTCAGCTACCTTGATTAATCCTATTCCTTCGATTCAATGGGAAGCGTTTCCTCCATTTGATTTACCGAATGGTGGTGCTACTCTCAACATACTACTCAATCCAGGCCCCACCGTGGATACATACTTTACCTTGAGTCTCGTGAATGTTGAAGTCGGAGATGCATGCGGCACTGTGCCTAGCGATGTTGAGTTCTATGACTATATACCACCTGATTCGACCATTATAACGATGGCGGATAGTATCCTTTGTTTGACCGATGGTCCAATTGCAATTGAATCCAGTATTGCAGAAGGTACTTGGATTGGCCCATTGGATAGCACTTCGACCGGCGTTGTATTGGATCCGGCAACAGTAGGACTTGGTACTTGGACAATCTCCTTCGTGCCTGCTTCTTCATGCATTATGCCCTCGGCAGTTTCTGTCTTGATTGATCAGGCACCGGAAATCGAGTATACGGGACAGGCAGCTTTTTGCAGCACGGAAACAGAGGTCGCTTTACATGCCACTCCCGAAGGGGGAGCATGGGTCGGTGAAGGGATTTTAGATTCCCTGCTAGGTGTGTTTGATCCTTCTGCCGTGGCTAGTGAGTCAGCCAATGTATCCTATCAGGTCGGTGGGAATTGTCCTGCTGAAATGCAAGTTGAGCTGACTATTGAAACGTTTACACCATTGACCATTCTATCCGAAGATTCACTCATCTGCCTGACATCAAATCCGGTGGTTTTATCTTCCAATTTGCCGACTGTTGAATGGAGTGGACCGGGAATAAATATGGTTGAGCCTGAGGTATTCGACCCAAGCACAGCCGGAGTTGGTGTGCATACGGTTAGAGCCAATTACAGTCAAGCATGCGCTTCTGCGGACTCTTTGGTTATTGTCGTCGAAGATCCAACTATTGTGTTTCAGACGATGCCAGCGCTTTGTATTGATGCTGCTGTTCAAGATTTGACGCTACTTGCCGATTCCGGCTATTGGTCGGGTCCTGGAATAGTTGACTCTTTGCAGGGGTTGTTCAATCCCGGGTTGGCGGGGCCGGGTGCGGTTCAACTTTTCTACACGCTCACCAATTCTTGTGGGTCAAGCGCTTCCATGAATGTGGTTGTTGAAGACTTTCCCTCGTTATCGATTGGATTACCCGATGGTATTTGCGTCGATCAGAACGAATTTACTTTGCTGGCTAACTTCGCAGGTGGTGACTTCGCCGGGCCGGGAGTCGAGCTGCAAGGTACACAGTGGTATTTTAACCCACAAGTTGCAGGCGTTGGAAGCGCAGAGATCAGTTACCAATATACAGATGTCTGTTCCCTAACTTATTTTGATACGATTGAAGTTTTTCCGTTGCCCGAATTACAGATTTCTATTGACACAACGATATGTCCAGAAGGAGAGGCTGTCTTAATGGCTGCCGGAGCGTTCAGTTATGGATGGGCGCCGGCCATTTCGCTGGTAACACCGCAGCAGGCCACAACAATTGCCATGCCCGATGAAACTACAACCTATACTGTAGCAGGGCAATCAGCAAATGGTTGCTTTGCCGTCGAAGAAGTGACAGTGGAAGTGCTCCCGACTCCCGTGCTTAGTACGAATGGCCCCGTTGAAATTTGTCCGGGTGATGAGGAAGTTCTAACGGTTACTAACATTGAACAGGCCACTTGGAATGGTCCCGATGCGATGAATTTGCAAGGATTGGAGATTATGGTTTCTCCTGATTCCTCCTCGGTTTATGAGGTAAGTGGCCTTGATGCTAACGGATGTGTTGGAGAAACAACCATTGATGTGATTGTGCATCAACCTTCAGCATATTTCACTGCTTCGGATTCGATTGGCGTACCGCCTCTTTACGTGCAGTTCAGTAACTTGTCTGAGGGTGATTATTTTATATGGGATTTGGGCAACGGTGATACCCTTATTACAGAAGATATCAATGAGCTTGTATCTGTTTATTATCAAGGTGCCGACGAACATAGTGTTACATTGACCGCCTATTTAAATGGTTGTTCTTCTACTTTCAGTTTAAATGTGGAGACATATTATGATTCTGAGTTGATTCTTATCCCTAATGTTGTGACTGCTGACGGAGATGGAAAGAACGATACCTGGTGGGTGAAAACACAAAACATGAAAAATCTGCATATCGAGATCTTCAATCGATGGGGGCAGAGGGTCGGTGTAATGGATGGATTGAATGATAGGTGGGATCCGGATCTTAACTCGGCCGGCACATACTACTTTAGCCTGTATGCAGAAGGACTGGATCAGGAAATCTATAACCGTGAGGGACATTTCACCGTATTGAAGGGTGAATAGCCATAGAGTGAATCAGAATAACCCAAAACAGACCAGTGCATTGATGTTGGATCGATCCAGGATTGTGGATGCGGTTGTGGTTTCCTTGTTTTTATTGATACTGTGTTGGTCGGTGTTCATCATGGATGAGTACCTGGGTTATCAGCTAAAGCAATGGGGGATGAAGCCAAGGACCTGGGAAGGTTTGCGAGGTGTTTTAACGATCCATTTTTTGCATGGCGATTTGGAGCACATTGCTCAAAATTCTCTGGCGCTCTTCGTTTTGAATTCACTTCTCTTCTATTTCTACCGTCCCATTGTTTTACCCGTATTTCTTGCGTTGCTAATCGTTTCGCCTTTGCTGCTCTGGTTTACAGGGCGTGATGGTAATCATATAGGAGCCAGCGTTTTGATTTACGCGGAATTCGCTTTTCTATTGGTCAGTGGACTCATTCGACGCAACCCGATTCTCCTTCGCGTTGCGCTGGTAGTTGTGTTGTATTACGGTTCGTTGGTGTGGTATGTTTTTCCGGTCGATCGAAAGGTGTCATGGGAAGGACACGCCTGCGGATTTTTGATTGGCTTGCTGGCGGCATTCTGGTGGCGCAAGCAAGGTCCGCAGAGAAAAGTTTATCAATATGAGTTGGAGCCCGAATTACCGGATGATGAGAACGCTTATTGGAAAGTTCCGCAGCAGGATTCTGTGCAGAATGAAACCACTGTAACAGTTCGTTATCATTACAAACCGGATGATAAAGCCTCCGACATACCGGAAGGGCAGAGGTAACAGCGGGATTAAGCCTCTACAACGTTTCGGCCAATGCTCTTGTAGTAATAACCGAGTTCCGTCATTTTATCTAGATCGTATAAGTTGCGACCATCGAAAATGGTTCTGCTTTTCATCAGTTCTGACATTTTGCTGAAATCCGGATTCCTAAAGGCGCTCCATTCTGTGCATATAAGCAAGCAATCGGCATCTTTTAGAGCCTCATATTGATCATGCGCATAAGAGATTGGATACGCTTTTTGCTTTTTTACGTTTTCCATCGCCTCAGGATCGAATGCGACGATGTTCGCACCGGCTTCCAACAAATGCTCAATCATATAAAGAGCCGGAGCTTCACGTATGTCATCAGTATCGGGCTTGAATGCCAGGCCCCACAAGGCAATGGTCTTATTGGTGAGCGAACCTTGATAATGATCCAGTATCGGTCCTAACAGAATCGTTTTCTGGCGTTCGTTAACCTTCATGACACTTTTCAGAATCTTGAATTCGTAATGACTTTGCATTCCGCTGTGAAAAAGAGCCTGTACGTCTTTTGGGAAACATGATCCGCCGTATCCAATACCCGGGAAAAGGAAGCGCTTTCCGATGCGTGTGTCGGTGCCCATTCCAATGCGAACCATATCAACGTCGGCACCAACCTTTTCGCAGAAGTTAGCTATCTCATTCATGAAAGAGATCTTTGTTGCGAGGAAAGCATTAGCCGCATATTTCGTCAGCTCTGCGCTGCGTTCATCCATGAAAATGATAGGGTTACCCTGACGTGTGAATGGCTTATACAATTCTTCCATCAGTTTGCGAGCGCGCGCACTGTTGGTTCCAATAACCACGCGATCGGGCTTCATGAAATCATCTACTGCAAATCCTTCGCGAAGAAATTCGGGATTACTCACCACATCAAATGGAACGTTGGTATGGTTTACAATGGCGCTGTGAACCTTTTCTGCAGTTCCTACCGGAACTGTGCTCTTGTCTACGATTACCTTATAATCGGTGATCATCTTTCCCAACTCATGCGCAACATTGAGCACGTAGCTTAGGTCGGCACTTCCATCTTCACCGGGAGGTGTAGGCAGCGCAAGGAAAATGATTTGAGCTGTGTCTACAGCACTTTTCAGATCTGTAGTGAATTGCAGGCGATTCTCGCGGATGTTACGCTCGAACAAAACATCAAGATGGGGCTCATAAATCGGAATTTCACCGTTTTTCATGCGCTCAACCTTCGCAGTATCAATGTCGACACAGGTGACGTTGTTACCTGTTTCCGCGAAGCATGTTCCTGTAACCAGGCCTACATAACCTGATCCTACAACCGTAATATTCATTGCTCAATGGTTTTGGGGCCACGAAAGTAAGCAGGTTTTGGCTATTTGCTGCGTATGTCAATCAATAGCACATACGCTTCCATTCTTTAGCTCCAGCTTATGCTGTGCGTACTTTGTGATAATGTCCAAATCGTGGGAAGTGAAGAGTATTCCGGGGCCTTGGTTCTCACATAGTTTTTTCAAGGTTTTCATCAACTCTTCTTTTGCAACATAATCCAGGTAGGTAGTAGGCTCGTCAAGAAGCAGGAAAGATGGCCGCTGCGCCAACGCTCGCGCAATCATGGCCTTTTGCAGTTCACCATCGCTCAACTCATTGAGCGGTTGCTTCGCGAGCAACTGCAAATCGAGTGCTTCTATGCATTCATCTGTTACGATGTTAAGAGCTTCGGATGAAGCGGCTTTTCGCGCATTATACGTTCCCATCCACACTAAATCGCGAAGGGTAATACCCGGAATGCGCACCTTGTCGGTCCAGAGTGTGCCAATTAGTTGTGATCGCTCCAGTGGTGTAAGCTGAATAATTGATTGGTGGTTGATGATCACGTCGCCCTTGCTTGGTTTTACAAGTCCGGCGATACATCGCAGAAGCGTGCTCTTGCCGGTGCCATTGCGTCCTTGAAGCGAAGTAAGCACGCCACTTTCAATTAATAGGCTAACGTCCGATAAAAGGGTTTTATCCGGATAAGCCAAACTGACGTTGCGTAGTTCGATGGGATTCGGTTTTGTCATATGAGTGGCTTAAAACGTTTCCATTGAATAACCAGCATCACTACAAATGGTGCTCCCAGACCGGAAGCAATTGTGTTCAGAGGAAGGGCCGTCATTCGGCTTATCCAGTCGCAAGCCAGTGCAACGATGGCGCCCAACCAAAGAGTCGTTATCAGGTTTTTTTTGTGATCGGCTGATTGTGTAATCCACCGCGAAATGTGCGGCACAGCAAGACCAATGAATGAAACGGGTCCGCAAAATGCGGTGACACACCCGGCCATCATACCCGTTGCAATCATCATGGCAAAACGCGTCTTCTTTACATGGACGCCCATGGAAGTCGCATAGTTTTCACCGAGCAGCATCAGATTGAGTCGTGGTAGAATGGCCACCGAGATGAGAAGGCTGGCCAGCAGGCCAAGACCCAGCAACAAGAGTTCTATGTAGTTGCATTCTCCGAAGCTTCCCATCCCCCATGAAACGTAAGATCGAAGGGCCTCATTTCCTGCACGAGACTGCAGCGCATCGACTAATGCCGATGTAAAAAAAGTGAGCATCATTCCGAAAATGAGTAGAGTTGATTCATTGGCGAATCTATCTGCTACCAACAGCACACAGGCGAGCATCAGAAAGGCTCCTACATAGGCTGCAGATGCGATGCTTATGTATGCAGGAATGCCGGGAACTATGCTAAATCCTCCGCCAAGAACAAGCAATGCCACGCCCAAGCTGGCGCCGGAACTGATGCCGAGCATGGAAGGTCCTGCGAGCGGATTGCGGAAGAGTGTCTGCATGAGCATGCCGCTCCAGGCCAAGGCTGCTCCTGCGAGAATTCCTGCGAGGGTGCGCGGAATGCGGGAATCCCATAAAATGGTCGTTTCGGTTTGTTCGGCGTTTGGGCTTTGAATGAGTGAATTCCACAAGGAACTTGGGGAGATGTATACGCTCCCTGTGCCGAGCTGCAGCAGTATCAGGCAAAGCGTTGTAAACCCAAGAATCAGCAAGAGGCGGAAATTCATGGACGCAAAAATGGGGTGAAACAGGGGTCTTCAGCGGCGTTCTGTGGATTTCGTCCTTTTTCATAAAATTATTTTCCTTTTCTCCGATTCGTGGCGACTTTTGGCCGCCTTTTACAACCGATATGAAATTTGACAAAAACACCGCGATTGGCTTCACATTGATGATTTTGATGTTGCTGGGCTTTTCGTGGTACCAGGCCAACGAGCAAGAAAAATTGCGCGAAACCCAACAGGCTGCGCTCGATAGTGCGGCTGCGGTAACTCCTTCTGCGCCTGAGTCTGTAACAGCTAATGAACAACCACAAACGGTATCAGCAAATGACACGATTCAGAGCGACTCCCTCGCTCAGCTAGCTGCCGACCAAGCAATGGCGGCCAAGTATGGCGTGCTTGCTTCCGCCATTAGTGGTGAGAATCGACCTGTGGTCATTCGTAACAGTAAAGTCAAACTTACACTGAATACAAAGGGTGGGTTGTTTGCATCAGCTGAGTTGCTTGATGGGTATAAGAATTATGCAACCAAGGAGAATATCCGATTGTGGAGCGAAGCGTTTTCGACCATGAAATTGCGCTTGCAAGTAGCCGGTAAAGGTGAGTTTCCTTCGGATGAGTTTTATTTCGAACCGAGCGCGGCAGACGTGGATGCATCGCAAACAGCAGGAACACTTACGATGCGACTTCAATCGCAAGAGCAGGGTAAGTACCTGGAATTGATTTACACGTTGCAGCCGGATGCGTATTCAGTGGATGTGAAGGTAAACGCGAATGGCCTGGGTAATGAGTTGGAAATGGCCGCTAAGCCCTTGCAACTGGAATGGGCTGCAGCCGGCATGAACAATGAAAAAGGGCTTGCAGCTGAGCGCTCACGATGTTCAGTTTATTATCGTGAGGGGGAGGAAGATCGTGATTACCTGAGTGAATCGGATGATGATAGCTACACGGCTGAAGAGCCCCTTCAGTGGGTAGCCTTCAAGCAAGACTATTTTACAGCAGCCGTGATTGCTAAGGATGGATTCCAGGCTGGGTCGTACATGCAGGTGAATGTGCCTCAGGATAGTGTTCACACCAAGCTGTATCAGTCTAAACTTCTGTTGGCGATGAAGGGAGGTGAGAACGCTTTTGGTGAAATGACTTTTTACTTCGGACCGAATGACTACAAAGAACTGAAAAAGCTGAATGTAGATGAAATTGATCGTGTAATTGATTACGGCTGGAGTATTATAGGAACGGTGAACCGCTATTGTGTTCGACCATTGTTCTGGTTTTTCTCTACTTTCATTGGAAGTTGGGGACTCATTATTTTGCTTGTTACTCTTAGCATCAAAACCGTTTTATTTCCAATCACCTGGAAGAATTTCTTAAGCAGCGCCAAGATGCGCGTTTTGAAACCGGAGATTGATGAAATCAACAGAAAATTTGAAGGGAAGGACCCGATGCAAAAGCAAACGGCTACCATGGCTCTCTATCGCCAAACAGGTGTGAATCCTTTTGCCGGTTGTATTCCTGTGCTTCTGCAAATGCCGATTTTGTACGCCATGTTCCGTTTCTTCCCGGCGGAGATTGTGCTGCGAGGTAAGAGCTTTCTCTGGGCCGACGATTTGGCTGCCTATGACAGTATTCTGAGCTGGGAGCAGCATATTCCTGTGTTGAGTTCTATCTACGGAAATCACGTAAGTGGTTTTACGATTCTCATGTGTATTTCGACCTTCTTCTATTCGAAGCTGAGCATGGGTAGCCAGCCGCAAATGGCTCAGCAGCCAGGTATGCCGAATATGACGGTGATGATGAATATCTTCACGGTGATGATGTTGTTCTTCTTCAACAGTCAGCCTTCCGGATTGAGTTTGTATTACTTCATGGCGAACATGGTGAGCATTGGTCAGATGTGGGCAATTAAGAAGTACTTTATCGACGAGAATGCAATCCGTGCGAAGATTGAGGAGAATAAAAAGAAGCCTCAAACCAAGAGCAGTTTCATGCAGCGATTGGAGGATGCACAGAAGGCCCAGCGACAGAAGCTAGCTCAACAAGGTAGAAAGTGATGCGATTCGGAATATTCATATACCTGGCATGTCTGTTGGCTGCTTGCAGTTCGAAAAAGAACCATGTGCAGCCTGTTTTGCCCACAGCTGCCGTGGCAGAAGTTCATGAGATGGTATCCGACACCATGCTGTATTACTCACGAGGCGCGTGTTTTGGAATGTGTCCCATTTTCGAACTCACCGTCATGAAAGACGGGAGAGCCTTCTATCTTGGAAAGAATCATGTAGATAGAATCGGACGTTTTCAAGCAATGGTTTCTTATACTGATGTTCAGCAGGTGCTTTCCAAAGCGAAGGAGATAGGTTATTTCGAATTAAAGGCTGAGTATGATAATGAGAGCGTGCATGATTTGCCGGACATCATAACGGGTGTTGCGCACGAAGGCAAGCTGCATCGCGTTCGCAATCGCTATAAAGGGCCTGCAGCCCTTCGAATGCTATACACCGAACTCGATTCGCTCATAGAGAAGCAGGATTGGAAGCCATTCGGGTCATTAAAGCAGGAATAAGTTTCGTCAACAATTAACCATACAAAAATCAATCATCAATCAACATGAAAAGAACAATGCATATCGCAGTGCTTCTGCTTTCGTTGTTGCCTGCTTCCTTGCTGGCCAACGAGGGTATGTGGCTGGTAAGTTTGCTCAACCGCATGAACGAAGCCGAAATGAAGGGGCTTGGTCTCAATCTTACCAAAGAAGAAATCTACAGCATCAACACAGCGTCTCTGAAGGATGCAATTGTGCGTTTGAATTACGGACAATGCACCGGAGAGGTAGTGAGCGACAAGGGTCTGATTTTTACCAATCACCATTGTGGTTACGATGCAATTCAAACGCTTTCAACCGTAGAGAACAACTTGTTGCTCGATGGTTTTTGCGCGAAGAGTTTTGCTGAAGAATTGCCTATCGAAAACTTCAAGATTTCGTTTTTGGTTCGCATTGAAGATGTGACACAGCAAATGCTTGCCGCTGTGAATGATGGCATGGCAGAGGGAGATCGTGACAAGGCGCTTGCAGCTAAAACAAAGGAGTTGATTGCTGCTAACACCGCCAATGGTCAGTACGAAGTAGAGGTGAAATCATTCTTCTACGGAAACGAATACTACATGATGGTGTACCAAACCTTTAGCGACATTCGCTTGGTGGGTAACCCGCCCGAGAGCGTTGGAAAGTTTGGTGGCGACACCGACAACTGGATGTGGCCTCGTCACACGGGCGACTTCTCGATGTTGCGCATCTACGCCAGCAAAGACAACCAGCCTGCAGCTTACAGCAAGGACAACGTTCCTTACAAGCCAAAGCACTTCTTGCC